>JAOZOY010000002.1:2533-98044 GCA_029933005.1 Deltaproteobacteria bacterium
CAGAGATGCAGAGAAAAAAATCTGTGAATTCTGTGCCTCTGCAAGAGACTTTCATATAAAATCCTTTTGGCTTTCGGATTTGCGATTTCAGAATCAATAGAACCGAAATCCGCAATTCCAAATCCGAAATCATAAATTTGCCTATCGCACGCCCAACTTTTTCGGTCTTTTTCTCATGCCTATTTTTTTGATAAATTGATTGATTACTTCAAAATACATCCTGCCTGTAACATCAATGATGTTGTTATGACCGGCGCCGGGCACGATTTGAATTTCCCTGGAGCTTGCCCCGCATTCCATCTGGAGAACTGTTCCATGAGAGATGGGGATGATCTGATCGTTCTGAGCATGGAGAATCAAGGTCGGTTTTTTTACCTGGCGGATTTTTTCAATATGATGAAATCCGTCAGACTCAGTCAGGCCTGTTTTTTTGACATCAACTCCCATGGTGGCAAGCAGGGGCAGCGTCTCCGCAAAGCCGCTTTCAATAATGAGCGCGTCAATATCATTCGGGCAGCGTGACGCTATTTCCAGGGCCGGGGCACTGCCCAGTGACCTTCCCATGACAATCAGACGGCCGGTGCGATTGTTGGCGGCAAGCCATTTTTTTACTTCTTTCAGGGCGATGATGGCATCAGTCATCATTGACGAAATGGTGGGTGAGCCGTCACTGCTGCCGTAGCCTCGATAGTCCACGGCCAGAAGACTCAGGTTTTGTTCATTATACATTGGGCCGATATCATCATAATCACCAACGATTTCACCGTTGCCGTGGAAAAAAAGAATATTGGCCGAGCTCGTGTCTTCCGTCATGTGGAACCGGGCTCCAAGCTCAATCCCGTCCGCCACCGGAATGCGGTAATTAATCACATTAGCAGAGGTGGGCGGTGCCTGGTCCTCGGGGCGGGGATGAAAGGTTATTTGTAGAATTTCAGGTACATCAAGTTTTGTATAATCAAAGGCTGCCAGGGTCATATCGCTGCTCTCACTGTCTAAGTTGGTTGTTTGGAAGAGATGTCTGAATGGAGAATTCTTTACCATCTCTGCACGAAAAAGTACATATCATTTACAGCCCACGGCTGCCACCGGACAGGCCCCAAGCCCTGGTCCTCGGCGGCAAGCAGCATATTTTGACAGATATGCCCTGCATCAAGACAAATATATCTCATTCCCCTGTGGCCGTATTTGTTCATGTTTATTCTTGGTGCAAAATCATCAGGGACTCAGAACCCTGTTCGTTTTTGCCAGGGCTTCAAGGATTGTAAACATGTTGGAGACTGTTCCCGCCCTCAGTTGATCCTTGATTTTGAAAAAGTTGAGACAGGTGCCGCAGACAAGGATTTCAATATTCATCTTTTCCAGTTCCCGTATCTGTTCCAGCACCTCCGCTCCTTCAACAGCCAGTTTTACGCCGGAGTTAATTAGTATAATATGGGAAATTTTCGTGGCAAAATGGGAAATCGTCTCAAAATAGGCATTCATCAGGATCTGTCCAAGCTTGTCAGATCCCTGCCCCATGAATTCAGACGTAATGTAAATCACCATATTTTTTTTTTGTTCCACATCGCATGAAATGTGAGGCGGCTCAGGAACCGGGCCGTCTTTACCTTTTTGAATACGAAGATAAAATAAACCTTCCTTTTTACTGGTCTGGACGGCATGCCCCTGGCTTTCGGCAAAGCGGGTAACATTTGCACAGGCGGCATCGTTATCGACAATCACAGTCAGTTGATCAACCGTCATTGCTTCTAATTCGTCTTTCGTCCGGATAACCGGCTGGGGGCAAGGAAAGTTGGTACAATCAAGGGTTTTATCGGTCATTTTTTTCTCCAGCCTTATGTGTCTGTCGGGCAATGAACATCATTGTAAAAAATATTTTGAGGTGACGTTGTCCTCGCTACCTGGGTCAATGTAAATATCTCCCTGGCAATGATAGAATATTTTATTGCGGATGAAAAACAGGAAATTGCGATGATTGAAAGGGCTTCTATAGGAGTAAGTAATGATAACTGCGGTTGGCCGCAGGTTTTGATAATGAGATTTTTTCTATCTTATTTTGCCAATTTTGGTATAGTTTCGTCCGTTCAAATAATGTCCGTAAAAAAAATCGGGAAAAACGAAAGAAATAAAGGGAGAGCGGAATGGCTTCAGAAATTGATGAAATCAGTATTAATTATGAAGAAGATGGGGTAATGATTGTTAAAGAACTGGATCGGGCCGTGCTCTCCAAAGGGGCATGGACGACCATTCTATTCAGATTTCAGCAATGGGACCGGCGGAAGGAAGAGTATGGTCCTGAAAAATACACGATCCGTCGTTATCAGAAAAGAAGCGGTGAGTACATTCCTAAAAGTAAGTTCAATATTTCAAGCCCGGATCAGGCTAGAAAAATTATTGATACCCTGCAGGGCTGGTTGAAGTAAAGAAAAATTTCACCAGCACTGTTAAATTTTTACGGTTTATGGTTTTACTGAATTTTTTAGCCCTTGGTGTATTGTTTATGAAGTAAACCGGGCCACCCGGCCGCTGCCACTCCAGCCGGCCTTGCGGATATTCCTGGTTAAGGTAGCGGTGATGTCCCATTTGTTCAAGGGACTGATCAGGTAGAGGCCGTCAACGAAGGGGGCTATGGCACTGATCAGGTTCCAGGTAATTTCCATGGCTGCTTTGCGTTGATCCTCGACCTTTTCATAGCGCCATAATTTTTTTCTGGTTTCCTCGGGGATCGAGATGCCCGGAACCTCGTTATGGAGAAAGTCGGCATTGCGGGCCGAGATGAGCGGAAAAATACCGGGCAGAATCAGCAGGTCAAGATGGGATGTCTGCTTAACCATTTTTTCTACGGTATCAGCGTCAAAAAGAGGCTGGGTCATGATAAAGCTTGCGCCCAGCGCCGCCTTTCTCTCAAGTCTTCTGATCTGAACTTCGGGACGTGAGGGCCGAAAGCTGAAAGCACCGCCAATGGAAAAATTCGTTTTTTTCTTCATATCCCGGCCAGCCAGATTCCGTCCCTGATTAAACAAGTTGATTGTCCTGATCAATCCGAAAGATTTTACATCGAACACCCCGCTAACTCCAGGCTGGTCACTGGAGGTGGCCGGATCTCCGGTTACGGCGAGAATTCCCTTGATCCCAAGCGTGTGAGCGCCCATGATCTGGGATTGCAGGCCCAGAATATTCCGGTCACGACAGGTGAGATGAATTACTGATGGGATATCAACTTCCTGCTGAATTCGATGGGCCAGAGACAGGTTGTCACAACGGAGTACGGCCAGGGGGTTTTCTCCCAGGGTCACGACATCGGCTCCGTTTTTTTTCAGGCTGCGCGCCCCTTCAATAACTCCGCCGACGTCTAGATGAGTGGGTGGATCAAGTTCAACAAAAACCGGTAGCCGATCCGGTTGTAACCCCAGCAGGAGCTGGCCGTAACCGGCTGTTTGTTCTTCCTTGACCGTTGTCAGATCCGCTTCACCCTGAATAGTCTCAATTTTAGCAAGAGGGCGTCTTTTGATGCGCAGCAGCTGGCTGAATTCATGAATATGGGTGGGTGTGGTGCCGCAACAGCCGCCAACCAGCCGGACACCGAGTTTGATCATTTCAGCGAGAATCTGGGCCATATAGGCGGGTTGGGCAGGGTAGACCATGCGGTGGCCGACGATCTCGGGAAACCCCGCATTTGGAAAGGCGGACAAAGGAACACGATCTTTAAGCGGCGTGAGATGCTGAATGGCGGTGAGTAGCGAGGTTACTCCACGGCCGCAATTACCTCCCACCACATCGGCGCCGGCCTCCACCGCCGCCACACCGCAGGTCAGGGCGTCAACTCCGTGAGCGGTTTTGCCCTTGGATGGGTAGGCCATCTGGGCAATGATCGGCACATCGGTGATTTGTCTGGCGGTCTTTATGGCCAGCAGGAGTTCATCCAGGTAGGTGAAGGTCTCAAAAAGGAGGATATCCACCCCGCCTTCAAGAAGGGTCTCAATTTGTTCCTTGAAGGCCGATTGAATATCACCAGCGTTTGCCTCTTCGGTTTCCAGGGGAAACTCAACTCCTGTGGGGCCGATGGAGCCGGCGACATAGATGTCGGAACCCGCAGCCCGGCGGGCAATGGCGGCGCCGGCAAGGTTGATTTCCCTGGTTTTGCTGCCCAGGCCTGCGGTTTGGAGCTTGAAACGGCTGGCGCCAAAGGTATTGGTTTCTATAAGCTGACTTCCGGCCCGGATATATTCCTCGTGGATGGAGTAGATCAGGTCGGGATCAGTGATATTAAGCCGGTCCGTGTCCTTACCCAGCTCGATTCCCTTGGAATAAAGATAGGTGCCGATAGCTCCGTCTCCCAGTAAAACTTTACTTCGGAGATATTCAACAAAATCGGGTTTCATGATGATCGTCACATAAAAAGGATCAAATGTACAGAGGGCACAAGTGGATGATCCGTGTCGAGAAAATTATTTGGGCCAGAGTGTTGAATCGGGAAACGTCAGCCAAAGCAAACCAAAATGTTTATGGGTTTTGAGGTGGGCATCGTGCAGGTTTTCCTGCAGCATCATTGCCCCGTTTTCAGGATCAACATAGTCGTTGGTTTTTTTTATAACAGTTATATATTCCCGAACGGCCTTTTCCAGTTGATTGTAGTAATTTTCATACACTTCCGGGACGGCATCGACCGGAGAAGTGCTGAATTTTTCCAGGACAGCCAGAATATCGGGGATCATGAGCTCCATTTCAAAATATCTCTCCTCATCGACAAGTGGTTCCAATCTATGGAGTATGCCGTTATGAAAGCGGATCATGTAGTCATAAGAGGACAGTTGATGGTTTTCCTCGTGGAGAAGATAGAGTTCCGTCCTGATGGCGACGCTGAGTTCCAGGGCCGCCTCCAGTTGATTTTGTAGAATTCTTGCTTTGGCCAGAGACAGTAATGATTGAATGGCCGTCAGTCTTCCCCGCAGTCTGTCATGATCAGCGGAAACCTGGGAAACGATTTCATCAAAAGAGGCAATTGCGCCGGTAATAGCCTTTAAGGCCCTGTCTCTTTCCGGATTTTTTTTGAGAGAGACCAGGTATCTTTTAAAAAAACCGTCAAAATGGCTCATTTCCGTACTGCCGGCTGCCAGCATAGCAAGATTTTGGGCAGATGACTGGCCGGGAATCATCATTGTGGAGATGAGGATAAATAAAAGCGGAAAAATTTGTTTCATTGCCGAATTCTGAGTTAATGTTCAATGAAAGTTAACTATTCAGGTTATGCCACCAAATTAGCCTAACCACCGTTCCGTAACTGGTTAGGAACGTTCCATCACGGGGTAAAATCTCTAGATATTGTGTCACGACATATACTGTAATCAATTGCAGTATAATCTGTTGAGCTTATTTACCATCAACTCCCGCCTGTTATCAAGACATTTTCTTCAGTTAAAAAAGTGTTTATTTAGCAGAATAGGAGTAACTGTATGTTGAAAAGAGGGAGGAAATGGTTTAGTGAGTATGTGAGTTTTGGCGGCATATTTGCCAGGATGCCACTGATCATGGCGACCCGCGGTGAAGGCGCCATATCCCCGGGACGTTAATTTTATACATGGATTGATAATTATAATGCTGATTCGCAAGGAAATTGAATTCCGGGAGAAGTCCTATCTTTCTTCATATGCCTCCCTGAGTGCTGAATCAAGGGGAAGAGTGGTAACTGAAGAGTCCTGTGACATTCGCAGTGAGTTTCAGCGCGATCGTGACCGCATTGTCTATTCCAAGGCGTTCAGGCGGTTGAAGCATAAGACCCAGGTTTTTCTTGCACCCATGGGAGACCATTGCCGAACCCGGCTCACCCATACATTGGAGGTTTCGGAAATTGCCAGAACCATTGCCAGGGCTCTACACCTCAACGAGGATCTTGTCGAGGCTATTGCTCTGGGCCATGATCTTGGACACACTCCTTTCGGTCATGCCGGAGAGACCGTACTCAACGAGCTGACACCGGGTGGTTTTTCCCATTACCGTCAGAGTCTCCGGGTGGTCGATGTCCTGGAAAACGACGGATTGGGGTTAAATCTGACTTACGAGGTCCGTGACGGGATTGTCAAACATTCAAAAGGCTATGGTGAAGTGATTCCGGCCCAAAGCCATGATGTCCCGGATACGGCAGAAGGGTGTATTGTCCGATATGCGGACATTATTGCCTATCTTAACCATGATCTTGATGACGCGATCAGAAGTTCGGTGATTCGAGAAGATGATATTCCGGCCGAATGTAAAGAAGTTTTAGGGAAAAAACATTCACAGCGTATTCACACCATGATCCAGGGTGTGCTCTCCAGCACCAGGCCCAGGGGGAATCGGCTTGTGTTTGGTGTGGAAGAATACGTTGGTCAGGCCATGCAGGTTTTACGTCATTTTTTGTATCACAATGTCTATCGCTCCCCTCATGTCCACAATGAGTTTGTCAAAGCCAGTAAGCTCCTGCGGGATCTTTACGCTTATTTTCTGGAAAACAAGGATTTTCTCGAGAGGGAGATGGGGAATTTTGCTGAAAGCATTTCTCTGGAGCGGCGCGTTTGTGATTTTATTGCCAGTATGACGGACCGTTATGCCCAGAATATGTATCAGCGCATCTTCTGGCCCCGGTCAATTGCATGAAAAAGATTAAAGGGGCAAAGGGGCTGAGGGGGAATCCTGACAACTTTTGAACCTTTCCGTATTCTCCGTAAGGAGCTGGTATCTATTGGTTTTGTAATTTTAAATTAAAAGAAGGTAACTTATGTCTGAAGAAGAAGTGAAATTTATTCCCTATGAAGCGGCGTTGGCAATTGTCGGCAATGTCATTGAGGAAGAGCATATACACGAAGATAACCGAAGGATTTTGACGGTTTATGATAAAAACGGCAGGGAGCTCTGCTGGTATGATGCCGAGGAGATCCTGGCGGAATCAAAACCAGAGGGCAAACCAACCCAGGATGACATCAAGAAAGCGGCTGTGGAGCATATCATGCACCTTATCCCTGAGTGGTCGATTGAGCAGCTGCTTAAAAAGGAGTAAGGCGGGACCGCCGGATTTTTATAGAACACCCCTTGGCATGGGCGGAATCTTTGAGTGGCCGAGAGCATAGCCGCCGTCAAGGCGCAGGGTGGACCCGGTCATAAACGGCGCGTCACAAATCATAAAAAGAACGGCCTTGATAATATCATCAATTTTGCCGGTACGTTCAAGCAGGGTCTGGTCCAGAATATCCTGTTGCTGTTTTTTGCTCAGGAGAGGCCAGCCCCTGGTTTTCCGGGCATGCCGCGTTTCAAAAAAACCCAGCATGAGTTCATTGACCCGCACCTCGGGCGCTCCCTGCCGTGCCCAGGTTTCGATAAATGATGAAACAGCCCGGTTCGCCGCTGCATAGCCATCGTTAAAAATTAGACCGGCCGGCCCTGACCGGCCGACAATGGCAGCAATGGACGAGATGGTAATGATCACGCCATCCCCTGTCTTTTTGAGAAGAGGCAGGGCATGATTACAGACATACCATTTCGCCTTCAGGGTGGTTTCCATTTCCAGATCCCACTGTTCAGGCGTATAGGGGCCATGAACCACTGGCATGCCGCCCCGTTCAATATTGTTGATCAGGATATCCAGACCGCCGAACTGTTCCTTAATTCGTCGAAACAGCTCTTCTACCTCTAGGGGACGGCGTAGATCTACCTTCAGAGCCAGATGCTCATATTTTTTTGCGGAAAATTCTCTGCGCATGGCGTCGGATGCTTCCGGCCAGTCAAAATACGTCAGCACGACTTTCGCACCGGCCGCGGCCAAAGTAAGCCCCAGCGCTTTACCGATTCCCTTGGCCGCCCCTAGAACAAGAGCGGTTTTTCCTTTGATTTTCATTCTTTAATGCCGCTAACGGCGGTTTATGTAGTAGGTGCCTGGAGGAGAAGGCGGGTGCCGGGATGGATCAGATTGGTTTTAAGATTGTTCCATTGCCTGATTTGTTTCGGCGATAGCTGGTGACGCCGGGCAATCGTCCACAGGCTGTCACCTTGTCGGACTTGATAATAGACAGGCCGTGAATGTGATGCGGAAGCCACCCGACCGATTTGTTTTTTTGTTGTTCTGGCAATGATGACAGGCGGTTCGGTGTTGCTGTTTTGGATATACAGAGCAAGCTGCTGCCCGGCCCGGATGTGATGGATATTTTTCAAGCCGTTCCAGGAGGCGATCATGCGCGGCGGGACATGATACTGCTTGGCAATACTGGATATGGACTCTCCGGGCCTGATTTTATGCAAAACAAGATTGCTGCCCGAAAGGGTGGCGCCTGGCATGATTTTTTTGTCCAGGAGCACATATTGTGTTGTCTGGTAGGGGATTCTGAGATGCTGGCCCGGAGTGAGCCTGGCTGTACGCAGATTATTAACCTTGAGCAGGGTTGTCTTATTGATTTTGTAAGATCTGCAAATACGGGTCAGGCTATCCCTGCCCTTGACAATATGGGTTTTATAGCTGGTTGTGACCGTCGCATGAACCTTGGGCAGGTTTTTTTCCACCGTCGATTTCATCCCTGCGGGAACCTTCAGGGAATAGAAAGCCTGATCCGGTGGGGTGACATTTTTGCGAAGCTGGCGGTTGAGTGTCCGCAGTTGGTTGAGATCGGCGGTGCAGGCAGCGGTTACAGCCTCTAATGAAGTCCAGCGCGGTACGTCCACCCTTTCGTACTCCAGGGGCTGGTCATATTGAATATCGGTGAATCCGTATTTTTCGGGCTCCCTGGAAATGATAATGGCGGCCATGAGTTTGGGAACATAACCTTTGGTTTCAAGTTTCAGATAGCGTTTCGAGGCGAGTTCCCAGAAGTCGTCAGTCTTATATCTTTTCAGGCCATTGCCGATTTTACCGGCGCCGGCATTGTAGGCCGCTACTGAAAGTTCCCAGGAATGAAAACGTTCATAGAGTTCTGACAGAAAGGCGATGGCCGCGAGAGTCGCTTTTTCCGGATCTTTTCGTTCATCGACATAACGGTTAATAGCCAGACCGTAATGGCGGCCTGTTGAACTGATAAACTGCCACGGTCCGGCAGCCTTGGCCTTGGAATAAGCGGTGAGCTTATAGCCGCTTTCAATCATGGGAAGATAAGCCAGGTCAAGAGGCAGGCCGGCCTGGCGCAGATGTTCCTGAATCATGGGCACATAACGGCCGGATCGTTCAAGCCAGCAGTGGAAGGAGTTTCTGTGTTTATTGGTAAAAAAATCGATATAATACTTAACCTGTTTGTTGATAATAACTGGAAAATCATATTGAACTGCAGTCTGGGTCGGAACCGTCTCAACGGGATTTTTTTCCCAGTTTCCCAGTTTTTTAAGTCCTCGAATTTCCTCGGCGGTCGTGATTTCGGGTTCGGGAACCGTTAACACCTCGGCGGAAACCGGCTGAGAGAAAGATTCGACTTCCGAGGAAAGTGAGAAGGAAGAATCGTGGGAAGCACAGCCCCACAGCAAAAACAGAAAAAAAGTATAGAAACAATTTTTATAAATTTTCATTAATATTTCTTTGTTAGCGCTGAATCATTACATGATTGATGTCGTTAAATACCTGACAATCCTGGCTCGTGCAAGTTAAAATCAGGTTTTTTGTAAATCCGCCTTTGCACTTTTCAGCTCTTTCAGGTAAAAATATGCAATTTGGTTGCCATTAAGTAGAACAAAGGGACAAAGGGACAGAAGCGAAGGACAAGAGATAAATGCTGAAAAAAATATTTTTAACAATTCTGCTTCTTTTTTTTCTAGCCGCAGCGGCTGGTGGGGCGGCCTTTGCCTGGTTGGTTATATATCACCCAGGTGAGGCCATCCGTCAGGACAATATCGATAAAATTCTGTCCATGGAAAGTCCGGTTTTCTACAGTGACGGCAAGAGCAAGATTGGTGTGTTTTTCCAGGAGGCCCACCGTCAGTATGTCCCCTTTTCTCAGCTCCCTCAAAATTTTATCAACGGCATCATTGCCTCGGAAGATCAGAATTACTGGCGCCATCATGGTGTTGATTTCAAGGGATTTACCAGGGCCATGATTGCTAATGTTCAGGCCCGCCGCATCGTTCAGGGTGGCAGCACCATTACCCAGCAGACGGCAAAAAATTTGTTCAAGCGCGAGGGCCGAACGATTAAGGCAAAGCTGATTGAACTCCTCAATGCCTGGCGGCTGGAGTATCATTATTCCAAGGAAAAGATTCTGGAATTTTATGCAAACCAGTTTTTTGTCAGCGGCAATGGCCATGGTCTTGGTGTAGCAGCCCGTTATTATTTTGACAAGCAGGTGTCGGAACTTGGTCTTTTGGAGAATGCCTTTATCGTCGGCAGTGTCAAACGACCGAATTTTTATAATCCTTTTATCCAAAAAGATGAGGAAGGGTCTTTAAAAGCTAGAAAAAGAGCCAAGGAACGTGCCGTCTATGTCTTGAGCCACATGCATGATCTTGGTATGATCGATTCCAGCAGCTATCAGCTGGCCCTGATGGAGGAGATTCCTTTCCGCCAGGGCAGGATGAGGTATCCCTTGAACACCATTATGGATCTGGTTAAGGAGGGCATGGGGTCTCCGGAGATTGAAGCAACCCTTTTTGCACATGGGATTGAAAATATCACCACGGCCGGGCTCAAGGTTATTACCAGTATTGAAAAGGATTTTCAGGAACTGATTGTTGCCTCCCTCCAAAAAGAACTGTCCCGTCTCGATGTCCGTTTGAACGGTTATGACCGTAAAATTCTGCAGGAAAGATATGGGAAATTGCCGTTCGGCATCTCCGGAGAACCTGGCGTCGATGACTTTCTGATCGGCCGTATTATCAATATTGACCGTTCATCCGGGCTGGCGATATCCGTTTCTCTGGGGCAGGAAAGTGATCCGGCTGCTGTTACGGGAGTGATCGATGAATCCGGCCTGATGCATTTGCTGGATTCCCTGGTTAAGTATAAAAAACAGCGTTGGAGCGAATCTTCGAAAAAGAATCTGCCTATGATTCTGGATCGTCTTCAGTCCGGAGATCTCGTCTGTGTCAGTGTTCGGGCCAGGGACGCCTTGGGCGGCAGCTATCTTTTGAATCTGGAAAAATACCCGGAACTGCAGGGAGCGGTGCTGGCTCTGCGCGACGGCATGATCAGGGCCATGGCCGGTGGCATGGACAATTATTTTTATAATAGAGCAGTTTCCGCCAAGCGGCCCATGGGATCGGTAATCAAGCCCCTGATCTACTGCGCGGCAATCCAGCTGGGCTGGAGTTCCGTGGATCCGCTCAATAATGAGCGGCAGATGTTTCTCTATCAAAACAGTCCTTATTTTCCCCGGCCGGATCATGTCAGTCCTCATCGGCGGGTTTCCATGAGCTGGGCCGGTGTTTCTTCTGAGAATGTGGCATCTGTCTGGCTTCTCTATCACCTCTGTGATCATCTTTCTCGGCGCCAGTTTCAAGATTTAATTTCTCATATCGGTCTGGCTAGAGAGCCGGATGAGTCATATCTCCAGTATCAAAGAAGAATTCGGGATCAGCATGGTGTGCTGGTTAATCAGAGGACTTTGAAGCGGGCTGCTTTTGCAAGGGCGGTGGCGGCTGTGGAAGCGGATCTGATTTTTGCCTCCAGGCAACAGGAGTGGGAAACTTTAACCCTGTTTCATCATGACGATGACTTTATTTATGAGTTTGATGAGGAAGACGAGGATAAAGACAAGAAAAAGAAGCGGGAGAATGAAATTCGCCGCGAGATACTCGATTGCAGTTTTCAGCGCTTTGTCGCCCTGCGGGAAGAGGTCTCTCGTTTGTCCTGGAGTTGGCAATTTAACGGAAATGATGAGGTGATTCCGAACCTCTATTATCAGCCCATCGGAGTCCGGCTTGCCGATCTGGATGAAAATGATCTGTTGAACGGGCGTTGCTTTGTCTATTCCACCAGTTTTTCCGAGGGCGGCTGGCAGGCGGTGAACCGGGGCGAACTGGAGGAGAGGCTGGCCGGCCTGGATGAAAAGAAGCTGCTTCGTTTCTGGAATAATGTTCTGCTCGAAGGCCAGTTGAGCGGAGTGACCATTGATCTTGTTCGTGATGTTATGGATGAGGAGTTTGAACTTCTGGCTGGTATGCGGCCCTATGATTCCAAACTTCTTTATGAAATCCGTGATTTCAGGGTGCTGGCCGGCTTAAACTACCTGATTTCTCTTTCCAGAACTCTGGGGGTGAAAAGTCGTCTTGATCCGGTCCTGTCATTTCCCCTTGGCTCAAATGTCATTAGTCTGCTGGAAGCTGCTGACATGTATGAAGGTATTATTAACGGTCATTTCAGAGAAGAAGAGAGTCAAGCTGACGGTTTAAGGATTATTTCCCGGATAGAAGATGCAAGTGGCGAAGTGATTTACCGAAATCGACGCGAAAGACAGATTGTGGTTGATAAACAGACGGCGCTGGCCGTGACGGATATCCTTAGAAACGTTGTTAAATTTGGAACCGGACGCTATGCTGCCCGACAGATCAGGCTGCGGAGTGCTAATCCGGAAAAAGAAGAGTTGTTGGCAGAACTTGATCTCACTGTGCCGGTGCTCGGTAAAACAGGAACAGCCAACCGTTTCACCAATGCCTCTTTTGTCGGCCTTGTCCCGTCTTTTCAAAACAACAAAAACGGGGTTTTTCTGAAAAATGGTTATGTTTTGGCAAGTTATGTGGGGTATGATGATAATCGTCCCATGGTCAGGACTTCAACCCATATCAGCGGAGCCTCAGGGGCTCTGCCGGTCTGGACCGAGATTGCCAATGAGCTTTTTGTTCGTCGGGACTACGCCGGATTTGTGGATTTGGTCGATTTGACTTTTTCTAATCTACCCGAGGTGCCGTTGTGGTATCCTGATGTGGGTCAGGTCTCCGTGCCCGTGGGAATCAAAAATGGCGGACTTATGGTTGATGAGTATCATGGGGGGGATGGTCCCAATGCTCCAGTTGTCACTTTTGGCGTGATTAACCCCAATGGAAAGTTCAGGCCAGCCCGCAACTTTCGGCCCTGGTGGCGGCCGTTGGTGAATTGATTAGGGCAAAGGGCCAGAGGGTGGAGCTTACTCTTTTCGTAATTTCCACCCTCTTTTTTTCGGCATGATAGAGCTGGATATAAGGAAATAGTAATGGAATTAAAAATTGAAATGAAGTTTTTTTGGGCTGCCGCAGCCTGCCTGGTTTTGACCGGCTGTGGAACCACCGGCAGTCCACTTGACAAAATGACCTCTAAAAAACATGTTCCCGCACCGGTAGTTAAAATTGATGATCAGCAGGAACATGTTGAGAAGGATTCCGGGGATCTTCAGGTCCCCCCGCCGTTTGTTGATCGGTCACATTCTGTGGCCGTGGAAACAGGCCTCAGGCCGCAACCTTATGTTGATTTTATTCGGCAACGTTATCTGAATTATGAAGAAAAGATAGAGCAGTGGCGGAGTTTGTCCGGTCGGTTAGGGGCGGACAAAAACAACCACAGACCTGAGGGATGGAATGAGTGTTACATGACCCTTGTCCGCATCCATGACGATTATGGAGTATTGCAGGAGAAGGGAGAATTTGAACACTGGGGCGGGGCATCATCGGACTTATCCGGAATCATGTCGCTGTTACAGGCGGATATTTCTTTTACGGACAGTTTCTGTGAAAAACTTCTGCTCACAAGCGCGACTGGAAACCGATTTCAGCCCATTGCATTAATGGCAGTTCGAGAGATGGAAGAAAAGGTCAGGACCAGTGCTGAACAGAAAGAATACGATCAGGTGATTGTTTCGTATGAGGATTTGCTTGAAGCCGGCCAGAGCCCTTCGCCGGACATTAAGGAGATTTATGGTACAGCCTTGCAGAAAACAGGCAGGGTCGTGGATGCGGCTGTTGTGTTGCAAGAGGTTATTGACGGACGTGGAGAAGTTTCTTCCTGGAAGCTGCGGCAGCGTATTGCCGCCCTTTTACTGGCATCGGGACAGGCCCAGGCGGCTATAGATCAATACAGCAGTCTTGCGGATGACTATGCCTCTCAGCGGTCTGATGCATTTTTTATTTCGGAGCAGCTGGCTTTGCTTGAGAATGCAAATCTTCATAAAGAAGAATTTGCCTTGTATTGCCAGGTGTTGAAAGGATCCCTGATTTTTGACGGCAGGCATCTGCCTAGGGAGATGGCCGGTGCCATGAAGAGGCTGGAGTTGTTGTCTGGGGACTCCAGGTTTACCATCCAGGCAAAACGCATTTATTCCGGCATTGACCTACAGGCCAGGAACTGGGCCACCTATCAGCTCGCCGATTTAACCTCCCTGATTGAGAAAAAACAATTTGACAGGGCCCATGTTGTCCTGGCCGATTTACAGGAGGCAGAACTTCCCGAAAATATTGAGCTCCAAGTCATCCAGCTTACGGAGAAAATACAACAGGCCGAAGATGAGGACAAAGAGACTCGACATCTGCTTCTTGGGCATGCTCAGGCAGTTCAGTGGCAGGAGGGGCTGGACCTGATGGATCAACGGCAATATGACGAGGCAATTTTCGTTTTTACCGCTTTGCTGGAATCGGAGTATGAACGTGAGGCCATTGACAAAATTCGGGAGGCGCAAAAACTGGCGGCAATCGATTTGCGCCGGATGGCGGCCGCACTGTTTGTCAAATCCCGCAAAATTAATGATCCCCGGAGAAAAGGAGACCTTCTGTTGGAATCCAGGCGTCTCCTGCTGGAAATCCAGGAAAAATATCCGGAAGTTGAAATTATGGACAGAGTGCAACAGAATCTTAAGGTGATTGAAGAACAGATCTATCAATTGGATCCGGGATTGCTGGAGCAAAGGTCTGAGTTTGGATATCGTTAATCAGCGCTTTGCTCATGTGAATTTTTCCAAGGAACCACAAATAGACACGAATTTTCACTTTGTAATTGTTCAGCAGTACTCCATATCGAAGTCTCCGCTTAACTGGAACTTCGAACGGTAGGCGGAGCAAAGCGCAGATTTCGCACTGGTGCTATTCGAGAAAGCCAGGTATGCAAGTTTGCGAGACTCCGAATGGACGAAGATGGGTGCTCCTTAACAGTTGCCGCACTTTTTTCATTCAGCCTTATTCCTTGTACCTCATATTTATACCCTTCAGCTTCACCCTCCCCGTCCGCCAAATTTCGATTTGAAAAAACACCGTGTCTGCCAGGTTCACAAAATAACCAAACATTTTGGGAAAAAACTTGAAAATTGAATCGTTATCTGTGCAGATTATATAGAGAATGTTTGTTGAATATGAGAGAATCCTTGAGGAGCGTAAGCATGGCTTCAGCTGAAAGATCATTGTCCGTCATACTTGATGACATCGCCTTGAAAATTATGATGGTTGAGCCTGGCGATCTATCAATCATCGGAGAATTGCTTGAGCTTGCGGATGAGTGCATCAACAGTGATGAATCAAAAAAACAGCCTGTTTCGGTTGAGATGGCACAGTCGTTTAAATCCGTTCTTGAACAGCTTATTATGGGCGAGGTATCGGATTCCGCTGAGAGTTATGACCATCTGGGCCAATGTGTTTCTTTGATGCAGGAGATGGAACGTAGTGGCTGTGAAGATGAATCCATAACAGGCCGATTCTGTGATCATCTGCGGCAAACAGGCTATAAAATTGACAGCGGCAAGTTCCCTGTTCTGGTTGCTGATCAGGGTGCTGCTCCAAAGGATGAAGAGCCTGACACTCGGTTTTTGCAGGATAGAGAACTGCTCCATGGTTTTATTGATGAATCGGTTGAGCATCTGGAAAGCATTGAAAATCTGATCCTGGAACTGGAGAAAAATCCTGATGATCCGGAAAGTATCAATGCGGTTTTTCGGGCCTTTCATACCATTAAGGGGACTTCCGCCCTGGTTGATCTGGACACGGTCAATCAACTGGCCCACAGGATTGAGAATCTTCTCGACGCAGTCCGGAACGGCCACCGAAAAATGGATTCGGGCGTGGCTGATATGGTCCTCAGGGTAAGCGATTTGCTGCTGACCATGATACAGAATGTCAAGGATGTTGCGGAAAAGGGTCTGGAGTATTATCAGCGGTTTGATATTTCAGTGCTCATTGAACAGATTGATCTTGTCGAGGGCGGTGGAGCCGGGATGGAAGACGGTGAAGAGGAGACGTCTCCGACCGGGAACATTTCCCTGGGTGAGGGAGAGGTGCCTGATTTTATGCAGGATCCGGAGTTGCTCAGCGGTTTTATCAGCGAGGCATACGAGCATCTTGAGTCCATTGAGGTTCATGTCCTTGAATTGGAGCAGGACTCTGATAATCTTGATATCATTAATAACATTTTTCGTCCATTTCATACCATCAAAGGTGTTTCTGGATTTCTTAATCTGAAAACAATCAATACTCTGGCCCATACCACTGAGAATCTCCTTGATGATGTTCGAAACGGCATCCGGCCTATGAGTACCGAGATTATTGATGTTGTCCTGGATGTTGGTGATCGTCTCCGGTCAATGGTGCAGAATATCAGTGATGTCCTGGAGCAGGGGCCTGAGGCATATCAACCATTTGATATCAGTGATTCCGTTAAGATGATCAAGGCCCTGCAGGAAGAAGGAGACGGAGCTCCCGACATCAGCCCGCCCCCGGCGGAAGAGCAAGCAAAAGAGAGTTCGGAAACTGTTGTTGAGCCAACGCCGTCGGTTTCCGTCACTGTCCCGCCGCCCAAGATATCCCAGCCGTCAAAAGCTGCTTTTTCCCCAAAGCGCAAGGTCAAAGTTCAGGCTGAAATCAAGGTGAATGTGGAAAAACTTGACAGCTTGGTCAATGCCGTGGGTGAACTGGTGATCATGCAGGCCATGGTCCATCAGAATCCACTTATCAATGATATCGGCGAGCCGAAATTACTTAAGGATCTCTCCCAGCTTGCCAGAATTACAACGGAGTTGCAGAAAACAGCCATGTCAATGCGCATGGTGCCTATTCGTCAGACTTTCCAGAAGATGACAAGACTTGTTCGTGATTTGTCGAAAAAAACGGGGAAGAATGTGGATCTCATTATGCGTGGTGAGGAAACTGAGATTGACCGTAATATGGTTGATTCCATTTATGATCCCCTGGTTCACATGATGCGCAATTCCGTGGATCATGGCATTCAGGTTCCGGAGGAAAGACGGAAGAACGGCAAATCTGAGAAAGGTACCGTCACACTCAGCGCCTATCAAAAAGGCGGCAATATTGTTATTGATATACAGGATGACGGCGACGGGGTGGCAACGGAAAAAATTCGTACCAGGGCACTGGAGCGGGGTCTGATAACGGATAACGATCATCTCACAGATCATGAGGTGAATAATTTGATCTTTCTTCCCGGGTTTTCGACGGTAGATAAGATTACAGATGTTTCCGGCCGGGGTGTCGGCATGGACGTGGTGAAAAAGGGCGTGGAAAAATTGCGTGGGATCGTGGAACTGAACTCCACTCCCGGCGAGGGGTCCCAGTTCCTGATACGGCTCCCGTTGACTCTGGCCATCATTGACGGAATTATTGTTCGGATCGGTTCGGAACGCTATATCATCCCCACGGTCGCTATTCAGGAGTCTCTCCGACCGAAACAGGAGAATTATAATTCGGTTCATAGCCGGGGAGAGGCCCTTTTGATCAGGGATCAATTGGTGCCGATCATCCGTCTGAATCGCTTATTTGGCGTTGCTGCGGACAGTAGTGATCCCTGTGAGGGAATTGTCGTAGTCGTTGAGAATGAAGATCGCCAGCGGGCTTTACTTGTGGATGAACTTCTTGGCAAGCAGGAAGTCGTCATTAAGAGCCTTGGTGGTTACATGAAGGATATTAAAGGACTTGCCGGCGGAACGATTCTGGCTGATGGCCGTGTGGGTTTGATTTTGGATCTGGCCGGCATTATCAGTGCCAGTGAAGAGATGGGAATGACGGATTTTCCCGACAAAATGGGAGATTAATAGTAAGCGGTCACAAACTCCGATCTCCGGCACCTGCGACCGTTTACAGAATAAGGAGTTACACAGAGACTTGGGTTTTTTACCCAGTGATTGGTTACGATTAATGAGGGTGATCATGGAAGCGGTAGAAGGGACTGAAAATGTTGAAAGCGGTGGTGGAATGAAAGATCTGGAGGGAAAATATCTGACCTTTACTCTTGCTAGCGAAGAGTATGGCGTGGGGATATTACAAGTTCGTGAGATTATCGGTGTGATGGAGATCACAGCGGTTCCTCAGACCGCATCTTATATCAAGGGAGTAATCAACCTGCGCGGCCAGATTATTCCCATTCTTGAACTGCGGATTAAATTCGGCATGGAGCCTCAGGGTTATGATGACAGGACCTGTATTATTGTTGTGGAGGTCCAGCAGGAAACGGGATCCGTACAGGTCGGTATGCTGGTTGATTCGGTTTCCGAAGTTCTCAATATACTGGAAGAACAGATTGAACCTCCTCCTGTTTTTGGTTCGACTACCCTGGATACGGATAACATACTTGGCATGGCGAAAATAAAAGGAAAGGTCAAGATTCTTTTGAATATTGATAAGGTGATAGGGAAAGAGGGTGTTTTAAGTCAGTTTGAAGAAATGGCCGGGCAAAAGGCTTCCGGTTGATATTCTCTCTGTCTCTTCCGCCTAACTAACTTGAATAGTCACCAATTTTTATAATGATTCATTTTAAGCCCATTAGTGATAAAGAGTTTAAAAAGTTCAGTACGCTGATTTTTCAACAGTGCGGAATTTTCTTGAAGGCTGAAAAAAAGGAATTACTTAACGCCCG
Source organism: Deltaproteobacteria bacterium (assembly GCA_029933005.1). Taxonomy (GTDB): domain Bacteria; phylum Desulfobacterota; class Desulfobulbia; order Desulfobulbales; family SURF-16; genus JAGHCC01. Next base: position 21,288 of record JAOZOY010000002.1, read on the forward strand.
TCTAGGCAAACGTCTGCGTGAGTGTGGTATTAACTCCTTTGCCGCCTATTATGATGATGTCGTCAATGATGCAAGCGGCAGGGAACTGATTCATCTGATCAACAGTGTTTCAACAAATTTTACCAGTTTTTTCAGGGAAAAAGCCCATTTTGACTATCTCAGTTCAACTATTCTGCCTGATTTTATCAAAAAAAACAGAGGGGAACATCGCTTGTCCTGCTGGTCGGCGGCCAGTTCTTCCGGAGAAGAACCCTATACTCTGGCCATTGTCCTTAATGATTTTTTTGAATCTTATCCCGGCTGGGATTATTCAATTTTAGCTACGGATATTTCGACAAAGGTTTTGAGTCTGGCCAGGAAGGGCATTTACAACATGGAGCGTGTCTCCCAACTGCCGGCTTCTGTCCTGAAAAAAAACTTTAGAAAGGGAACAGGGAAATGCGCCGGATTTGTCAAGATCAAAGAGCATCTACAGCGTCCGCTGATCTTTCAGCGTTTCAATCTCATGGATCGTTTTTCCTGGCAGAATGAGTTTCATGTTGTTTTCTGCCGGAATGTCATGATTTATTTCAATGCCGAGACCCAGGAGCAGCTGGTGAAAAAGTTTTATAACTGCCTGGTTCCCGGTGGTTATCTTTTTATTGGGCATTCGGAAAGTCTGGCAAATATTAACCATCGTTTTAAACAGGTGGCAACAACAGCCTATCAAAAATAAGTAATCGTTCATCAGCACCTCACGGAGTCTTCGCTTACCTGAGCCTTGTCGCATAAAGGGGCTATATCGCCAAATCTCAATTGAACAGGTAAGCGAGGAACGAGACTCCGAATCTGAGGCACTGGTAAACGATTACAGACCGAGGTTTTCGTAATCTTGTAGACTCCGGTGAACAGTTACAAAAATAATTACACCAAGACCGGCAATGGGAAAAACGATTATTGGCATATCCGACATGAAGGTCAGCAGGGACCCCGAGGAACTGTTGATAACCTTCTCACTCGGCTCTTGTATTGGTATTGTGATCTGGGATCCTCTGGCCAAGGTTGGCGGCCTGCTCCATTACATGCTGCCCCAGGCAAAACTTGACGAGGAAAAAGCCAGGAAGAAACCTTATATGTTCGCCAATACCGGCATTCCTCTTTTGTTTAAAGAGGCCTACAGGCTGGGAGCAAAGAAGAATCATCTTCAGGTAAAAGCCTTTGGCGGATCCCAACTGCTGGATTCATCTAATATTTTTAATATCGGTCAAAGGAATTATCAGATCATGCGCCGGATGTTTGAGAAAAACAACATCAAGATCGCTGCAGAGGATATCGGCGGAAATGTTAACCGGACCGTGAGCCTGGAAATCGGCACGGGACGGACGGTTTTAAAGGTGTCGGGCCGGGGAGAGGTTGAGGTATGAGCCGTCTGGAAGAAATTATCGCTTTAATTCAGCATATCCCGCCGTTTCCCAAGGTCGCGATCCAGGTTATGGAGCGGCTCAAGGATCCCGATGTGCGGGCTGCTCAGCTGGCCGAGGTCATCCAATATGATCTCTCCATCACGGCTAATGTGATCAAGATGTGCAATGCCGCCTACTTTGGCCTGCCTAGAAAGGTATCTTCCCTTGACGATGCCTTGGTTGTTCTCGGCAATGAAACTTTAAAAGATATTATCATAGCCGGCAGCAGCGCCGGATTTTACAAGGGAGAGATCGGCGCGGGATACATGCTTGAACAAGGTGAACTTTGGAAACATTCGGTAGCGGTTGCGATTATGGCCAGACTGCTGGTCCGGCATATAAAGGATGTTGACCCCGACAGCGCCTTTACCGTTGGTCTGCTACACGACATTGGCAAACGGTTTTTGAGCAGTTTTGTCGCCGATGATTTTGCCCGGATCGTGGAGAAGGTTGATCGGGAAAAATGTTCCTTTGTTACGGCTGAGAAAAATTATCTGGGAATCAACCATGCCGATCTCGGCGCAATGATTCTGGAAAAATGGCAGTTTTCGCCGGAGCAGGTTGAGGCGGTCAGGCGTCATCATGATTCCGATGCCCTGGAAAGGGATGAACTGACTGCCCTGGTAGCCCTGAGTAACGGCCTGGTGATTTCCATGGGGATCGGTGTGGGAGTTGGTGGCCTAGCCACCGAGTTGCACGGTAAAGGGTTGAAGCGATTTGCAATAGGTTCCATGGAATTGCAGCTCTGTATGGCTGACTTGGTGATGGAGATGGAAGGGGCAGGGGAAATTTTTGATCTTTAACAGGTGTTGAAAATGAATCAAATTCGGGTTCTGGTTGTTGATGATTCGGCTGTTGTCCGCAGGATGTTCAGTGAAGAGTTATCCAGGGAAAAAGATATTGAGGTGATTGGCACAGCGCCTGACCCTTATGTTGCCCGTGAAAAGATCGTTGAACTGAAACCGGATGTGATTACCCTGGATATCGAGATGCCAAGAATGGATGGTTTGACTTTTCTCGGCAAGCTGATGAAGCATTATCCTCTGCCCGTGATTATTGTCAGTTCCCTGACAACGGAAGGAGGAGCCCTGGCTCTTGAGGCCATGGATCTTGGCGCAGTTGATGTGATCAGCAAACCAGGCGAAGCTTATTCCGTCGGAGATATGAGTGTGCAGCTGGCAGAGAAGATTCGCGGTGCAGCCCGGGTTGACATGACCAGAAGGCAGAGGCTGTCGGCAAATAAGGACGCTGTGAAAAAGGCCACGCTGGGACGCGCTTTGAGTAAAACCACCAACAAGATCATTGCCATCGGCGCCTCCACCGGCGGCACCGAAGCCTTGAGGCAGGTTTTAATGAGCCTGCCGGCAATGATGCCGGGAATCATGATCGTACAGCATATGCCGGCTAAATTTACGAAAAGTTTTGCCGATCGGCTGAATCAGGTTTGCCGTATTCGAGTCAAGGAAGCGGAAGATGGTGATTCCGTGGTACCCGGTCAGGCCTTGATCGCGCCGGGAAATTTTCACATGGTCATGCGCCGGAGCGGGGCCAGATATTATGTAAATATCAAATCCGGTCCTCTGGTCTGTCATCAGCGGCCGGCAGTGGATGTGTTGTTTAACTCCGTGGCCGGTTATGGTGGCGCCAACGTCATTGGCGTCATCCTCACCGGCATGGGACGGGATGGGGCCCAGGGCATGCTGAAAATGAAAGAGGCCGGAGCAAAGACCATTGCTCAGGATGAAAAAAGCTGCGTTGTTTTCGGGATGCCTAAAGAGGCCATTGCCGGCGGTGGTGTTGACAAGATTGTTCCTTTGGAAAAGATTAGCCAGTCAATTCTGGATATGGTTTGAGGGCAGGGAACAGGTGAACCGGGATCCAGTTTCAGACTTCAGCCTTTGTAAACGTTCACCAGCACCTCACGGAGTCTACGCTTACCTGACCTGCTCGAATAGCACCAGTATGCTTCGCTGGCCCAGGTAAGCGAAGACTCCGAAAGAAAGAATCTAAGGCACTGGTAAACGTTTACAAGGAATGTGGTTCCCATAAATTAGTGATCCGGTGAACGGTTACCAGCCTTTTACCTACAACCTGCCACCTTTTTTTCCATCTCCAGCAGTTTTTTTTTAATTTCAACTCCGCCGCTGAAGCCGCCCAAGCTCTGACTCCCAACCACTCTGTGGCAGGGAATGAGAAGAGGTAATGGATTGGCCCGACAGGCCTGACCTACGCCTCTGGCATAACCAATGGAGCCCAGTTGCCGTGCCAGCTCGCCATAGGTGCGAGTCTCTCCATAGGGGATCCTGCTGATAAGTTTCCAGACCTGTTTTTGAAATCTGGTCCCTTTGTCAAGAAAGGGTGAATGGGGGGACGGGGCCAATGATGTTTTTTTGCCTGCAAGATAATCGTTGAATTTCTGGCAGAAACGGGAATTGTTCGGCGTAGTGGAAATGGAGGTAGTCCCCAGTTTTTCCAGGGCCTTGATATGTCTCTCTTCCTCAAAGGCCAAGTGGATGATCTTGTCTTCGGCTACAATCAAATAGATGGTTGTTCCCATGGAAAGGCAGGTTCCGGGCCGGATTTTTTTCACTTTGAACATCACTTTTCATCGCCTGGTTATTACGTTATGTTGTTTTTTTTCAGAAAAACAGGAAGATATTGTTAAAATTTAAAGAAATATCTTGCTTTTTGTCGGCAAATTAATATATCCTTTAACATATTAATATCTCCCTTAAAATTATATAATTAAGCTGCATTCAGAACAATGAGCAAGATGAAGACAAAATATTATTTTTTTCGAATGTTGATCATCTCCTTACTTGCCGCCCTGCTGGCCTTTCCTGCTGGTCTGTGTTTTGCCAAAGGATGGTCGGCTCCGCTTGATACCTGCCATAAACATTCTTCCGGGAAAAAACAGAAAAAGAACACGGTGTCAATTGTCTCGGGCGGACCATGTCTGGTTCAATCCAAGTCCACAAAAAGGAGACCGAAATCTTCTCGTATTGTCTCTTCTTCCGCTTTCACAATTAATAAGAAAATTTCATCACGAAGCGCCATTGTCATGGATGCTCATACCGGCCGGGTTCTTTATTCTCAGGCCCCTGACCGGCCTGCCCAGCCTGCCAGCACTATCAAGATTTTGACCGGCCTGATTTCAATCCGGGCATTAAGAGATCAGGAGAAAGTGAAAGTCAGTAAAAAAGCCGCCGGCATGCCGCGATCCAAGATTTATCTTAAGCAGGGTAAATCATATGTCGTCGATGATTTGATCAACGCGGTGCTTCTGTCCTCGGCCAATGACGCCAGTGTCGCCTTGGCCGAGAAAATTGCCGGATCAGAAAAAGCTTTTGCCAAAATTATGACTTACAAGGCAAAAGAACTGGGAGCCAATAGTACGATCTGTAAGACCGCCAGTGGTTTGACTTCACGGGGGCAGCAGTCTACGGTGCGTGATTTGGCCGTGATTTTCTGTAAGGCCATGAAGGATGAAGAATTTGCCCGGCGCATCGGCAAAACCAAGGTCAGAACCCGATATGGCAAATTGTTACGAAATCACAACAAGGCCATGTGGCGGATTAAGGGTGCCGAAGGCGGTAAAACAGGGTATACCCGTGCAGCCCGGCAAACCTATGTAGGACAATTTTCACGCGGTGAAGATGCTATTGTCGTGGCTATCATGGGAAGTGAAACCATGTGGGATGACATTCATCATCTTGTGAAACACGGTTTTGCCAGAGAACAGCAGATCCGGCTGGCTTCCCTGGCCTCGGTCTCATCGGGATCAAATTCGAATCACGGCCGGTTCTCTTCGTCTTCTCAGCCGTCAGTACTTGACTCCACCAAGAAAAAAGCCAAATTATAATCTGGTCGGGTATGCCCTCCAAAAGCGTGTTGCGGGAAAAACTCGCGGTCGGCGTGGCTGACCGGCTTCCCGAACGTAGTGAGTGGGGTCGGATCGCCGAAAGGCTGCGCCGAACAGAGGCTTATCGTCAGTCACATTGGGTTTTTGTCGGGCCTGCCGATATTTTAAGTCAGATTCGCATCAATGTTCTCATGGACGGCAAGGAGTTGATCATGCCGTCTCCCGCCCTCAAGGAGGGGTTCTTCCTCTGCCGTCCAAGTGATATTCCATTTGTAAAACGAAGTTTTGCCGTCAGTTTTAAGGGGCTGGCTAAATTTGGCGAAAGGCTTAGTCTCGATGGTTTTGTCGGACTTGACATTGGTCTGTTTGTGGTGGATGCATTGGCTTGGGACCAGTTGGGGAATCGTCTGGGGGATGGCATGGGTTTTTTTGATTTATCATGGGCTTTGCTGAAAACCCTGGGGGCCGTGTCAGGCCGTGCGTCCGTCTTTGGCGTGGGCGGGCAGGAACAGTGTGTTAATTTCCTTCCCGTTGATCCCTGGGACGTGAAGATGGACGGGGTGATCACGGAAGACGGGATTGATGTTTTTGCCAATGATCAGATTGAAGGCACTCTCTTCTGGGAGCAGCTTTCTGCGAAACGGATCAGAAAGATGTCACTTCTTTGGAAACTTTCTGGCAATATCACTCCTTGTTCTTCCTGAAAACAGGTTCCAGTTCGCACTGTTCGGCGTAACGGCCGATCTCCTCCTGAAATTCCCGCACGTAAGGGCAGTCCCAGACGGCCAGCAGTTTTTTTCTGGCCACAAAGGCCGGCAGGCTTTTGTCTTCGATATCTCTGTCCAGATTCGGCAGACGCTCAAGAACATAGGAAAAGATCTGCGGCCGTCGGCAGACATCAGGCCGCTTCGGATAAATCAGGCAACCACCGCTTGTCGGGTCCAGGTTGGGGCAGTGGTTGCGGCGGGGCAGAATCAGACTCCAGCCATGGAGCCAGTGGTAAAGAGCGGATTGTGTCTGGTAAAATGGACGCTTATTCCGGAGAAGAGGCGGTTCGCTATGGGATGTGGTCAGACGGGTTTCCGGGCTGTCTATTCTGTTCAGTTTAAAGAGTGATGCCTCTTCCGGCTGGAGCGGGATTTCAAAAAAATCCTGGTTGAGCGTATCATCGGGGCCAATGCAGCACAAGGTGCAGTTGCAGGGACGGCAGAGTTGACTGTTAATGGTTTCCAGTTCCCGCTTGACCACTTCCTGGGCCACCCAGCTGTCCAGAGCGTCAAGGGGATCCATTGGTTCGAGTTGTTCATTGAGCAGGATACGGGCCGGAGAACGGGGAGTCTTGATTCGTTCAAAGATCTCCAGAAGATCAAGATAGGGGAGGAGGTGAATTCCCGGTTTTTTATAGGAAATTCCTCCTGTTTCCACCGGTTCGGTGAACTCATCCAGCAACGGCGCAAATGTATCAAAAGGCCCGGTGAGATAAAGCATCTGTGCCAGCCTGACCAAGGGCAGGATCGGCTTTTTCAGTTGATCAAGCCCTTGTCCGCATTCATCAATCTGTTTTTGAGTCAGCATGTGGATAGATAACGATTTTTTCGCTGAATTGCAAGGGTAACAGGGGGTTGGTCTCTTGACCGTTTGAGCTGGAGTGAGTAGTATTGGCTTATGGCTTATGGCTTATGGCTTATGGCTCATGGCTCATGGCTCATGGCGAAAAAAAACTGCTATCAACCAATCAACAGTGAACAATGGAAAATCTGGAACAACAGGGCCTGAGCGAACATCTGCGTGACCTGCGTCGCTGTTTGATCATTTCACTGATAGCCGTGGGCGTCTGCTTTACCCTCTCATATCCTTTTTCCAAGGAACTCGGCGTCTGGTTTTTTAAACCTCTGGTTGCTGTTCTGCCCCAAGGGTCAAGCCTGATTTTTATATCATACCAGGAGGCCTTTTTTTTTATCTGAAATTAGCCCTGGTGAGCGCCATATTGCTGGCCAGCCCGGTGATTTTCTGGCAGGTCTGGTCTTTTGTTGCCCCAGGTCTGTATCTGCATGAAAGACGGCTTGTCCTGCCTTTTTCTTTTCTTTCCTCGTTCTGTTTTCTTGGTGGCGCGGCTTTTGGTTATTATGTTGTTTTCCCTCCGGCCTTTCGTTTTTTGATGGGCTATTCCACTGAATATCTTACCGCTCTTCCTACGGTTAAAGAGTATTTCTCCCTCAGTCTGCGGCTGCTCATCGCCTTTGGCGTTATCTTTGAAATGCCGATTTTCATGGTGCTGCTGGCCAAAATCGGTATTGTCGACGCCCCTTTTCTTCGGAATCACCGTAAGTACGCCTTTCTGCTTTCCTTTATCGTTGCCGCCATCCTTACTCCCACTCCGGATATTGTCAACCAGCTGCTCATGGCCGGTCCGTTGGTCATTCTTTATGAGGTGAGTATCGGTGCGGTCTGGTTGTTCGGCCGCAAGAAGTTGGCCGGGTTTGAGGCCGAAGAACAGGACGGTGGGGAAGAATTATAAGATTTAAAATTGTTCAGGAGTATCCCGTTTCGGCCTTCTTGAATAGCACAAGTGCGGAGTCTCTGCTTTGCTACGCTTACCGTTCGAAGGCCAGGGAGCGAGGAACGAGACTCCGAATGAATCAATATGGAGCACTCCTGAACTGCCACAGGATTTAATAGTTAGGTAAATTTGGTGGCCCACCTGAATAGTTACGATTTAATTTTATTTCAACGGGTGGGAAAAAGAGAGGGCCGCAAGTTAAGAATCAACAATGTTCAACAGTTATATTTTGACTGCTGTGGAAGCCCTGGAGAAGTCCTTCAGGCATACCTGCGGCAGAAACGGGGGGCGGTTTTTCTGTGGGAGCGGTAATTGAGCAGGTTTTTTTTACCTTTATTGAGATCTTTCAGCCTGGTGTCAATTTCTTTATGGCGCTCAGATATCTGTTTTGAGAGCTGCCGGTCGATTTCTTTGAGTTCTTTTCTATAAGAAACGAGGAGTCTGGCTTGGAGGGCCGGATTGTTTTTTTCGTCTTTTGGCTCGTGGCTTACAAAGGTTGTTTCTTTTTTCAGTAATAGCTGCAGGAGGGAGAATGTTTCCTCTCTGGCCTGGCTGAACGAGATTATTTCTTCGTTTTTCGGGACCCGGGTTTGAACCGTGAGCAGAAAGTCAGCGCTCATTCGTAGTATTTTTTCAAAAAGAGCAATAACTGTCATTGCCGGATGAGCGTCATTGTTTAGGGAATCTGTTTCAGGCATGTTATTCGTTGCCCCACATTTTTTCTATGTTCGAAAAAGCACCTTCCAGGTAAGAGCCCTGGCTCTGGAGGCTGCTCATCAGCTTGTCAAGTTCAATAAATTGCATCTGCAGAATTTTGTAACGGGCATCTATTCTCTGGTTCGCCTTTTCAATGTCTTCGTCAAGCTGGTCAATTCTCTGCTCGATGTTACCGGACTCAGAAGCAATAAGTCCGGTGGAAGGGCTGGTGATGAATTGAAGTTGATCATTGAGTTTTTCCGCTATTCCTTCAACATCTGCTTCCGGGTCGCCGATAAGCAGCAACTTGACATCATCTATGTTGTCATTTAAGGCCGCATCGAGAATTGTTTCGTCAAAGGACAGCGTGCCGTCTCGTTCAAAGGTCAGACCAATGTCTACCAGAGATGTGTATTGGCTGTCTAAGCCGCTGATTGGCGAGGTGAACATCTGATTAAGCGTGTTGACCATGCTCTTAAAGTAGTTGGCCCCGAATAATGAGCCGCCGATACCGGTTTCGGGGTTATAGGTGCTGTTTGTTTTTATTTCCTGGGTTGTTTCATTATAGACTGTTACCAGTTCTAATAGTTTTTCTTTCACCCCGGAACTGTCCGCTTTGGTTGTAACGCTGGCAATTCCAGTGCCGGTAAGGTTAAGGGTAACTCCCGTCAGGATGTCGTCTATGCTGTTGTTGCTGCGCTGGTAGTCAATGCCGTTAATGTTAACAAGGGCATTAAGTGTACCGGCGGCCTGCTTTTCGGTCAGGGTGATATCAGTGTCATTGGTGTCGATGGTGATGGCATTGGCTTCACCTGTCTCGTTTGAAACAAGCACCAGGTGAAAGGCGTCCGTGCCGGTGCCGTCATCCATGACAACGGCAATCACTCCGGGATTGTTTGCATCTTCATTAATCGCATCGGCCAGGCTCTGCAGGGTTGTGGAGGCAGTGATGTCCACTGAAGTCTGTTGACCGTCAACAGTATAAGTGAAGCTGCCGACGCTACTGGCTATAGCACTTGTCGGGGCGGAGACGCCCGATGATTGCCAGGAGTTTTTTTTCGCCAGGCTGGTGACCGTGATTTCATACGTTCCCGTGGAGGCGATGCTTGAAGCTTCCGCCTGAATAATGTCTTCTCGTGAGGATGAGATTTCCCGGGTGTCAAAGGTGTCATTCAGGGTGAGATCGAAGGCCAGGTTTTTTAAAGCCAGACATTTGCCGTTTACGGTTTCATACTCGGCAAGCTGGTCTTTATACTGGAGTTGCCTGGCTTCCATGTTGGCAATGGGAATGGTGTCGGCAGCCTTGAGTTTCTCCAGGATTCCCTGGAGATCAAGGCCGGAGCCCAGGCCAAGCGTGGATATGGAACCTGCCATGATGCTTTCTCCCCTGTTTGGTGAAAGATGAAGGAAAAATGTAACTATTCAGCTGCACTTCATCTACGCATGAGCAGGCAGTCTTAATATAGCACCAGTATGCTGCGCCAGTCTGCTTGCACGTATTTAAAGCACATCTGAATAGTTAGGGAAAAATTAAACGTCCTCCCCTGGCGAGAAGGGCGTTTGGTTTTATTGTTACTGCAGCAGGGACAGTACGTTCTGCTGAACAGCATTGGACTGGGCCATGGCGAATGAACCGGCCTGGGCCAGGATTTGGTATTTGGCAAAGGTCGCGCTTTCTTCGGCAAAGTCAACGTCGCGAATCGCGGATTCGGCTGCGTAGATGTTAACTCGGGTAACTGAAATATTTCGTACGGTGGACTCGATTTGATTTTGAGAAGAACCGAGACCGGAACGAATGGTACCCAATTGTGCAAGAGCATGATCTGCTTTTCTGATCGACAACTCAGCTGCATCGCGAGTAGTTACGTCTACGGATGCCAAGGAATTTCCTGTTGTGATTGTTCCGTCAGTAAGACCTGCGACATCTGATGCCGTTCCGGCAATAATGATGGCTTTGTCGGATTCGAGAGTGATAACGCCTTGATTCTGGATAGCTAATGCCCCAGCTGAAGCATCATTAACAGAAGCATTTGTTATGCCGAGTGATGTAGCATCTCCCGCAGCCAAGGCTCCAGTGCCATCGGCGGCTGAGCTTAAATAAATATTTTGGCCATCTTCAGAAGAAAACTCAATCTTGCCGCCTTCGACAACGGAAGCTGAGACGCCTGTTTGGTCAGAAATTTTATTTACCGCTGCAACCAGTGTGCCGGTTGAGTCTTGGGCGCTGAAGGTAACATCTCCAAGATCGATACCATTAATATAGACATCCCCGGCCGAAAAGGTGCCGCCTGCAATATCTGCGGCTCCGACAACACTCGTAGAAGCGGTTGCGGTAACTCCAGTCTGTGACTGCACTGAGTTGACGGCATTCATTTTTACCCATGCGGAATCAAGCTCTTGAGCCAGCGCGTTATCTGTTCCTACAACTCCGGCACCAGTGTCAACACCATTAATCGTAAGTGCCCCGGAGATTAAGTCAGTGGTTGTTACAGTAGTGCCGGTCTCATAGGCAAATTTGCCCATTGCGTTTGTTCTGGCACTGTCAATAGAAACAGAAACCGTTTCGTTAGCGTAGGCGCCGACATGAAAATTCTTATCGACGTATGAACCGTCAAGAAGATTTAAGCCGTTAAATGCAGTGGTTTTTGCGATGTTGTCGGCTTGTTCTATTAATTTTGAAATATCAGCCTGAATTGCAAGCCGAGACGTTGTGTTCTGGCCGTCAGATGAGGCCTGGATGGATTTGGTGCGGACGGTGTTGATAATATTAATGTATTCTTCCAGTGCGCCGTCCGCCACCTGGACCACGGCAATACCATCATTGCCATTTTTAATCGCTTGTCCAAGGCCAAGGGCCTGTGCTTTGAGTGAGTCGGCAATGGCCATGCCTGATGCATCGTCGGCAGCCCTGTTGATTCGCAGGCCTGATGATAATCTCTCAAGCGATCTGCTCAACTTACTATCGGTGTTGATCATGTTTTTATGTGCATTCAACGCCGAAATATTGGTGTTTATTCTAAGACTCATTGGATAACCTCCATGTTTTTGGTAATGATTCGTGCCGGCAGGCATCCGTGCCCGCCAGGCTTTATTGTTGATTGTTGGAAAAGGCGGTCCGTTTGTTTTTTTCACCCCCTTTCTTTATTTAAGGACTGTAATTTGCCTTCCATGGTAGTTATCGACATTGCTTCTTGTTTCCTTAAATAAAAAATGATGGTTCCGCAAAAAATCGTTTGATGTTTTTTGTGAGCGTCTCTTTTTTGCTCGGATTACAAAATAAAGATTAAATATTTTTTAATTGGCTGCCGATAGGAAATATAGTTGTGTGACGTTGATTGAGAAATGATAGAAAAAACCGAGGTGATATATGAATGTAGCCCAGGCAACCAGAGCGTACCGTCAGTCGGAATCTTTTTCAAAAATTCATCCGGTGAAGCTTATTCATCTTTTATATGAAAGGGTTCTGGTTCATTTGCAGCTGGCAAAAGAGGGAATAGAGGATGGAAGTCCGAAAAAACGGGGGGAAAATCTGGGCAAAGCTATTGCTATTATCACGGAACTTAATGCTTCTGTGCAGGAAAAAGATAACCCTGATGTGGCGGTATTTTTGCGGGGACTCTATAGCACTGTATTAACGGAACTTGCCCAGGTGTCCTTATCGAATGATGTACATGTGCTGAGTCGGACAATGATGTATATGAGTCGTTTGAAGGAGGTCTGGGAGCAAACGGCCATGAAAGAGTTTGATGAACAGTCTAATCAGGCTCCCGCAGTTGAGTCTCTGGCCCGGATTGACGTGGCGGGACGTGTTAAGCAGCTCGCAGCCGCGCAAAGGCACAGAGTGAAAAATATTTCAGTTTAAAGATCATGCTAAAAAAGAGAATACGTGTGGAAAGGAGGATGTCGTGGATGTGAATACTATGAACGCGGATGTGAAGGGATATGGGGTTCCGGTAACATCCACTGTAGAACTTGAAGATGCGACAAAACCAGCTGTGAAGCCGGTACCGGAGAGTACTGACGGGGTATCCGTCAAGTTGAATGACCAGACCCAGACACAGCACCGTGATGCGGCGCAGGAGGAAAAGTCGCTTATGTCTTCTGGTGAAATGGAGGATGCGGCAAAAGATATTCAGCAGCGTTTTGAGGCTATAGGCAGTTCTTTCAGGTTTGGTCTTTTTATGGATCAAAAGTCAGAAACTATCGTTGGTCAGCTGCGGGATAAAAAAACAGATGAGGTTGTCAAGCAGTTTCCTCCTGAAGAAGTCATTAAGTTGCGGGTCCAGTTAAAGGATTTGATTGGTTTGATTTTTGACGAAAAAGTTTGATTCTTTTTCCTGCATTGTAAACCTTTTCTGCGGGTAAAGGTGGTATTTAGTTTATCCTGTGGGAGAGATTTGTTTTTTTCTGTCCGGAGATTCGGGTAGTTATTGTATTGTTTTGTTTTTTTAAAAGCCCGTGGAAACGGGCTTTTTTTTTTTTGTACAACCCTACCAAAAAAAATTAGAAAAAATACATCCTTTTTTTTCTTGACAATACCCCTTCACTCACTTTATATATGCCTGTTTCTTTTTTTATGAATCTGTGTTCATTTTTGTGTCTTAGGTTAACTTATACATTCATTTTTTTTACAAGGAGACAATCAAATGTCGAAATTAGTTGCGCCTCATGGCGGTAAAGGTCTGGTATGTGCTTTGCTTCACGGTAATGATCTGGAAGCGGAGCTGGAGAAGGCCGCCGGGATGAAAAAAATTCAGGTAAGCGCCCGCGCCAAGGGTGACCTGATTATGATGGGTATCGGTGGTTTCAGTCCCCTCACCGGTTTCATGGGCAAGGATGACTGGAAAGGCGTCTGCGCCAATTACCAGATGGCGGACGGCACCTTCTGGCCAGTGCCCATCACCCTTGATATTAGCAAGGATGAAGCCAACGATATCAACAAAGGCGATGAAATTGCCCTTGAGTTTGAGGGTGAGATCATGGCCACCATGCAGGTCAACGAGAAATTCGAGATGACCGAGGCCGACAAAAAATGGGAATGCGAGAAAGTATTCAAGGGCGAAGGCGAAGAGTCTGCCGATGATGTTTTCTGGAAGATCGCTGAAGAAGATCATCCAGGCGTTATCATGGTTATGAACCAGAAAGACGTAAATATTGCCGGTCCTGTTAAAGTTCTTTCCCAGGGCGAGTATCCTGAGGAGTATAAAGGTGTTTACCTGACTCCGGCCGAGACCCGTGCCATGTTTGAGGAAAGAGGCTGGTCAAAAGTATCCGCCCTGCAGCTGCGTAATCCCATGCATCGCTCCCATGAATTCCTGGCCAAGATTTCCATCGAAGTCTGCGACGGCTGCCTGATCCATTCCTTGATTGGTAACCTGAAACCGGGTGATATTCCTGCTGATACCCGTGTTAAGGCCATTGAGATTCTGATCGATAACTACTTTGTAAAAGATAACGTTATTAATGCCGGTTATCCGCTGGATATGCGTTATGCCGGTCCCCGTGAGGGCCTGCTTCACGCTACATTCCGTCAGAATTATGGTGTAAACAACATGCTGATCGGTCGTGACCACGCCGGTGTTGGTGATTTCTACGGTCTGTTCGAGGCTCAGGATCTGTTTGACAAGATTCCCACCACGGGTGATGCCGGTAAGGATCTGCAGTGTCAGCCCATGAAGATTGACTGGACCTTCTATTGCCACAAATGTGACGGTATGGCTTCTCTGCGTACCTGTAATCACGGCAAAGAGGATCGCGTTATCCTCTCCGGTACCAAGCTGCGTAAGGCTCTGTCCGAAGGCGCTGAGATTGTCGATCACTTCGGTCGTGACGAAGTTCTTACTCATCTCAAAAAATACTATGCAGGTCTTACCGAGAAGGTTGAGGTTAAAATGCAGGGCGCTGCTTCAGGCGATTCCATGTAGGTTGTATATTTTTTAGATTGACTATAAAAAGGAGGAGTCGAAAGACTCCTCCTTTTTTTGTTTTTTTCACGAGCTAGTGTCTGTCCAGAAATAGGTCATTTTGTTCGAGATCAAGGAACAGTGAAAATTAAAAAGCGCAGCATATTAGTGATATGTGAGCATTTTTCATTTTTGCTGTGACGCAGAGATCGGGCAAAAGGGCCATTTATGGACAGACACGAGTTAACAGAAGTCACTCAGGGTAGTTGGGTATTGTCATGAAAGAGATTCAGGTTGGCCTGGATGAACGTTCATATCCAATTATGATTCAGGCCGGGTTGCTGGCCGGGATTGGTAACGATCTGCGCCAACGTTCGCTGGCGGACCGTTATGTGGTGATCGCGGACCAGCATGTCGCTGATCTTTACGGCGAGGCATTGCTGGCATCATTGGCAGGGGCTGGGCTGGCTGCTGAACTGCTGACCTTTCCCCGTGGAGAGGCCAGTAAGAATCTGGCGACTATTACTGATCTGGTCCGGAGGCTGGCCCGTCTCGGCCTGGATCGCAAAGCTTGTCTGATCGGCCTTGGCGGCGGTGTGACCGGTGATATTACCGGTTTTCTGGCTGCCGTTTACATGCGGGGCATTTCCTTTGTTCAGGTTCCCACAACACTTTTAGCCCAGGTTGACAGTTCCGTGGGCGGCAAGACCGGGGTGGATATCCCGGAGGGAAAAAATCTGGTCGGTTGCTTTTATCAGCCCCGCTGTGTCTATATTGACAGTGAGTTACTCACCTCTCTGCCGGTTGAGGAGCTTTTAAACGGACTGGCGGAAGTGATTAAATACGGTGTCATTTATGATGCCGATTTTTTTAATTTTCTGGGCCGGAAACGGCAGGCTGTTCTTGCTCTTGATCTTCCTGTTATTGAAGAGGTGATTGACAAGTGCTGCCGCATTAAGGCCGATGTTGTTTCCCGGGATGAAAAGGAGTCGGATCTTCGGCGTATCCTGAATTTTGGTCACACAATCGGCCATGCCGTGGAAGCCGCTTCCGACTATCAACTGGCCCATGGAATGGCAGTTGCCATTGGTATGGTTGCCGCCTCCAGTTTGGCTTTCCGAAAGAAGATTTTTGCGGCTAATGAAGACAAAATGGTTCTTGAGCTGATCAAAAGCTATGGCCTGCCAGTCACTGTTCCGGCGGAGCTTGATCGGAACCGTATCAAGGAATATCTGAAAACCGATAAAAAAGCGGTTGCCGGCAAACCTTTTTTTGTTCTGCCGAAAATGATCGGTTCGGTTGTGATTACCGATGATGTTCCTGAAGAGTTCATTGATGAGGTTCTGGAGGTCGGCTGACAGATATAATCTGTTTTCTTCAACCTGGATTTTTAGCTGAACCTGTTTACGCATTGGATATATCAGTTTCCTCCCTCCCCCCCCTTTTTTTTGTGCGGTATGTATAAAATATGAATCCTTTACGAACTTATGAATGACAGGTATAATTTTTTTCTGAGTTATTAAGAAGGGGCAGAGGGGAAAGGGATAGAGAGAAAAAATGTCAGAATACGAATTAACCTGGATTACCGATAGTCTTGCCGTGGGCTACGCTCCCATGTCATACGCCGAACTTGATTCCATCAGGGATCAGGGAATTGATGGTATTGTCAACCTCTGTGGAGAGTTCTGCGACCTGCACGAGATTGAGGAAGGCAGTGGCTTTGAGGTTTATTATCTGCCCATTCCCGATGAGAATGCGCCGGACATGGGGGAGATGGAGAAGGGGCTGCAGTGGCTGGATGAGGCCTTTTATCTCGGCAAAAAGGTATTAGTACACTGCCGGCATGGTATTGGGCGTACCGGCACTTTTGTGACGGCCTATCTTCTCCGCCGGGGATTGGGTATGAAGGTTGCGGAAAAAAAATTAAAGCATACCAAAGCATCTCCGTCAAATTACACCCAGTGGAAATTATTAAAAAAATATGGCAAAAAAGAAGGTGTTCTTAAAATTCGCGAACCGTCTCTTGAAAACCGTCGCGTTGTCGATCTTTCCGAGTTTTTCAATGAATACGAGGCACTGTTGCTTGATGTGGATGAGCAGATTGAGGCGCTGCACCGGCAGAAGGCATTTCCTCGTTGCGGTGTAGACAGTTCAGTCGGCTGTTACCGCTATTTCAGGTTGCAGCTTATAGAGACGATTTATCTCAGTAATAAGATGAATAAAAAATTGACCAGCCAGATGCGCCAGGAAGCGATCGGCCGGGCTGTTGCTGTTGCCGGTCAGATTCGGAAGATTGCCCGGCTCAAGAGTGGACCTGAGTTGGAATCGACCTATGAACAGGCTCGTCTTCTCTGTCCTTTAAATGTTGATGACAAATGTATTCTGGCTGAGTTTCGACCGGTTAGCTGCCGGCTTTACGGAATTGGTCCGGATGGCCCGGATGTGGATTTGATTCGGGATGTTGTCATCAGTGTTTCCCGGAATGTTTTTGTCGCATTGTCAGGTTCTCTGCCGAATGGGCCGATGTTTACCACCACCTGTGGTGATGCTGTTTCCGGTAAATTTGCCCAGGACTATTTTCACTTTATGGCTTCATTGTAAATATGGACTATGTGATAAAGGCCCTGCTCTGACCCTTTCAAAAAAATGGATGCTCTCAAAAAGACGCAACGAGTCATGATTGTCGATGATGAGCCGGATATGCTCAATATGATCCAGCTTATTCTCAAACGTAAATTTGATTGCGAAATTGTGCTGGCCGGTTCCGGTGAGGAAGGCCTGCGACAGCTTGAAAAATATCAGCCAGATGTCATTGTCAGTGACATCAAGATGGCGGATCTTGACGGTCTTACTCTTCTTAAATTGGTCAGGGAGTTTGATGAAACCATTTCCGTTGTGCTCATGACAGGATACGGAACCATTGAAATGGCGGTTCAGGCTCTGAGGGACGGTGCCTATGATTTTCTGGAAAAACCGTTTGATAAAGACTATCTGATTCGGATTATCTCTCATTGTCTGGAGCGAACCCGGCTTCTACGCGACAATCAAAATCTTCAGGATAAGCTGAGTGATTGCGCATTGCCCCATGGTTTCATCGGTCAGTCACCCCGTTTACGCGCAACCCTTGATCTGATTTCCAGAGTGGCGAATACCGATGTCACGGTTTTGATTCGCGGTGAGTCCGGCACCGGAAAGGAGGGCGCGGCCAGGGCTCTGCACGAAATGAGTGACCGGCGGGACCGGAAGATGGTGACCGTCAACTGTCCCGCTCTTCCCGAGCATATTTTGGAAAGTGAACTTTTCGGCTATGTCAAAGGCGCTTTTACCGGGGCCGTAAAAGACAAAAAAGGTCTATTTTTGGAGGCCCACGGGTCAACGATTTTACTTGATGAGGTCGCTGATATTCCACTTTCAATTCAAACCAAGTTATTGCGGGTTCTCCAGGAAAAGGAAATTCAACCCCTGGGACAGAATGATTGCCTGAAGGTCGATGTCAGGGTGGTCGCTCTGACGAATCAGGATATTGAAGCAATGATTGCGGCTGGACAGTTCCGGGAAGACCTTTTTTATCGCCTTAATGTGGTGACTGTAACCATGCCCTCACTTGAGGCAATGCAGGAGGATATCCCGCTTTTGGCCCATCATTTCCTGGAACGCTATAGAAAAAAATATAAGCGCCTGGATTTGGAGTTAACGGATGATGCCATGGGATATCTTGTGAAAAGAAAGTGGCCGGGCAATGTCAGGGAGTTACAGAATATTTTGAAAAGGGGGGTTCTTCTCTGTTCTTCAAATAAAATTGCAGCAGTTGATCTTGGCGCTAATGGCAATGATGTAGAGGAAAAAAAGCCCTGTCTTGATCAGTCCCGTTTGCTTGATATGTCATACAGTGGCGCTAAAAATGAAGTTCTCAAACTGTTTACCACCAAGTATTTAAGTGAAATTTTAACAAAAAATAAAGGGAATGTCACGGCCTCGGCTAAAC
The DNA here is from genome assembly GCA_029933005.1 of Deltaproteobacteria bacterium. Lineage (GTDB taxonomy): Bacteria > Desulfobacterota > Desulfobulbia > Desulfobulbales > SURF-16 > JAGHCC01. The sequence continues at coordinate 39,736 of JAOZOY010000002.1, forward strand.
AAAGCGGTCTTGAAAGACAATCTTTTCAGCGGATTATGCGTCGTTATAATATTCTTTCAGCAGATTTTAAAAAAACGTAACTATTCTGCAAGACAACCAGGCCTGGAAGATCCAGGCATTTATATGAAAGTCTTTCGCGGAGGCATTGAGTTTACAGAGTTTTTCTTTCTTCGTCTCTGCGCCTTGTGAGAGATTATTTTTCGTTTTTTATTGTGCCGTTTCGCTGTCAAAAGTTTTCAATCCAGAACTCTGTTTTTTGTTATAAAGAGGATATGGTGCATCTTTTATGTTGCTGTTTGTCTGCAAATAAGGACTTTATATTGTCAGCTTGAAAGAAACTTGTTTCTTTTTTTTTAAATTTTATTGTCAGTTTGTATTATTAATTTTCTCAAAAAACATCGATTGAAGGATGATGGCTTGATGCGATTTTTCCTTCAGTCATGAGCCTTCAGTCTTGATGATGTCACTTTGCCCTTAACAGTTTTTCACTGCGTCCGGCTTTTTTTCAGGAAATAAAAATAGAGAATGCGTTTCAATCAACATTTCAATTAATGATTTATCTGTCCCAGTTGCTGTTTTTTGATTGTGTTCTGCAGCAGATTTGTTGCACTTGTTGGACTTCATCTCTGTCTGTGGGTTGAAGAGTTGCACGGTTTTTTAAATATGCCGGCAGTTTTGCGTTCGCGAATCTCGGGGTGACATCAATTATTAATGTTTTGAATTAGTCATTTTACCCTATCACCTCAATTAGTTAAAGGCTATTAGCAGACAAAGCGAATTTCTTAGATTGACAGCTATAGTTTTGCCCCCGAAGGATCTCTTGTTCCTGGCATAGTCCTGCAAATTGCAGGTTTTTCATTTTGAGTCAGTCATAAGGCATGATCCATAAGCCGTCAGAACAGTTGCGTAACCGATCACGGCTAAAAACTCCAAATATCATGTTGCCCCCTATAGTGATCTATTACCAGCGGCCTTGGTTTTAAAGTATTTGTCCCATTTCTGAACAGCTGGAATTTTGCACAAAATATCAAATAATTTAATCGGCTAAAAAAGACAGGAGTTATTTGACAGGCAGTGAAAGGGTGAAACATTTCAGTTGCAGTTTGGGTCAAAAAACAAGCAAAAAGGGTGATTGAAACATTTAAAGGAGAATTTTAAACTGCACAATGATTGGTTAACAAGTTTAACTTATTGAATTAATGACATTTTTTTGGTAATTAGAATTGTTGTCGTTATGCTGGTATGAGTTTTGCTGATTCTCTGTAATGGAGCTATAGAAGACAATGAAAATTATCCGACATCATTTATTTAAAATAATACCATTTACAGTTACTTTCCTGTTGCTTGGTTTATCCGGCGTCGCCCAGGCATTTCAGGCCCACGGTGCCCCTGAAGGATTGTATGTCCACCAGATGTCCCATGTCCTCTTTATGTGCGGCCTGGCGTATCTGTACTGGCATACACGTCGTACCGCCGCTCTGGTCAGCAAGGGCTGGCGGTATCTGCGTAGTTATTGTGTTCTGCTGATTCTCTGGAATATTCTCGCCTTTACCGGTCATGCCATCGAAACGATTCTTGTCCCCGATGATTTTTTAAATAGCGGTTCCTGGGGATCTGTCATGCTTGAGCCTTTGACCTTGCCGAAGATTGTTTTTTATATTGTTAAGATGGACCATCTGCTCTGTGTGCCGGCTGCCTTTTTTCTGTTGTTCAGTCTCAGGACGTTTTATCTTGAACATAAGGGGGAAGAATAATGCATACTCTCCCCATGTATCCCACAATCCTGATAGATCTCGTCGGCTCAGGCTTGATGATTCTGATTACTTTCCTGGCCCTGCGCTATGCCTATTTTTTAAGTACCCTGGATTCGAAGAATTTTATCTGGGGTTTTCTTTTTTATTTTTGTATGGCCATGGCCGCCTTTTCAATTTCCCGTGGGGTCGGCCATATCCTGAAGCAGATTCTTGTCTTGTCCGGGCATAAGGAGACATGGAAAGTTTTTTCCCCTTATTCCGGTGGATTTAATACCACCCTGATGATTTACCTTTACGCCGTCATCATCTATTACCACAAGGGCTTGGCCGCTTATGAGGCGATCCAGGAAGAGGCCTCGAAACTGTTCACGGCCAATAAAAAACTTGAAGATGCCACCGGTGAATTGCAGAAAATGAATGTCCAGCTTGAGGATATGGTGGAAGAACGGACACGGGAACTTTCTGAGTCAGAGAAGAAATTTCGCCATTTTTTCGAAAATTCCCAGGACATGGTTTATTTCTGTAATTCTGAAGGCAGTATTTCCGATATTAATCAAAGTGGATTGGAAATGCTGGGCTATAAAGAGTGGCCCAAAGATCTCAATATTCTGGATATTTTTAACAAGGAGTCGGAACTGGAAACCTATGTTAAGGCCTTGCATGAAAAAGGTTTTGTCCGTGATTTTGAGATTGAAATTCACAATGCCGATGGAGATCCTCTCCAAGTTGTTATCACGGCTAACGCGGTTCGGGATGATAACGGCAAGATGATCGGCTGTGAAGGGATTGCCAAGGATTTGACCAGGTTGAAAAATGTGATGGCGCAGCTGGCGGATAAACAGAAGTTGGCTTCGGTGGGCCAGCTTGCCGCAGGCGTTGCCCATGAAATTAACACTCCCCTTGGCGTCATCCTAGGCTATTCCCAGTTGATGAAAGAAGATTTTCCTGAAGATGATGATAATTACGAATCGATGGTTGTTATTGAACGGCAGGCCAAAGCCTGCCGGAAAATTGTTGCCGATCTGCTTAAATTTTCCCGCCAGGGTCTCAGTGAAAAGACCTATATGCAGCTCAATGAAATTATCCAGGATGTGGTGGCTGTCACTGAACATGGCCTCAATATTGATCATATCATGGTTACGAGAAAATACAGTGAGGGAATGCCCTTTATCTTCTGCGATGTAGAAAAGTTGCGTCAGGTATTTATTAATTTGATCAATAACGCCCATCATGCCATGGAAGAAGGTGGGGAAATTATTATTTCCACTCGTACCTGCGCCGATGGACAGGAGGTTGAGGTTGTTGTCGAAGATACCGGCAAGGGAATCCCGGATGATGTAAGAAGCAAGATTTTTGAGCCATTTTTCACCACGAAGGCAGTGGGCAAGGGTACCGGGCTGGGCTTATCCGTATCTTATGGGATTATTCAGGATCATGGAGGGACAATCACTGTTGAGAGTCCCGTGGCCGGGAAGGATCATCCCGGTACGGCATTTACCATTCATTTGCCTGTGGCAAGCGAACAGCCGTCCGCCGAATCTTTTGAAAGCGTGTTGAAGTTGCATTAAAACAGGATCTTTGTGATGGAAAAGAAAACAGCCGCCAGTCGTGATTATCTCAAGCAGGTCAGAGAGATCTCCCGGCTGGTGAATTCCACCTTGGATCTGAAGAAAATTTTGAATTTGATTGTTGAAAAATTACCGGTGGTTTTGCCGTGTAAGGCCTGTACAATCAGACTACTCGATCCAAGCCGCCAGCACCTTGAGCTTGTTGCAGCTTCAGCAAATCTGTCCGAGGAATATCTCGCCAGGGGATCCATCGTAAAAGAGGGTCACCTCCATACTGTGTTAAAGGGGGAGCCGGTAACTATTTATGACGCAACCAGCGATCCTCTGGTCGATTTCCAGGATGAAGCTGAAAAGGAAGGGGTAAAAAGTATTCTGGCCGTACCAATCAAGGTCAATCATAATATTATCGGTGTGTTACGCTTGCTCACGGATCATCATCATGATTTCAGCCAGGATGAGATCAATTTTGCCATGACCGTGGCGGAAGAGGGCGGCAGTGCCATTAAAACTGCGCAGAATTACCAAAAAATAAATCTTCTCTTCCAGCAGAATGAAGAACATGAACGGTTTTTGCAGAGTATTATTGACAGCATTCCTCTCCAGCTTGTGGTGGTGGACCGTAACCAGAGAATCGTGCTGGTCAACAGGTCGTTTCTCCAGAAGTACAATCTCAAGGAAAAGGACAGTCTGGGTCGTTTGTTTAAGGATTTTACCCCGCCGGAACTGCAGAATAATGGTGTTGATGACCAGCAGTCCGATCCGGATAACATGCAGCAGGCCGTGTGGCGGTGTCAGCGGACTTATGGCGGTAAGTGGCTGGAAATGACGGATTCTCCGCTTTATGGTCAGGATGGCAGGCTTGAATATACCATTCGCATAATTCGTGATGTGACGGCACAGCATCTTTTATCCGAGGAACAGATGGAAAGGGGAAAGTTACAGGGAGTTATTGAAATGGCCGGAACCGTTGCCCATGAGTTGAATTCTCCGCTTTTTGCGGCCTTGGGAACAGCTCAACTCCTGCGGGAAGAATTATCTGATTCCGATGAAAGAGCAGAGGAATTGGATTTGATTATTCGTAATATTCAAAAAGTTGGAAAATTAACCAAAAAAATGGCATCCATCACCCGTTACAAAACTAAACCGTATGTCGGTAATATCCAATTGGTGGATATTGATCAGGCAACTGCTTAGGAAGATGGAATTTCAGTATGGCTTAGATAAAATCAACAAAGGAGGTGATAGTGATGTAATGTGGTGGAAAAATGAGGGACAAAGTGATTTTAGGCCGTTTTAAAATAATGTTATCAATTTGATTGATTTTTCGGATAAAGGGTGGGGGATCCAGGGGATCAACTTCTATGGAGTTTTTTTGCTGGCCTATGTCATTTCACTATAGTTTTGTTCAGGATCAAGAAACAACGCCTTTCATCGAAGAGAAAAGCATGTCGTGCCCGTAATGATGAAGCGTGTCTCCCTGCAATCGACGGAGTAAAATAAATGGCAAAAATTCTGGTGTTAGACGATGTCTTTGATGCAGGAGTGATGATCAAAAAAATCCTGCAGAGGAAAGGGCATGACGTCGAGACATTTACAGAGGAAGAGGATGCCCTGGCCCATGTCAAGGATCATCCCGTGGATCTGGCCATTCTTGACATCAAGCTTAAGAAGATGAGCGGTGTCGAGGTGCTGGAGGAAATGAAAAAAATAAGTCCTGAAGTAAAGGCCATTATGCTGACTGGCTTTCCCACCATAGAAACAGTCAGACAGGCCTTATCCCTGGGCGCAGACGAGTATTGTGTCAAGCCTATAGATAAAGACGAATTAGAGGATAAAGTGGCCCAGGTTCTGGGTGATTAATTCTCGGAGGTAGATTATGAGAAAAACAGTATGGAGCATGTGTGGAATGTGTTCCGTTCGCTGTCCCATTCGAGTTGAGGTGGAAAACGGCGAAATTAAATGGATTGAGGGCAACCCTCATCTGCTCGGCGGTGCTCTCTGTGCCAAGGGGTCGGCCGGTCCGGCCCTGGTGGCCGATGATGAAAGGCCCAGACAGCCGCTTATTCGCAAGGCCGGTCGTGGCGCCGGTCAGTGGGAGGAGGTAAGCTGGTATGCTGCCCTTGATTATATTGCGGATAAGATGAAAAAAATTAAGGAGAAGCATGGTGCGGAAGCCATGATGATGAGCTGCCGGGGCGGACCATTTCCGGATATGTTCAAGTCCTTTCTGCATGGTTTTGGTTCTCCGAACTTTACCAATCATGACAGTGGCTGCGGCCGTAATGTCCACCATGCCAGTAAATCGGTATATGGCCTGGGCCGGAAAGGCTTTATCTATGATATTAAAAATGCCAAACATCTGGTTCTGTTTGGCCGTAATATCCTTGCCGCCCTGCGTATTGCCGAGGCCAATCAGGTCATGGACATGCTGGAAAACGGCGGTAAGCTGACCTATGTTGATGTGCGCCAGTCCATGACCGGCATCAAGGCAACCCGTTTTTTTCAGGTTCGGCCGGGTACGGATTACGCCTTTCTGCTGGGAACAATTCACGGTCTTATTAAAAAAGAGGCCTATGACAAGGAATTTATTGAGCGTTATGTCAGTGATTTTGACAAACTCGTCGAGTTTATTGAGCCTTATACGCCGGACTGGGCTGCCAAGGAATGTGGCGTCAAGGTTAAAGGAATTAAGGATTTTATCAACGAGGTTGCTGAAGACAGGCCTAAGGTCATCTTCCATCCGGGCTGGATGTTGTCCCGGTATCGCGATTCTTTCTATGCCAGCCGTGCCCTGCATATCCTGAACGTCCTTATGGGTAATATCGAAGTTGAGGGTGGTCAGCTTCTGCCCAAGACTCCGGGTGACTGCGGTGTCAAGGGACTGCGTACCCTGGGCAGTATGGTGAGTGAAAAACCCACCCAGGAGCGGGCTGACCAGGTCGGCACCAAGTATACCCATTTTGATAAGGGCCCCGGCCTCTTCCATCTTTTTTATAAAGCCATGGAAACCGGCAAGCCTTATCCTGTCAAGGGTCTGATCTGTTACCGGCATGATCCTTTTAACTGCTTTCCTGATCCCCAGGCTCAGAAAAGAGCCCTGGATAACTGTGACCTGCTGGTCTCAATCGATACTCACTACAGTGAGTTCGGCTGGTACAGTGATGTGATTCTGCCTGAATCCACCTATCTGGAAAGGGATTCCGCTATTGTCGCCCAGAAGGGTAATAAGCCCCGTTTTATCAAACGGAACAAGGCGCTGGAGCCCAGGCTTGATACCAAGCCCATGTGGGAAATTGTCAAGATGCTGGCTGATCGGCTCGGTTTTGGTGATAATTTCCCCTATAATTCCATTGAAGAGCTGTGGAAATGGCAGTTGGAGCCCACCGGCGTTTCTCTGGAAGATTTTGATGAAAAGGGCTATGCGGAATTGACCGACACCCCCATTCCAATTGACCAGGAAAAACTGGAGAAGAATATCAAAACCCCGTCCGGCAAGATTGAGATCATCAGTAAAGTCCTGACTGATGCCGGATTGCCTTCCCTGAAGGAATATGAGAGTCCGTTGAAACCGCCGAAAGGCCAGTTCCGTCTGGTCTTTGGCCGTACGGCTGTTCATGCCCATGGCCATACCATCAACAATCCTCTTCTTCATGAGTTGATGCCGGATAATAGTGTCTGGATCAACAAGCGGGCTGCCTCGAAACTGGGTATTGCCGAGGGAGACTTGGTGGATGTCATTGCCCATGACGGCACCACGGGTGTGATTAAAGCGCATGTTACTGATTTTATTCATGCGGAGGCAATCTATGTTGTTCACGGTTTTGGCCGCCAAGTGCCCTTGCAGACACGGGCCTATCATTCCGGTATGAGTGATCAGAAACTGCAGGGAGGCTTACTGCAGGACATGGATCCTGCTGGTGGCGGTCTCTGTCTCTGTGAATCCATTGTTACCGTGCTTCGCAGTTCCAAGAACCCGAAGAGGAGGGTCGAATTATGAACAAATATATGCTCTACCTCGACTCCAAACGCTGTATCGGCTGTCATGGATGCGAGGTCCATTGTAAAACCAATAAAGGTCTCCCTGTTGGACCTATTCTCTGCGAGATCAGCCATGATCCGTTAAAAGCAGTGCGCGGTGTTCCCAGGACTGAGTTTCGCTTCCGTTCCTGTTTTCATTGCGAGGATCCTTTTTGCGTGCCGATCTGTCCGACCAAGGCCATGATCAAACGTGATGACGGTATTGTTTATATTGATCAGGATAAATGTGTCGGCTGCATGGCCTGTGCGGGCGCTTGTCCGTGGAATATTCCGCAGATGAACCCGGAAACCGGCAAGGCGGTCAAATGCGATTATTGCATGGATCGCCTTGATATCGGTTTACGTCCGGCCTGTGTGACCAAGTGTACCACCCATGCTCTTAAGCTTGTGACCATGCATGAGGTGACTGATTCAAAGTAGATTGGAAAGTTGAATTGAGAGGATGAATATGCTGGATACATGTGTAGATGGGGCTCGGGTTGCAGTGGAAAACATAAAAAGAGCCGCAGCATCCCCGCTGGGGATTTTTATCTATGCCGCGTTATCGGGAATGATTGGTATTGTTATTCTGGTAGTCTTTTTTTCCATGGTATTTCCCGGATCCACCTTGCTCGTGATCCTGCCTGTTTTTATTTCGTTCAACGCTGCTGCCGGCGGCTACGGTATAGTTGACAAAGGAGGGTGTGATTTTCCTTGGCTTAAGGTCAGCCTTATTGTCATCAGTGGTCTGCTGGCCGCAACAGGATGTTTTTCCATAATTGTTCTTTTTCCATGGGAAGCAACGACGATAGGTATTCATTTTCTCCTCGGCAGCCTGGCAGCCTTGGTTTTTTCTTTTTTTGGCGCCTGGCTGGGTGCAAAGAGTAAAAAAGTGAAGAGAACATCTCAACCTTAATTAATTTAAACAGGAGGTGTTACTGAAGAAAAGTTCATCACGGTTATATGTGAGTAGTCTAAACCCATTCTAAATTAGTGGAGGAAAAAATGAAGAAGATTAAATGGCCATCAATTATTTTGATGTTTGCTGCGATTTTTCTATTTACCGTTCCATGTTTTGCCGAGGTCAATATCTCGGCCGCAAAATATAAGGCGGGAGATGTTGTAACCTTTGAAGGTACTATTGCCCCGGGCCAGGATCTGTATATCGCTGTTGCCCAGCAAAAAATGTTTAAACCAGCGGATACTAACGGTAAATTTGAGAAAAAGAAATTGCCGAAAAAAGGAAAAAAGGCGGGTTTTGGTAACGATACAGCTATTCCCCCTCTTTATTATATGCTGACCACCAACAGGGATGCCTTTGGTGAAGATGTAAATAAAAAATTTGGTGGCCCTTCTTTCGCATTTAAGAAAGGTGGCGGACTTTATAACACCACCATGTTTAAGCTGAAGAAAAATTTTGCTGACGTGGGCGCCAAGGAGATGATGGGTCCCATCCAGACAGCCGAGCAGTGGAATTTTTTCAAATTCGTCCATGAGAACAAATACGGTATCAATACTGTTGTTAAAGAGGGCAACAAGAAAGGTAAGGTTGTCATCTTTGCCCGAAGTGTCGTCGGTGATGCCTCTACCGGCAATTACTGGGACAAGGGCACATCCATCAAGCTTGACAAGACTACCGGTAAATTTACCGCTTCTTTTGCAACATATCGTCATACGGCGCCGAACACGGCCTTTGATGTCTATGTCAACGGCACCAAAGGTGGTTCCTATGTTGTTGAGAAGAACGGTTACTGGATGAACCTGGGTTATCGTTATATGAATCCTCTCTGGGTTACCCTCGGCGCCATTGCCGTTGGTACCTATTTTTCCATGATCGGCGCTGCCGGTGGTATGCTCATGGGTGCTTTCCAGGCCCTGGTCGTTCAAACCGCAGGTCCGGTTGGTATCAACGCCGCCAACGTTCTTCGTCCATCAAATATCGCCCTCACCCTGTTTTCTCCGCTGGGTTCTTTTTACCGCTTTGCCGTGGTTGAAAAACGTGTTGCCTGGCCGGTCGGCCTCTCTTTTGGTGCCGGTATTTTCCTCGGTTCCGTCTGGCTCGGTGGCTATGTCACCCAATATCTCTCCATGAAGGCTTACAAAGAGTGGTTGGGTATTCTGGTTGTTCTGATGGGTATTAAAACTCTCATGGAAATGACCCCTGCGGCCATGAACAAGAGAAAAAACATCAAGGCCATGACCCAGAAATTCAACGCTGCTGTCAAGAAGGCTAAAGAGACCGGCGGCGCAGTTGAAATGGGTTCAATTGAACCGGTAAAATCAGGTCTTACGGATTACCGTTTTAAGTTCTGGGGCGAGGAATTCAGAATTAATCCGCTGCTCTTTGCTGTTCTCGGTGTCATCGTAGGTGTTGCATCAAGGGCCTTTGGTATTGGCGGTGGTTTCCTGCTGGTACCCATGATGACGACTATTGCCGCTCTGCCCATGTATGTGGCCGTGCCAATTTCTTTGATCGGCACCTGTTTTTCCAGTATCGGTTCGTTCATCGGCTATGTGATAAATGGCTATATGCCGGATATGACGCTGGCCATTGCCATTATTATCGGTGGTTTTGCCGGTGGTATGCTCGGCAGTCGTGCTCAGAAGATGTTCAGTGAGAAGACTCTCAAGGTTATTCTGGCCTGTACCCTGTTCTTCCTTTTCTTCCGTTTCTTGAAGATTGAGTACTGGATCTAAAACTAGAATTATTAATTCCCTGTCCCGGCAGAAGGCAATGAAGCTTTCTGCCGGGGTAACCGTTCATCGGGAGCGACAGGTGAACGCTTACCTGTCGGGAATCATGGAGAAGAATGGATATGGATGAGTTCATGGACGCCTTATTGGACAATATATTGATCATGGTTCAATATGGAGCGTCGTTGTTTGACCGTCTACTTACGCCGCTTCATGTCTTCGGCCCTCTTGTTGTTATGACTTTGCTTGCTATTATGACTGTTGCGGTCACTAAACTGCTGAACAGAATCATTATCACCAAGCGTTACACCCGGTTGGAAGAAGAATTTCAGCACTGGTTCAAAGTTCGCCAGGAAGCCATGAAATATGAGGATTATGATAAGGCAAAACGGCTGGCCAGAAATATCGATCAGGCGAAATTAAACCAGGTCTACTATGATTATTTTTTAGAAGGATTCCTGCTGGGACTCATGCGCAATGTCCTGCCGATCTTTCTTGTCTGCACCTATATTAATAAATTTTATCGTGCCGAGGAACTCAGTCGTTTATTCGGCAAGGCATATATGCTCAGCATCCCGTCAACCAGTGGTGAACCGATCCTGATCGGGGCGGTATTTTATTATATTATCACCCTGTTGCTATCTTACCTGGCATGGTTTATAATCAAAAAAATGGTCACTAAGAAAGTCAGTAGTCCAAAATCACTGGAATCTGTAACAGCGGATCTTGCCTGAGATCGGATGGTTGGCTGAACGCATCATCTGGATTTCATAAAAAGAAAATTTGACTACATAATGTTACTCAATACACTTTTCAAGCATTGGTCGTACCGGTTATTTGCTCCGGGAACGATTATGCGTGAAAAGTACGAGGCGTTTAAACTCCTGCTGCACTACGATGTGCTTTGCCATGAGCAGATGGCGGAGATTCAGGATCTTTTTTATGGTGATCACCATGAGGATCTCTGCCGCATTCGTAAGCGTTTCACCCTTTTTTCCGAGCAGGTTGCCGGCATGATAGCCAGTCTCGAAACAATGGCTCCGGTAACCTATGTATCTCTTAAGGAGTATCATAAAAAATTTAATTTCTATATATGTTTTTTGCTGGCATCACCTGAAATTGATTTCTCACCTCCCTTTGTAGTTCCCCTTGCCAAAATAAATCCAGCCAACAAAAATATCGGCAATAAGGCAAAGAATCTCGCTATTCTGAAAAATGAACTTGGCGCTCCTGTGCCTCATGGTTTTGCGGTGACAGCCAATGCTTTTCATTATCTTCTCGAATACAACAATCTGCGTGGAGAAATTGATGATTTGCTCTCGGAACTTAATATCGACTCATCCCACTCCCTGAACGTGATTTCCGGACAGTTACAAAAGCATATCCGAACAGCTGAGATGGTGCCGGACATCGAGATGGCCATGTATGCCGCTTATGATGATCTGGAACAGGCGGTAAGCAGGCCGCTGACCATTGCTGTCCGCAGCAGTGCAATCAGTGAAGATGGCGAGTGTTCTTTTGCCGGTCAGTATGAAAGTATCCTTGGTGTAACCAAAGAAAAACTTATTGGAGCTTATCTGGAGGTAATGGCCTCAAAATATTCTCCTACTGCTCTTTGTTATCGTATCAGAAACGGTTTGAGCGATGAAGAAACAGCCATGTCCGTGCTGATGTTGGAAATGGTTTCGGCAAAAAGTAGTGGCGTTCTCTATACCCGTGCTCCGCTGCAGGAAGCCGGGGAGAGCGATAAGCTTCAACTCCACGTTATCCGCGGATTTGGTGAAGCCTTGGTTGGTGGCGCAGCAATACCTGATCAGTATGTTATGACAAGGGAGGAACATCCCAGGATTCTGAGCAGGAAGGAGCAGCACTCAGTTATTACGGAAAAACAGGTAGAGGTTATTGGCCGCTGGGGAATGAATATTGAAAAGTATTTTCAAACTACCCAGGATATTGAGTGGGCAATCGATACTGACGATAATCTTTATTTTTTGCAATCCAGACCTTTGCATATTTCCGCAGTAATGGAAGCTCCCCGGAAAGCGACGGGAGAGGAGGAAAATCTTGTTGTTTTACTTGATGGTTGTGAAAGGGCGGCAGGCGGCGTTGCTGCCGGAGCGGTTTACAGGCTTGATGACAACCATAAGCTGGAAGATATTCCCCTCGGAGCTGTGCTTGTAACCCGTAATACACCGCCAAGCTATGTACAGGTTATCAATCGGCTTGCTGCAGTCATTGCCGAGCGAGGTAGTCGGGCAAGCCATTTTGCCACTGTGGCCCGCGAATTTGGTGTGCCTTTCCTGGCGGGAACCGGCAGTGCCGCGCAATCCTTCGTACATGACAGCCAGATAACGGTTGACGGGGATCAGGGTGCAGTTTACCAGGGGAAAATCGAATCATTGATCCGTAAGGATACTGATCATTTAGAAAAAGACAGGTACTATCGAACCCTTAAAGAGGTTTTAAATTTTATTACGCCCCTTGAGCTTGTTGATCCGGCAGGGAAAAATTTTACGCCGGAAGGCTGCCGTTCCATGCACGATATTATCCGATTTTGTCACGAAAAGGCGGTGCAGGCGATGTTTTCTTCGGCCAGGCCGGGATCGGGACGCGGATCCTTGAAACTGGTCGCTGATGTGCCCCTTGATGTGTTTTTATTTGATGTGGGGGGCGGAATTACTGCAGGGATACAGGAGGGAGGTTCCGTGCCGCTTGCCGGAATCACATCCGTGCCCTTTCAAGCTTTGTGGCGAGGTCTTGGCCACCCTGATGTGCAGTGGAAGCAGAAACCATTTGACTGGGATGCCTATGACAAGGTTGAACTGGCCGGCGGCATACCACCGGCTCGAGACAGCTTCGCCTTTTCAAGTTACGCCGTGATCGGTTTTGATTATCTCCATTTTAATATTCGTTTTGGCTATCATTTTACCATTGTCGATGTCCTATGCGGCAAAAATTCTGCGGAAAATCATTGCATGCTGCGTTTTGCCGGCGGAGGCGGCGATTTTGGTCATCGTTCGTTGAGAATAGATTTTATTACACGCATTCTTGAGCAGCTTGAATTTACAGTGGAAAAAAAGGGGGATATGCTTGAAGCTCGGCTTTCGAGCATGGAGAGCAGGGTTATGCAGCATAAACTCGATATGCTTGGGCGTCTGCTTGGAGCTACCAAGTTGATGGACATGGTTCTTGAAGACGAGCAGATGGTGTCCCAGTGTGTTGATGATTTTTTCAGTGGCCGTTATTCTTTTTCCCAGGAAGGGTGAAAATTGATGAAACGAATTTTGTAACTGTTCAGGTAGGACTATCAGCTACCATTAAACTTGTGACTCTGTATGGGGTGATCGATTCAAAATAAGAAGTCTTGTTTTGGGCGCAGGTTTTTAGGCCCGTCTCAAATTGAGGCGGGCTTTTTTGTGGCCTAAAAATTTTAACTTTTTAACCTAACTTTGTGCGAATAATTCTCAAAGATTGCGTAACTATCTAATTTTTTGTATACGTTCACCTGCACCTCACGGAGTCTACGCTTACCTGACCTGCTCGAATAGCACCAGTATGCTTCGCTAGCCTGAAAGAAGGAATCTAAGGCACTGGTAAACGTTTACAAGGGCTGTGTTTCCCATAAATTAGTGACCCCGGTGAACGGTTACAGTGCAAGAATGGCAACACGGTTCATGTCAGAAAAAGTACACGAACCAACCAAAGCAACAGGAGATATATTCTGCCCTGAGAGTACAGAATCATCCCGGTCAGACGATAAAGACGACAATATGAAACAAAATGAAAGATGTAGTGCCATAACGACACCTGCTGACAGCGTAACTTGCTGTTATTACTGAAATTCGTAATCTGAAGCCATAAATATTCGGCTTGTGTGAAAAAGTTTCAAAAAACTCGGCCTGTAAATGTTTGGATAGTGCCCAAGTTCGTTCAAGTCGCCTTGCGAGCTATATTAGTCATATGTGAGTAAGGCGAATCGGACGAAATTTGGGTGCTAGCCGAATATTTACCTAAAGCCATAAAGTTAGGTTAAGGGAGCATCAAAGTTTGGCAATGAAATTTCTGGATTTTACTTATCACCTGAAGAGTTCAGACAAAAAGCCGCCGGGAGAGATGCAACTTTATGTGAAAAAAATAATGCAGCAAATAGGACGCGTTATTTTTATCGTATTTTCAATAGGTTGTCGGTTGGAGATGTTTTTATTTGTTTTTGTCAAGCAACATTTGAGATGCGCTTATTCAGTGTCTCAGGAAAAAAAGAGGATGTGGAAAAATAAGGTTTGTTTGTTGAATTTGGATAGAAGAATTAACCTATTGTTTTTATTTAAAATTTAAGATAATTACAATAAAAATTTATTTTAAAGTCTATTAAGTCGGGATTGGCATGATATCTGCGATCAATGATCAATAGAATGTAGAAAGACGCTGAGATAATGTTTTTTCCTCCTTGTTAAAACTCTTGTCTTCCTCCATTCTCCATGGTCCTGAGACGTGAGGGGCAGTTGTTGTATATTGTAGTTCTTTTGAAGCGTGGTTCATCTTTTGGCATTTCTTTGAAATACCCCTCACGTCTTATTTTTTGAATATCAAAGATATACCGCAGATTTGAGTTCAAGTTCTTTTACAGGATAAATTCTACGATTTTTTTGGGTGAACGGTCATGTTCCTCCTTGCCTGGGATCTCTCTCTCTCATGCCTTGCAAGATGACCGTTTGCCTGAATTTTTTTGAGCCCTCTCTTTTTTTCTGCTTTCTTTCCTACCGTATCACAATTTTCTAATGTCAATTTAGTCAGTTATCTTGTCACTATTTGAGTTCCCGTGTGAATTCCAATTATAGTGAAGTTAAACAAATTCCTGGGAACTGGTACATAGTTATGAACATTATTTGTAACTGTTCAATAAATGGTGGCAATCAAAAAACAAATCCCCCTCAATACCCTTTTTTTAAGGGGGAAGTTGTCGCTACGCTGTCAGCGGCCATCTAAAACCAGCACTTCCCCAACCATCTGAAATTGTCTATTTTTTTCTTCTGTTGTTGAGGTTTTCTTTCGATCTTCTTCCATTTTGAGTCGATCATCAGTCATGGAGGTTGTGACTGATGGACCCAAAAAACTCAAAGAGTAACATACGCCACCACTTATTGAAGTTACCATTATTTCACAAATCTAAAGAGTTTTTTTCTCTGAGTTTTCGCGGTATCCGTGATAGGCGTTTTTTTCAATGAATGTTGGCTTGCCGTGGATCGTAAGTTTGGATAATCCGTAAAGAGGTGTCTGTCTTTCAGTTTTTTCCAATCCATGAAATTCGGGGAAGATAGGGCAAGAGGTTTTTTGTCTTCATATGTTTTTTTAATTTTTTGAAATTCTTTTTCTCTGGCAAGAAAGGCTTCAACAACGTCAGGATCAAAATGTCTGCCCTTTTCTTCAACAATAACCGCTAATGCTTTCTGGTGGGAAAAGGATTCCTTGTAAGTCCGTTTAGAAGTCAGGGCATCATAGACGTCGGCGAGGGAAACGATTCTTGATGATAATGGAATTTCTTCTCCATTCAGACCTTGGGGATAGCCGGAGCCATCCCATTTTTCATGATGGAAATAGGCGATTGTTTTGCCCATGGTCAGAAATGACGGGCCGGGAACCTGTCCCTCAATCGCCTTTATAGTGTCGCCGCCAAGCAGGGTATGCTGTTGAATGATTTCAATTTCATCGGGAGTTAATCGGTCCGCTTTTAACAGGAGATTATCCGGGATGCCGACTTTGCCGATATCATGAAGAATGGAAGACATGTAAATATCTTCAATAAACCGAGTTGAAATATAATCATGATATTTTGGCTTTAAGGCCAGTTCCGTGGCGAGTATGCGGCAGAATTCCCTGATTCTCTCCAGATGGTTACCGGAGTTGATATCACGGTATTCCGCCAGGTTGGCCAAGGAAAGAATTGTTGCGGAGCGGGTTTCCTGCACCCTTGTAAAGGATGCCAGTAACTCTGTTTCCAGCTTTTTTCTGTCTGTGATATCCCTGACCAGCATCTGGTATCCAACCAGTGCTTGATCCTTATAAATAGTTGTGGCATTACATTCGACATCAATGATCTGTTTCTGCTTGTTGATGAATCTGAATTGCAGCCCAGTGACGTTTCGGCCGTCCTGTAACTGTTGTAGAAGAGAGCGCAGCACAGTCTCCTGGTCATCCGGATGGACAAATTCTAGAATGAGATCCCCCGCTTTTTCATGAGCCGGATCTCCCATGGTTTCGTAGAAACGGGGATTGGCCATGACAATTTTGCCGTCGCGGTCCGTGAGGATGACATCATCACTGATGTTTTCGTACAGCTTTTGGTAGCGAATTTCAGATTTTTTCAGTTCTTTCGTTCTGTTGGCAACCTCTTCCTCAAGATGATCCGCATGGTAGGAAAGTTGAGCGGCAAGAGCGTCCTCCTTCATTCGCATATTAAATTCTCTTTTTCTGGCTCGGGACTCTTCCAGGCATTTGACAATAATGATAAGAAGAAAAGAGACGAAGAAAAAAGTGTTATTGAAAAGTATTTTTAGGTTTGAAGGTGTGAGCTGGTTGTAAATAAAAATCGGTGCCAGGTAAAAAGAATAGACCAGAATCCCTGTTCCAGCAGCTTGGTATGGATTTAAGGGTAAAATAACGGCACAGACAACAAGAACCATGACCATCCCGATATAATATGAAGAGGTAATACCGCCAAGTTTGATGATCATGATTGATATTGTCAGTGCCGAGATAGCATAGGCTGTTATGGCAGTGGAAAAGGGTTGTCTGCGCGAGAAGGAGGTTCTGTTTGCGATATAAATACCAAGAAGCGAGAGAGAACACAGAATTCGCAGGATGAAAAAAGACGTGAAGAGTGAGGGGGCTACAACATAATCAAGAATGGAAAAACAAGGAAAGAGAAAAGCCCCGAACAGAACAGTGGTATTGATTCGTTGATGGAGGAGGGTTCGGGTTTCCTCCTGGTATTTCTGTAGATTGGCGGAAGAGATTTTTTCCATGATCAGTCGCAATAGTTCGCCGGGGCAATAAATCTTGGTTAATTCTTACGATCAGTCTGGTCTGACCGCCTTTACGAAGAGATTCACTCCCTGCTTTTCCGACAGGATTTCGATCTTGTCGGCAAAAGGGCTTTGGGAAAAGATGGCTGTCAGGTCTTCCCGATTGCGATAATGCAGGCGCCATTGGAGGATATGGTCCATAAATGGCTGATCCGGATTAGGAGAGAAGTTGCCGACAATGAGAACGCCTCCTGGTTTTAATTGATGATAGCAGCGGGTAATAAAGGCGACAAAGAGTTTATCTTCCAAATAATCGGTCAAGCCGGCTGAATAGATAATATCCTGCAGACGCATATTATGATTGACCCTTCCCAGAGACCATTTAACCAGATTTTCATTCATCAGACGGATAGAGGCATTGTGGGGAAAGGTGTTCACATGCTTATTGGTGTATTGCAGAGCCTCTGAGTCAATATCAATGCAGAGTGCCTCGATGGCTTCAGTGTAGTCGCATTGTCTTAAAAAATCGAAGAGTTCCTGGTTTGGTCCGCAGGCAAGATTCATAATATTGATGATATGGCCTTTTTTGTATTTTTTGTTGCTGATTTCGGCCAGCTGTCTGCTTAGCAGTTTTCTCCTGCCGCGGATTGCCTTGGAGCCAATGGAATTGAGACACCACTCATCGACAATCACACCGAGTTTCCCATCTCCGGCCGGTTTGTTCTGGTAAATTTTTTCGATCATCAGGAAGTCACCGGCATAACCTTTGGGCTTGAAATAGACCCGTTCGGCAAAACGACTTCGCATAAAATAAGGATAAATCTCCTTGAACAGGTAGCCCCAGGCGTAATTTTCCTCATCAAGGTTTTGAATTTCCTTTTTCAGGTTGAGTATCTGGACATAAAACTGATTCAGGATATTGAGGCACTGCTCCCGGACCTCTTCAGCAATGGCGGTGGATGAGTCTTCCTGCAACCGGTAGGAGATGTTGTACATTTTTCCTTTGAAATCTTCAACGATTCGATTGACGGAACGCCAGGCCGCTGTTTCGAAAAATTTTTCCGGTAAGGGAGCCGAGTCTTCGTATTTGTCTTTTTTCCTGGTTGACAGCGAGGCCCCATAAGCCCTGAGAGGTTCCCGCTCTTCCAGAATACGACGGAATTTGATGCAGATTCCCCGGGTGAGCAGATCAAGAAAATAGCCGTAAAGTAGCGGATTTTCTTTCTGCATGCATTTCATGGTTGATTGATCGAAAACCCTGATTTCGGCATCTTCCGTTATTCGAATGTCACGAACCCGTGATCCGCCGTCAAAATAGCCGATTTCACCGAAAAAGTTTCCGGAGCCGATCAGGGCAACGGTTATTTTCGTGTCATGGGCCGTATGGGAAACCTCAATGGAACCTTTTTTGACATAATAAAAGGCAGGTTTTTCCGAGTTTTTGGGACGGAATTCCTCTCCAGTCAGAAAGAACAGTGTCCTTGAAAAAGGCAGAACCTCTTCAACGAGTTGGTCAGGCAGACCTCTCAGAAAATTCAACTCACCGCTACTGGACATTGTTTTATTATTGATTCTATCTTTCTGCGCCGTTTGCATGAAAAACTCCTTTGCCATCTACTGGACAAGAATAGACATCCTGGTTTTTTTGAAGACATGCTCCTGAACTGCAAAGGCTTCCACCACGGCGGGAGCAAAATGTTTTCCTTTTTCGGCGAAAATGATTTTCCTGGCCTCTTCATGGGTCATGGAGGGTTTGTAACATCTTTTTGATGTCAGGGCGTCATAAACATCGGCCAAGGAGACAATGGCTGCGGATAAGGGAATTTCACCGTTTTTCAGTCCCTGGGGATATCCGCTGCCATCCCATCTTTCATGGTGATAATAGGCCACCTCTCTGCCGATGGTTAAAAATGTCTTCCCTTTTATTCGAGATTCAAGATCACTGAGGGCATCACCGCCGATAATGGAATGAAATTTCATGATGTTGAATTCTTCCGGGGTGAGTTTGTCGGGTTTGAGAAGGATCGCATCCGGAATGCCTACTTTGCCGATATCATGCAAAATGGAAGAAAGATAAAGATCATCAGTATAATCCTGATTGATGATATTAGCATATTCCGGGTATCCAGCCAGTTCTTCACAGATAATCCTGGTGTATTCCCGGATTCTTTCGAGGTGATTTCCAGTCTCATGATCCCGTGACTCCACAAGTTTTGCCAGACCGAATATCGCGGCTGTTCTGGAGGTGTTGATCTCTTCTTGGGAGCGAACAAGCTCGGATTTCATTTTGTTTCTTCTGGTAATATCTCTGGCCACTAATTGATAACCGATAAATTGTCCGTCTTTGTTAATTGTTTTGGCATTACATTCAATGTCCGCCTTTTTCAGGTTCCCGTTCAACATTTTAAACTGAAAATCTTTGATATCCTGGCCTGACATCAGACCGGCCAACAGGTCCTGTTTTACCCTGGCAACATCTTCATCATCAACGAAATCAAAAAAAGATACACCTGCGACATCTTCACGTCTTTTTTTAAGAAAATTATAAAAATGGGGGTTAGCCATAAGTATTGTCCCATCATGATCCAGCAGAATGACAGGATCCAGAATATTATCATACAGTTTTTTGTAGCGCAGTTCGGATTCTTCGATTTCCTTAAGCTGTTTTTCAACCTCTTCTTCCAGGTGATGCGTGTAATAAGATAACTCCCCGGTCAGCTTTTTGAGCTTTATTTTTAGATTAAATTCTCTCACCCGTCCTTTGAGCTCTTCATGGCACTGGACAATACCAATCATGGCAAATGCAAAAAGAAAAAAAGTATTGTTGAAGAAAGTATTAAAATTTTCAGGGCTGGTTTTTAAAAAAGTAAACGGATCGAGATAGCAGGGAACGGTATAGATGAGCAGAAGAATAATTCCTGAAAAAATTGCCTGGAAAAAATGAAGCGGCAGGATGGCAAAATAGCCCACCAGGATAAGGAGCGGGCCGGCATAATAAAAATGTCCGCTATGGCCGATTTTGAGGATCATCAGGACAAGGATAAAGCTGCCAATCGCGCAGAATGTGATGGCAATGAGAAAGGAAGAAATTAGTTTTTTATGATGCAGCAGAAGAAAGCCGGCCATAAGTAATGAAAAAAAGATGCGATATTGAGCAAAGAGAATAAAATGTTCTCTGGCCATGACAAAGTCAAGAATGGAAAAAAACGGAAAGAAAACAATGCCAAGCCAGAGCAGGGCCGTAACTCTTTGACGAAGGAGATCTTCAGTCTCTTTTGTAAAGAGTTTCAGATGTTTTTTTTCAATGCCCAGGGAAGGGGCTGACCAGGATAGGTTCATGTAATGCGCTTATCGGGTAACAGAATATTTATCAATTTTGTCTGCATTTTTTGGTAACCATTCAGAATGCAGATTTTAAAAACTAATAGTCTTTAGTCTACAGCCTAACCACCTGAATAGTAAGCATTTTATTTAGTGGCCAGAGCAAAAAGGTTCACCTGTTCAGGTTCGGAGATGATTTGGACATTTTTGCCAAAGGGAGTGTTTAAAAAAAGTTCTCTTAATTCGTCTTCGGTTCGGTAGATCAGTTTCCAGTTCAGGATATGATCCATGAAGTACTGGTCGACACAAGGAGCAAAGTTGCCAATCACCAGTTGACCTCCCGGTTTCAAGTGCTCATGACATCGGCTGACAAGGGCCTGGAATAGTTTTCGGTCCAGGTAGTCGCTGAGTCCGGCTGAATAGATGATGTTCTGCATGCCGATGTTGTGGCTCACTTTTCCCAAGGCCCATTTGACCAGGTTTTCGTTCATGAACCGGATTGAAGCCATGTGGGGAAAGGTGTTGACATGTTGATTGGTGTATTGCAGAGCCTCGGAATCAATGTCTACACAGAGGGCCTCAATTTTTTCGCTGTAATCACAATTTGATAGAAAATCAAACAGTTCCCGGTTTGGTCCACAGGCAAGGTTCATGATTTGAATTGTATCGCCCTTCGCTAGCTTTTGGCGGCTGATTGTTTCCAACTGGCCGCATAACAGTTTACGGCGTCCTCGTATTGCCTTTGTGCCGGGTCGCTGGAGACACCAGGCATCGACGAGTTTGCCGATTTTCCCCTCGCCTTCCGGTTGATTCAAGTAGATATGCTCCATCATCAGAAAATCACCGGCATATCCTTTTGGCTTGTAATAGGCTCTTGCTGCAAATCGGCTACGCATGATAAAGGGAAAAGCTTCTTTAAAGAGATACCCCCACAACACGTTTTTATCTTCAGGGCGTTTCAGGAGGTTTTGGAAATTACCAAGATTGTCGCTGAAATCGTCCAGTATGGAGTAGCATTCCGAACGGTGATCCTCGGAGATTTCCGGGGTTGAATCTTTTTGCAGGGCATAAGAGAGGTCAAAGATACGGGATTTTATTTTTTCAATATGTTGATTGATCAAATGCCATTCATCGGATTGCAGTAATGTCTTCGGTATGGGTTTTGACTCTGTATAATTCCGGCTCCGGCGCGGTGCCGAAAGAGAGGCGGCATAGCTGGCCAGGGGATCCCGTTCTTCCAGGACGCGGCGGAATTTTTTGCAGATGGATCGGGCTAGATAACTGATGAAATTGCCATAAAGAACAGGATCCTGCTCTTGAAGATCAAGCAAGGAATTTTCGCTGAATACTCTGATGTTGGAATCCTGAACGGCTTTAATGTCACGAACCCGGGAGCCGCCGTCAAAAAAACCAATTTCTCCAAAAAATTGCCCGGCGCCGATTAGAGCTACGGTAATTTTTGTCCCCTTGTCGGTATATGAGACTTCTATCGCGCCTTTGAGGACATAATAGATTGATCTCTGTTCTTCTCCATGCAGTTCCAGGGGATCATTTTTGCGACAGAAAATTTCTGTAGAAAAAGGGAGAATACTCCGTATGGTTTTATTTGTAAAAGCCAGGAGTGATCTTTTTGGCTTTGATGTCTGGATTGCTGGCCCCATTTTGTTCCTTTTTCGAGAAAGACAGACCCTCTTTTTTATCATGACCGCAAATTGACGTCAGGTATTGGTCAGTCAGGAAAATGGTGAGAGTCGTATATTTTTTTTATTAAAGATTACCAGAATTATGCTAACCTTTTAAATTTTTTATAAAAACAAAGAGTATATTTATAATTTTCCTGAATTAGAAACGAATTGTCAACATATTAATCCGGATCAACCCATAAAAAGTTTTTTTTACCACGGAGAATGAGGATTTCAAGAGAAATTTTCTTGATCATAATTAGTTAGTTCAACGATTTTTTGGGTGAATTTGTTAGTTTTTATGAGAGAATCATATAACATTTTGTTGCGGGAGTTTTGCGGTAGAGATTGTTCTGGATGAGTGATGCAGAAGTTAGGTGCAGCCGGGTTACTTCTTTGCATTTTTATAGATACAGGTTTGGTCGCAATAATTTGTAAACATCAGTTGATCACCAAGTTTCTGGACATAATTGGGCGTAAGCGGGATTTTCCCGCCTCCGCCGGGC
Organism: Deltaproteobacteria bacterium; assembly: GCA_029933005.1. Taxonomy (GTDB): domain Bacteria; phylum Desulfobacterota; class Desulfobulbia; order Desulfobulbales; family SURF-16; genus JAGHCC01. The sequence continues at coordinate 62,300 of JAOZOY010000002.1, forward strand.
GCGTCAACTGCATAGGTGGGCACGCCCAGGCCCGAGGTGTAACCAATGAGAGATTTCATGATCTTAAGGCCGGTCTCTATGGGGGTGCGGAAATGGTCGGTGCCAAGGGTCAGGTCGGCCTGGAAAAGATAATAGGGTTTGACTCGAATCATCAAAAGTTTGCGCATCAGTTCTTGCATGGTTTCCGGGTGATCGTTCACACCGCGCAGCAGCACGGTCTGGCAGCCAAGAGGGATGCCCGCGTCGGCCAGCCTGGTGCAGGCCAGGCTTGCTTCCGGTGTGATTTCATCTGGATGATTGAAATGGGTGTTGATATACAGGGGATGGAATTTTTTGAGAATTTTTACCAGCCGGGTGGTTACCCGCATGGGCAGAGTGCAGGGTGCCCTGCTGCCGATGCGGATGATCTCGACAGTTGGAATGCTCCGCAGGGATGACAGGATCCAATCCAGAATCTCATCATCAAGGAGAAGTGGATCGCCGCCGGAAACCAGCACATCCCGAACCTGGGGGGTTTGTCTGATGTAGTCGAGCCCGGCTCGGATCGTTTTTTTTGTGATGGCCATTTCGCTTGTGCCGACCTTGCGTTTTCGGGTACAGAAACGGCAATACATGGCGCATTGGGAGGTCACCAGAAAGAGGACTCGATCCGGATATTTGTGAATCAGGTTTGGAACCGGGCTCAGATCTTCTTCCCCCAGCGGATCGGGCATGCAGACCTGATCCTGGATTTCCCGGATATCCGGCACAGCCTGTTTCCAGAGAGGATCATTTTTTTCACGGATCAGTCCCAGGTAATAGGAATTGATCCGCATGGGATACTGTTTGATGACCTTGTTGATTCTTTCCTGATTTGGGCGTAGTTCAAGTGGCAGGTCGGTAACAGTAGAGATGCTTTTTTTAAGCAGGTTCCGCCAGGTTTGCAAGGCTCTTTATCTCTTATGCGGCTTCAGGATAAGGAAATTCCGGATGATTTAGCAATTTTGCCATACGCTGTTTTTTATTTGTATGGGTATCATGGAAATCAAGCAGTTTCTCAATGGCCTCGATGATGGTCTTGTCATCGCCATGTTTGATAATGTGCCGGCCGATTTTGGGCATGGACCCACCTTTGCCGCCGGCGTAAAGATTCAGGCCGGCCTTGGTGGCAACAATGCCGATATCCGTACTCACCGGGTTGGTGCAGTTGGCCGGACAGGCGGCAATGGCTATTTTGACTTTGGGTTTAACGCTTCTGTCCTTAAAATGATCGAGGATCTTTTCGCTTAACAGCTTGGTGTCAATGAGGCCAAGTTTGCAGTGGGGCTCTCCGATGCAGACCCTTGGGATGGGAAAAATACAGGGTTTTTTTAAGGCGGTGCCAAGCGCGGCAAGTTCATTTTTGATTGTTTCCGCATCATCTTTATTGATATTAAGGAGCCTGATGTTCTGGGCCGTTGAACAGTAGAGTTCAAGGTCAAAGCGGTAGGCCAGTTCCCGGATTTTTTCGAGAATCAACAGGGGAAGTCGGCCAGCCGGCAGCAATACGGTTATATTTTGTTTTTTACTTTTGTTGTTCATTGTTTTCTTGTCCTGTATCGTGTTATTCTTTGAAAATTTTTTTGAGAATAAAAATTTACTTACTATGATGATGGATAAGTTAATAGTCAATAGTAAATTTTTTGTAATTATTCAGGTGGCCCATCAAATTGGCATAACCACTGTTCTGCTCCTGAACAGTTACAATTTTTTGATCTTTAATAACAGGTTGTGAACCATGGCTGTGAAATCGGGCTACCTGGCCCTGCATGAATTCGGCGAACTTGAAAAACGAATTGAAGCGGCGCGGGAGAATTTACAATGCTGCACCCTTTGTCCCCGCATCTGCAAGGTGAACCGGCTTGAAGGTGAACTCGGTATCTGCAAGACTGGAAAACGGATGATCGTAGCCAGTTACGCGCCCCATTTCGGCGAAGAGGCACCCCTTGTGGGTCAGGGCGGCTCCGGGACAATTTTTGTCTCAAACTGCAATCTGGGCTGTGTTTTTTGTCAAAATTATGAAATCAGCCATGTGGGTGATGGCGTGAAAGCGGAGCCTGGGCAGGTGGCCGCCATCATGGTCAGCCTGCAGAAACAGGGTTGTCATAACATTAATTTTGTCACCCCGAGCCATGTTGTGCCTCAGATCCTTGAGGCCCTGCCTCTGGCCATTGCGAAAGGACTGACCCTGCCTCTTGTTTATAACAGCAGCGGTTATGATTCGGTGGAGACCTTGAAACTGCTGGACGGCGTGGTGGATATTTACATGCCGGATTTTAAATTCTGGGATAAAGAGTCGGCTAAACGCCTGGCAAAGGCCCCTGATTATCCTGAAAGGGCCAGGTCTGCCATCAGCGAGATGTTTCGCCAGGTTGGTGATCTGGAAATGGATCAGGATGGGATTGCGATCCGGGGACTTCTTGTCAGGCATCTTGTCATGCCGGGTGGATTGGCCGAAACAAGGGAGATTGTCCGTTTCCTGGCAGGACTCTCAAAGGATACTTATGTCAATATCATGGAGCAGTACCGGCCCATGGGGCGAGCTGCCGAGTTTCCGCCCATTGACCGTCCCCTGGCTCATGATGAGTATGTGGAGGCGGTGAGACTGGCTCGGGAGGCGGGTTTGGATCGGCTTGATGAAAAGGATTTTGCAAAGATGCTGCGCCGCTTGGGCATTGTTTGATTGAGGATTGTGGAGTGAGAAGCGAGATGGGTACTTTGAGTAAGATCATTTTATCTTCCATAGGCAAAAAAAGCATCATGGCTGTCAGCGGCATCATGCTCGGTTTGTTTTTGCTGGTTCATGCCCTGGGCAATTGCACAACTTTTTTCGGCCGAGAAGCCTTTAATTCCTATGCCAGCCATCTTCACAGCCTGGGATGTCTGATTTTATTTTTCGAGGTCGGCCTTGTTGTTATTTTTTTGACCCATATCGTTCTGGGATGCATGACCTGGTGGCAAAACAAAAGGGCGCGACCTCATAGTTATGAGGTTTACAGAAGTTCGGGGGGGCGCACTATGGGCTCAAAAACGATGCCTTATACCGGCATAATCATTCTGTTTTTTTTGTTTGTTCATTTGCAGAATTTTCATTTTACTGATCATTCCAGGGAGATTTCCGCAATAGTCAAAGGGGTTTTGATCCAGCCGTTCTATGCTATTTTTTATAGTATCGCCATGCTGGCTCTGGCCCTTCACATAAGCCATGGCTTCTGGAGCATGCTCCAGTCTCTGGGGATCAATCACCCGAAATATAATTCTATCATGCAGAGAGGAACCCTGTCTCTGTGCGTGGTAATGGTAGCGGTTTTTGTCTTGATTCCGGCTTTGACTTTACTTTGGCCAGGTTTTTTGTTGTAGCTGTTGAATCAGCCATGAAGTCACAGAGGAGCGGAGTTTTTTCTACGTCTCTGTGAGCACAAAAGAGATAACATCAATGATCCTTGACGCAAAAATACCCTCAGGCCCTCTGGCGGAAAAATGGGACAAACATCGGTTTGAGACCAGATTGGTGAATCCGGCCAATAAACGCAAATTTACCATCATTGTCGTGGGAACCGGCCTTGCCGGTGCCTCGGCCTCGGCAACCCTGGCTGAGCTGGGTTATCATGTCAAAACCTTCACGATTCATGATTCTCCCCGCCGGGCCCACAGTATCGCGGCCCAGGGCGGCATTAATGCGGCCAAGAATTACCAGAACGACGGCGACAGTATTTTTCGCCTTTTTTATGACACGATCAAGGGCGGTGATTTTCGCTCTCGGGAGGCTAATGTTTATCGGCTGGCCCAGATCAGCAACAGTATTATTGATCAATGCGTGGCCCAGGGCATTCCCTTTGCCAGGGAATACGGCGGTACCCTGGCCAACCGTTCCTTTGGCGGCGCCCAGGTGTCGAGAACTTTTTATGCCAGGGGCCAGACCGGCCAGCAGCTCTTACTCGGTGCCTACAGTGCCCTGATGCGTCAGGTGAAGATGAGAAAGGTTGAAATCCTGCCGCGCCGGGAGATGCTTGATTTGATAGTTATTGACGGCAGGGCTCGTGGCATCGTGGTTCGGGATATGCGGAGCGGTCGCATTTCCTCCCATGTGGCGGATGGTGTGGTGCTGGCCACAGGCGGTTACGGCAATGTCTATTTTCTCTCCACCAATGCCATGAATTCCAATGTTACCGCGGCATGGCGGGCTTGTAAGCAGGGGGCCTTTTTTGCCAATCCCTGCTTTGTTCAGATTCATCCTACCTGTATCCCGGTGCATGGCGATTATCAGTCTAAATTGACCCTGATGAGTGAGAGCCTGCGCAATGACGGCCGGGTCTGGGTGCCGAAAAAGGTGGGTGACGACAGGGATCCGGATCGGATTCCTGAAGAAGAGCGGGATTATTATCTGGAAAAAAAGTATCCGAGTTTCGGCAATCTCGTTCCCCGAGACGTAGCCTCGCGCAATGCCAAGGAGCAATGTGATCAAGAAAAGGGAGTGGGGCAAACCGGCCGGGCCGTCTATCTCGATTTTGCCGAGGCCATTGAACGTGACGGGCTGGAGATGATTTTGAAAAAATACGGCAATCTTTTTCAGATGTATGAAAAGATCACGGCCAGCGATCCGCGCCGGGAACCGATGATGATCTATCCGGCCGTCCATTACACCATGGGCGGTCTCTGGGTTGATTACAATCTCATGAGCACCATTCCCGGCCTCTTTGTCCTGGGCGAGGCGAATTTCTCTGATCACGGCGCCAATCGGCTAGGGGCCAGTGCCCTGATGCAGGGTTTGGCGGACGGTTATTTTGTCCTGCCCGCCACGATCTGTGGTTATCTGGCTGAAACCAAATTAGCTCCTGTAAAAAGCGATCATGTGGTGTGTGAAAAGGGCGAAAAACAGGCGGCTGACAAAATCAGCAGCCTGCTGAACTGTAGTGGTAAACGAACGGTTGATGATTTTCATAAGGAATTGGGAAGGCTGCTCTGGGATTATTGCGGCATGGCCAGGAACCGGAATGGATTGGAAACGGCTCTGGCAAAAATTCCCGAGATCCGGGAGGAATTTCGACATAATGTCCTGGTGCCGGGCAAAAATGAGTCCTTGAACCAGTCGCTGGAGCGGGCCGGCCGCCTGGAAGATTATCTGGAATTTGCCGAAATGATGGTTGTGGACGCCTTACAACGTAGGGAATCCTGCGGATGTCATCTCCGGGAGGAAAGCCAGACCGCCGAAGGAGAGGCCAGACGGGATGATGAAAATTACGCCTATGTGGCGGCCTGGGAATTTGCCGGGGATGGAAAGTCTCCAAAACTTCACAGGGAGAATCTTGTTTTTGAGAATGTGACCCTGAGTCAGAGAAGTTATAAGTGAGAAGACAGAAGTCAGGAGATAGAAGATATCATGAGCAATGACAAGATCGGTTTAACCCTGAAAATCTGGCGGCAGCCATGTTCACATTCTAAAGGCAAATTTGAGACTTTTCATGTGAATAATATTTCTTCTGATATGTCTTTTCTGGAAATGCTCGATGTTCTCAATGAACATCTTACCCTGGGCGGTAAACAACCGGTGGCCTTTGACCATGACTGCCGGGAGGGAATCTGCGGCATGTGCGGCGCCGTGGTCAACGGTCAGGCCCATGGCCCGGAAAAGGGAACAACTTTGTGCCAGCTTCACATGCGTCATTTCAGGAATGGTGATACCCTGGTGATTGAGCCATTCCGGGCTCGTGCTTTCAAGGTTGAACGGGATCTTGTGGTGAACCGCTCTCCTTTGGACAAGATTATTCAGGCCGGGGGCTATGTCTCGGTGAATACCGGCGGTGCCCCGGATGGCAATGGAGTTCCCGTTGCTCAGGATACAGCGGAGCAGGCCATGGATGCGGCCGCCTGTATCGGCTGTGGGGCTTGTGTGGCAGCCTGTCCCAATGGCTCGGCCATGCTCTTTGTCGGTGCCAAGGTTTCCCAGCTTGTTTTGTTGCCCCAGGGGTACCCGGAGCGGGCCGGTCGGGCTCTCAATATGGTGGCTGAAATGGATGAGCTTGGTTTTGGTAATTGCGGCAATGAACGGGAGTGTGAGGCGGTCTGTCCCAAATCGATTTCCATCCGAAATATCGCCCGTTTAAATCGGGAATTTTTCAAGGCGGCCCTGTTTGGCTGATAACAGGCAAATACTCCGGCCGCCAGCGCATATTGATGATCAGTTCCCGCAGCCGTTTCGGGTCATTATTGTGTTGGAATTCGGAGAAAGCGCATAAGCTGCCGACATCTTCCCTGATGGCGGTCTCGCCTACGGTCTGAGCCACATTCAGGCTGATCTTGCTTAATTCTTCAACCGGCGGCAGGAGTTCGCCGTTTTTCATGGCTTTGGGACTGACATGGTCTGACACGGCACGGGCCGCTGCCGTGAAAAAGGAGGGCAACACTTCCCTGGCGCCCGAGGCAATTACTCCCAGGCCGACTCCGGGAAAGATAAAGACATTGTTGCATTGGCTCACCGGATATTTTCGGCCCTGAAATGAAACAGGCGCAAAAGGACTGCCGGTGGCCACCAGGGCTTTCCCCTCTGTCCAGGTATGGATATCCCGGGGCAGGGCCTCGGTTTTATCGGTGGGATTGCTGAGCGGCAGAATGATGGGTCTGTTGCTGTTGCCTGCCATTGCCAGGATCACCTCTTTTGTAAAACAGCCGCCTTGTCCTGATGTGCCGATGAGGATGGTCACCTCGGCCTTTTTTATTACATTCAACAGCTCTCCATCGCGTGAATCTTTATACCAGCCAAGTTTGGCCGGATCTTTAGCGAATTTCTTTTTATATGGCTCGAGCTCTCGCTCCGTGGTGACCATTCCCCGGCTATCCAGGGTGAAAATCCGTTCAACTGCCTGAGCCAGGCTCAGTCCTTTTTCGACAAGTGCTGTTTTGAGCTGTTCGGCAATGCCAACTCCGCCGGCTCCGGCCCCATGCACCAGAAAGATCTGTTTTTGCAATTTCTCTTTTTTGATCTTTATTGCCGTAAGAATCGCGGCCAGGGTGATGGCGCCGGTGCCCTGGATATCATCATTAAATGAAATCAGGTCGTGGAGATAGGTGTCCCGGATGGCAAAGGCATTCTGTTTGGAGAAGTCCTCCCACTGGCAGAGGGCATTGGGGAAAATCGCCCGGAATGCCCTGGCAAATTGTTGAACAAAGGTAATATAGTCGTCTCCGGTGAGTCGTTCATGCCGCCAGCCAAGGTAGTCATCCGCCTCCAGCAGACTTTTGTTATTTGTCCCCACGTCGAGAGAGACGGGTAGGCAATGCCATGGCGCAATGCCGGCGCCCTCAGTGTAGAGCATCAATTTTCCAAGACAGATGGCAATGCCGCCGGCCCCCTGATCGCCAATACCCAGAATGCCTTGATTGTCAGTGACCACGGCCACCCGTATGTCCCGGTGGTGGTAGCGTTTCAGGATCTCTTCGGCGTTGTTGATATTGCCCGGATAAAAATGGATGCCGTTGGCCCGGCGAAAGATGGTGGAATAGCGCTGGCAGGCAAGACCGACAGTGGGGGTATAGATGATGCCCATATAATGTTTGATTTCGCTGCTGATCAGGGCATGGGCCAGGGTAACGTTGCGGTCAAACAGGGCGCGGATATAGATAAATCGTTCGATATCGTCCTCCTTGCCCGCAACTTTGATGGCACTGTTTGTGACCTGTGTTTTCAGGGTGCGGGGAGTGGGGGGCAGGGCGCCATCCAGGTCAAGAGCGGTTCTTTCTTTAAGGGAAAAGGCGGAGCCCTTGTTGGTGTAATTATTTGCCATCAGGCCAAGGCCTGTCTCCTTGGCAATAATCGCCCTTGTTTCCCCATATTTACCATATTGAAATCCGTATATGTTTTTCGGCATGAGAGACCTCTGGTGTTAGATTAGAACCCATGACAAAAAGGCGAATGTCCAGGGATCGAGCGTAAAGAGCTGACAGTCAACGTCATGACCAGACCCGGCAGAATGGGTCATCAGTGAGTTGTCATACTGGGGGCGTCCAGAATTTTGCGAATAAGCAAGGCCATATTTTGCAGGCTAAGTGGTTTCATGGCAAATTCGCGGATTCCGATTTCCCGGGCACTTTTTTCGTCGATTTTTTCGCTGAAACCCGTACAGAGAATAATCGGAAGATCGCATCGGATTGCCAGGAGTTCACGAGCAAAGTCCGCACCGTTCATCTCAGGCATTGTCTGGTCGGTAATAACCAGATCAAAACGTTCCGGCTGACTGCGAAAAATTTCCAGGGCTTGAACAGACTTTTGACTGGTGACCACCTGATAACCGAGACAGACCAGTGTTTTTTCCCCAATCGCGACCAGCTCGGGTTCATCATCAACAAAGAGGATCGTTTCATCTCCCTTTGGCAGGGACAGGGTTTCATTTTTTATCTTCGTCTGCAATTGATCTTCATCATTAATGGCAGGAAAATAAAGTTCAAAAGTCGCCCCCTGACCTGGTTTGCTTTGCATCGTAATGGTGCCATGATGACTTTTAACAATGCCATGGACCACTGCGAGCCCCATGCCTGTGCCTTTGCCAACATCCTTGGTGGTAAAAAAAGGTTCAAAAATTCGTTTTGCCACATCCTGCTCCATTCCCTTTCCGGTGTCACTGACTGTAAGTTTCAGGTGCGGGCCGGTTTTTAGTTCCGGCAGCCGGGAAACATCATCGGAATTAATGGTCACTTCGGCAACACTGATTTCAATACGGCCGGTCTCGTCCCGCAGGGCGTGGAAGGCGTTGGTACAGAGATTCATGAGAATCTGATGGATCTGGACCGGATCGGCCATGATTTTTCTGGAAATGGCGGGTAAGTTTTGACGAATTTCGATGGAAGTCGGCAGCGAGGCCCGCAGCATTTTCAGGGCCTCTTTAATTACAGGAAGGATGTTGACAGGCTGTTTTTGCAAATCGGTTTGACGGCTGAAAGCCAGGATCTGGGCCACCAGGTCAGTGGCCCGTTTGGAGCCTTGACGAATTCCTTTGAGGTATTCTTTCATTTCAGCATCGGTGGGCTGAACGAGCAGCGCAAGATCCGTGTAGCCGGTAATAGCGCTTAAAATGTTGTTGAAATCATGGGCAATACCGCCGGCCAGGGTGCCGATGGCCTCCATTTTCTGGGCCTGGAGAAGTTGGGCCTCCATTGTGCTTCGATCGGCCTCTGCCTGTTTTCTGACATTGATTTCTTTTTCCAGCTGAGTGTTGGTTTCAAGGAGCTGGGAAGTTCGTTCTTCCACTTTTGTTTCCAGCTTATCCTTGGCCGTCCGGACTTTTTTCTGTTCCTCTTTCAGCATATGGCCCAGGAAAAAGTTTTTTCGGGTATAAAGTTCAATGGCATAGCAGCTGGCCATACCGATCATATTGGCGCTGATAAAGAAAAAGTTGTTGTTGACAAGCACGGGCAGGGGCGTATTCGTGAGTTTGATTGCCGCTATTTCGTACAGGACGACAATAAGCCAGCCGGCCAGGGTTGCCCAGACAAAGCGGATTTTGATTAGTGTATAGCCCGTCATAAAGACCAGGATCAAGCCGGCATAATATGAAAAACTCGCTGGAGGCGGCGCAATGATAATCATGGCGATGATGCCGGTGCCGGCCAGAATCACCCAGAGAACAAGGGCAGGCTGCATTATTTTTTTAAAATAGGATGAATATGTGAAGAAGAAAAACAGGATGGTAAGGGGACAGCAGAAGGCGTAACGGATCAACCATAATGTTGTCTTGCTTTCCGGCACAAGATGGGCGTCAAGGATGCCGAAAACAGCAAAAAGGATCAAGACAAGAAAGCAGGAGACGCGGATGACCGGCAGACCGTTTGTAAAAAAATGATCCTGAAATTGTTCTTCGAGAACGTGCTGGTCGTCCCGGAAGGCAAGGGTGAGGGGATGGAGCTTTATTCTGGCCCACACTTGTGAAGATGTCTGGATATTGAGGTTACTGTCAGGTTTAATCATTGTCCGTGAATATCTTTTCCGGGTCAGCGATCAGAAAAGCGGCACCTGTGAACGCTTACAGAATAAGGAGTTACTCGAAAGCTTGGTGATTTCACCCCGTGATTGGTTACGTAATCGCTGACAGAGCAATGGGCTGCTCAGGTTTGTCCTATTTTATTCTGCAACAGGTTCTCTTTCCGGAAGGGCGAAAATGAAACTATTTTCACGAAATTGAGCTGCTATTTTCCGAAAATTCCGCGTAGAGCATCCATGCCCTTCTGCATAGCATCCTGCATGTCCTGACCTTCTGTGCCCTCGGCAGGCCTCGTGCTTCCCCCGGACTTTGTCCCGGAGCTCATGGAAGATGGAGGCATTGTGCTGTGTTGACCGATACTGGCTTGCGCTTTGTCCGGGTCAAGAAGCATTTCAATGGTCTGTTTTGCTATGGTGCGGGCCATCTGGTCAGCCTCTGGGTCATGTTCCAGCTTGATGCCGGCCGGCGGGATGAAAACATTTTTCGGCGCAGAATTCTTATCGATTCTGGTGGCTATGGACTGGAAATTCATGCCCGCCACACTGGTTTCTGATTTCAGCGGCAGCCCGGTTTTGTTTATCATGTAAATTGTCGAACCCATGAAAGAAATTTTATCACAGGAATAACCGAGAATTTTTGTCGCGTTTTTTTCAATTTCACCTTGGGTGCCGTTGATGGCGGACTGGCCAAGTTTTTCGGAATTTTTAATAAGTTTTTTTCGGTCACTCCTGGAAAGACTGTTGTACTCCTCAATCATATACTTGGTCGGGTTGACGGATTTTTTACCGGTTTTTTCCTGCATGTCGATGGTATAGATCCACTCCGGTGTAACAATTCGAATGGTCTCGGTTTTTGTTGTCATGAAAAATATTTTTGTGGTCGTGTTTCGGTATGTGGCCTGTTCCTTGCCATAGTTGCGGATGTAGAGCGTTTCGCTGCCGTTTTCCGAGCCGGTTATCGAATAATTGATAGTAGCATTTTTGAAAGGGAGCCTGGTGTCCCAAGGGTTTTCCCCGGCCAGAACCGGAGCCGTAATCAGAAGGTTCAGAATCAGAATACGCAGCAGGAAAGAAAAAGATTGTGCCATGACAGTTGTACTCCTTGTCGTTGGGAAATTTGGTGGAATTTTATTATTAAGTACTTAAAAAATCATATACAAATTGATCTTTTTTTTCCATTGTTATTTTCTTCTGTGTCTCAGGGTTGAAAAAACAATTTTTACCAGTTCATCGTAATTGTTCAGATGGGACCACCAAATTGGTCAAATTACAATTCCGTAACTGTTCAGGGCGATAGGCTCCAGGCTGGACGGCAGGAGAAATGAGATTGTACACTGGAGTGATGTAACGAGAAACGCCGCAGATTTCGAAAATTAATAACTTTTGGCCGACAGCCTGAGCAATCTGAATAGTTTCGAGGTGTTAACCGAAAAGAGCGATAAGCATGGCGCCGCAAAACATGAGCAGCGCTCCCAGGCCCCGGGATCTGATGTTGGTTTCTTTCAAAATGAACGAGCTCAGGATAATGGAAAAGAGAATGCTGCTTCTTTTAACCGTGATCATGTATACAGCAGTGGTGAGCATGATCGCCAGACCGTGGCAAGCCACATGGGTTGTCAGCAGGCTGCCTAAGAGTAAACCTTTTCTGCTGTTTTTGATGATTGATGACCAGTTTGTCTGTTTGAAAATAAAGAGGCCGAATAACAGAGTAATGTTGAAAATCAGAAAGAAGAAAAAAGTGAAAAAAAGTGGTGAGGAATGAATCATGCTTTTTTTGCCCACTACGGCGGCAAAAGAGAAAATGAAAGCCACACCGAGCATGAGAAGGGAGCCTTTTTCCCGCAGGATGGATTTGAAGGGTTCCAGAAGGCCTTTTTTTAAACTGGAAAAGTTCAGCAGATAAGTGCCGCCGACAATGAGCCCGACACCGGTTATTCCCCATGAGTTTACGGTTTCATCAAGGATAAAGGAACCGGTGAGCAGAATGAAAAGCGGAGTAAAGGCCAGAAAGGGAACGGTCAGGGACAGAGGTGAGAGTTTGAGGCTGTAGAGATAAAGAATATATGCCAGCCAGTTGATGGGCAGAGAGAGAAAAAAGGACCACCAGAAGGTCTGATCCAGAACAGGAATGTTGATAAAAAGACAACCGATAATCAGAAAGGGCAGGGACCAGAACAGCTCAAGAGCTGCGATTTTCTGGATTCTCAGATCACGGCAGAAAATTTTTACGGATGTATCCCGGACAGCGACACATAAAGCGGTGAGCAGAGAGAGAAAAAACCAGGTCATTGCAGGATAGGTTCCATATTTTACCGTTCCCTTAACAATTGCAACAACTCCTTGCTGTTGATCTGTCCACCTACATCTATATTGTTGAGCAGGCTGTCGGCCAGAGTTCTTTTTTCCCGGTGCAGATTAACGATTTTTTCTTCAATGGAGTTTTTTGTGACCAGGCGGTAGATGGTTACCGGTCGTATCTGGCCAATGCGGTGAGCTCGATCCGATGCTTGATCCTCCACGGCTGGATTCCACCAGGGATCCATGTGGATCACGTAATCGGCTGCAGTCAGGTTGAGACCCAGGCCACCGGCCTTGAGGCTGATCAGAAAAAGGTCGCCCGTCCCTGTCTGAAACCCGTTGATCTGCTGTCTCCTTTCCCTGGCCGTGGTGGAACCATCCAGGTAGCAGTAACTGATTTTTTTATTATCAAGAAGTTCCCTTAAAATGGTCAGGTGACCGACAAATTGACTGAAAACCAAGACTTTGTGCCGATTTTCCAGAAGTTCATCAATCACCTTGCTGAAAAGATTCAGCTTGGAACTTGGGATGTCGCAGTCTTTGGCTACCAGCCTGGGGTGGCAGCAGGCCCGGCGCAGTCTCATGAGTTCCGCCAGAATACGCATATGTTTCTGGCCGGCAGGAACTGTGTGTGTTTCGATTTTCTCGACGGCCTCCCGCCTGAGAGCCTCGTAGAAGGCTGTTTCCTCGGGACTCATCTCAACCCGTAGGGTAATTTCCGTTTTCGGCGGCAATTCTTCAAGAACCTGGGATTTTAGACGACGCAGAATGAACGGGCTGATCAGTTTTTTGAGTTTGCGCTGAGCCGTCCTGTCCTGGTAGCGCTCGATGGGCAGGCGGTATTTTTTATTAAATCGCTCAAGGCTGCCAAGGAGGCCGGGGTTGATGAAGTTGAACAGGTTCCATAATTCTCCGAGATGATTTTCGATAGGGGTGCCGGTGGTGATCAGTTTAAATTCCCCCTGCAGCGACATGGCTGCCTTGCTTCGTTTTGTCGCCATGTTTTTGATGGCCTGGGCTTCATCAAGGATAATCACCTGCCAGTGGACAGCGGTCAGCAGTTTGATTTCCTGCTGCAATAAACCATAACTGATAATGACTACATCGAAGGGCTGCAGGGAGGTGACCTGCTCGGAGCGGTTTTTCCCGCCAAAAAGATTGACATTCAAGGTCGGGCTGAAACGGTTCATCTCAGCCTGCCAGTTCAGGCAGACCGACATAGGCGCCACCACCAGGGAGGGCCCCAGACCCGCCCTGTCCAGTATGACGGCCAGTCCCTGGATTGTTTTTCCTAGACCCATGTCATCGGCCAGGCAGGCCCCGGCTCCCCAGTGGGCAAGGCGGGCCAGCCATTGATATCCTTCAACCTGGTAATCGCGGAGCTGGGCCTGCAGGGTTGATGGGATGCTAGGCAGGAATTCCCGTACCTCGTGCACCCGCTTGAGCATGTCAATCCATTGTTGATCCGTGTCAAGATGAAAGGGTTTTTCGTTGATATTTTCAAGAGCGGCCGCGGCCAGTGGGTGAAGACGAATTTTATTGCCCCGATCTTCTCCAAAAAAGTTGATTTCTTCAAGCTGTTTGCGGAAGTTCCGGGAAAGGACGATATACTGGCCATCTTCCAGTGGGACAAATTTGCTGGAACTGTTACGGACAAGGGACAAAAGGCGTCGCATATTCAAGACCTTATCATCGTCAAGATGAAGCTTTCCCTGGAGCTCAAACCAGTTATTTTTTTTGCGGATTTGCAAATGGCAATGTTCAAAAGAGACCTGTTGTTTCAGCTTCAGTTTTTCTCCTTCCGGCCATTCAACCGTGATTTCTCCCTTGATTTCCCGGAGCTCCTGCAACAACTGCAAACATTCCTCAACTTTTTGAATTTCCCATTCCCAGTCCGAGTTTTCCAGATTGGTCAGGATGGAACATTTTGATTCTATTTTTCGGCAATTCTGAATTTCAAGCTCAAGATTTCTCTTGGCCTGCAATCGTTGACCGTCAATTTCGGCAATGATATTTTCGCTGCCTCTGCCCGGATTCAGGTAGGGGCCGCCGTCGGCAAATGGTTTGATCAGCATGGTCAGCCTGAATCCCGTCCCCACTGGCAGGAGATGAATGATAATTCTGGAATTCGCCGTAACTTTTTTAACATTTTTTGCAACATCGCCAATAGCTGAATGGATAGTTATGCAGGTTGACAGATTGCCAAGGGACTGCATGACCTGTTCTTTGGCCGCCAGCGGAACAAGCAGGCCCTCTTCACCCATGATAGACGCAATTCTCCGGTGCTCTTTCGAGATTTCAATGATTCGGAAACGGTTTGGGGTTTCACGAATTGCCATGACTTTGTCAGCAAAAATGTCGGGAAAAATCTCAAGATGAAGTTGATTGTTTTCTTGTCTGACTCTGAGTTCTGGTTCTCCCTTGATGAGTTCAACCGGAACTGTCGGCACGTCGGCGAGAAAGAGGTGCGGATGGCCGATCAGGGCCGGCAGGGCCTCAGTCATATTGAAATCATAGGAGATGGAATGAAATGAGCGGGTTTTTTTGAGCGATCGGCAGACTTTCTGATCCTGAGCAGTTAGAAAATCCAGTTTTTGGCCGCTGTTGAGACGCTGCAGGGCAACAGGTCTTCCTTTGCTCCAAAATCCTTTTGCGTTTAATTTCTGTTCTTTCGGAGTGATGGTGACAAAGCCGTGTTCATAGTGGATCATCCAGGCCAGTCGTGATTGGGATACCTGATCTTTTTGTGGAGGCGCGATCAGCGCGTTTAATGCCTTCAGGGCGCGTTGCCACTTTTCTTCCTGTTTGAGCGTCGGAAAGATGGAAATGATGTTGTTTTGACGTCTGAAATCCTCTGCGAATTTGCGAAAAGAATCATCCCTCCCAGATTGGTGGAGCAGTTCTGCATATTCCATGGCCAGGAGGGAATAGCCGTTCCGGTGGGCCTTTTGAAAACAGGAAGAAAGTATTTCCTGTTGTTCTGCCGTCAGATGGCCATTGATCCAGAAATAGGCCAGTCCCTGGATCAGGACGGTCAGGCTGTCTTCAGGCTTATCCTGCTGGCAGGAAAAATAATGCGGGTCAGCAAGAGATTCCTGGTGGGAGACAACGTCCGCCAGCACTGTGTAGGCAGGCAGAAACAGGTTGTGGGGCTGGATAGCGGCTATGTTTGTGACAAGGGATTTGATTTTTGGGTAAAGGGTATAATCTCCGGCTTTGATCATTGCCAGAATAAAAAACAGTCCTTCCGGACCGGTAAAAAAAATATGCCGTTGCCCCTGAATTTTTTTTAGTTTTTTGAGATCGTCTTTAAAATGAAGAATGGCTTTGTCGTTTTTGCCTTGGAGAAAAGCCAGCCAGCCCAATAGTCCGAAACCTTCCATCCCGTCGCCGGCCCGGCGTAGTAATTCAACAGCCAGGGTTGTTTCTCCCCGCCACAGGAGGTTTGAAATGAGCAGATAATAAAACGAGCTGATGCCTTCCGCAGGGATCTCTCCCTTTCTTTCTTTGTCACGTAGGAAATTCAGGGGGCCGTCACAGGGTACCAGCCGCAGGAGGGAATAATTTAAGATTTCATGGAGTCCGTGGAGTTGCAGATGATCAGGCAGGGTGGCAAACCATCTTCCGTCAAAGGGATTATTCAGGATGGAGACCAGCGGTGAGGATTCCTCCGAAACATCCGGACATTGATAATATTTGGATAAACTGTTGTTGAAGAGGTCGAAATTCGCTGTGTAAAGGCCGATACGAACATCACGGAGATAACGGATGGATGTGTTCTCGGCAGGCATCTCCTGGCGGACAATTTTGGCAAGATGATTATAAAGTCCTTCCGTAACAGCCTGCTGGCTGAGGATTTCGACTATGGAGTCGTTACACTGAAATTTCCAGTTGAGCAGGAAATTGTTCTGGAGATGTCGAATGGATTCAGAGAGGCTCCTGTCTGGTGGCTCGTCGGTTTTGATCAGAGCAGGATCCGATTTGTCCAGACAATGATTAATTACACTTATCTTTATCGGTTCATAGATGATCGAGATCATATAGAGGATAATTTTCTCATGACGCGGCAGGCTGTTAAAGGCTGCAGGAAGTTTGTCGGCGGCGTAGTTGTTGTTCATTTGGGATGTTGTGATAATAGGAACTTTGCGCTCTCTGAGTCTCTACGTTGAGAAAACAGTTTTTATGAGGTCATCAAGATGAGGTACTTTGTTTTTCTGTCGATGTTGTCATTTTATCAGTATACCATATAATAGATGAACCATATAGATGAACTGTTTGACTCTATTGTAAAAAAGCAAAGAAAACAACAGTGGGGTGATTGAATGGAAATAACCTTTCTCGGGGTTGGCGAGGCCTGTGACTGCAGCTATCCAAACACATCGATATTGCTGAAAAGTGATATTGGCCGGAGTTTTCTTCTCGACTGTGGTTTTACCGTGCCCCATGAGTACTTTCGGTTCTGTACTGATCCGGACGAACTGGATGCTTTGTGGATTTCTCATTTTCATGGAGATCATTTTTTTGGGGTTCCACTGCTGCTTCTCAGGTTTTGGGAGATGGGCAGAATTAAACCTTTGCAGATTATCGGTCAATTTTGCGTTGAAAATAAAATTCAGGCGGTCATGGATCTGGCCTATCCGAATTTTGGCAAAAAATTGCAGTACGATCTTGAATTTGTGAACATCGATTTTGGAGAATCTTTAGTGGTTTCGGATCTCGGGCTGAGAACTGCCGAAATCTCTCATTCCCAACCCTGTCTGGCCCTGAGACTTGATGAGGGTGAAAAGAGTTTGTTCTACAGTGGTGACGGCCGGCCTACGGCGGCAACTCTGGAGCTGGCGCATGGTTGTAACCTTGTTATCCATGAGGCTTTCAAGTTGTCGGATGAGGTGCCCGGCCATGGTAGTGTGCGTGGCTGTCTTGATTTCTGTCGCAGGGCCCATGCGTATCGGCTTGCTCTGGTTCATCTGAATCGTCAGGTCAGGCGGGAGGAGATAGATCAAATACGGGTCATGATTGACACTGCTTCCGGCTTGGATGCTTTTCTGCCGGAACCTGGAGATGTTGTTAAACTTTGATGTTTTATTAAATTTCTAATTGCTTGAATCTGCAAGAATTTTCCAAAAAGACGAGTAAATATTCGGCTAGCACCCCATCTTTGAACGATCAGGCCTACTCGCATATGAATCAATATAGCTCACAGACCTGATCGTCCAAATATGGGCCACTATCCAAAATTTACATTTCGGTGGTTTTTGTAATAATTTATTATCAAGCCGAATGTTTACAAAGACGATGGATGAATACTGATAGTTCAGTATTCTTTTTTTGCCATGAGCCTTCACCACAGACGATCATTATGATAAAAGAAAAAAAAAGAGTGCAGGATGAAAAAATATTTAAAATTACCATCTGGATCATTTTTCTGCTGCTCATTATTACTATTTTAAAAAAACTTGCCTTGCTGTTTATCCCTTTCAGTATTTCTCTTCTTCTTTGCTATGCTCTGGGTATCCCACTTGATCTACTGCGGCGTCTTCGGGTTCCCAGGTTTTTACGGATATTTGTGGTGGTGCTGTTTGTTTTTGTTATTGTTTACCTCTTTGGCAGGGTTTTGGCATCCAATATTAGAGAATTTCATGGGCAGTTTCCAGTTTTTGAGGAGAAATTCTGGAGCTATGTCAATATTTTACTGTCCCGGTTTGATGTTACTCCGGCCCAGGTTCGGGAAAGTTATGATGGATTCCTTTCGAATCTTGAGGGGGCGGACTTTAAATCAATGGGCTCCTTTGTTCAGCGTTTGGGCGGGGAATTTTTTTCTTTTCTGGGGAATGCAATCTGGGTTGCCCTGTTTATGATTTTTATGCTGGCTGAACAGGACGGATTTGACAAACGAGTTGCCCGCGCCTTTGGAGAGGAATTTTCCGTTTCGATTCTTGAGGCCTTGAGCCGCATCAATAAGGCTGTTCAGGATTATCTGGGCCTCAAGACGCTGATTAGTTTTTTTACCGGTATTTTGGTTTTCATTGCCCTTTTCTTGTTTGACGTTCCATTTGCCGTGCTCTGGGGAATGCTGGCCTTTCTCTTAAATTTTATACCGAATATCGGTTCTATGATTGCGGTCGTGCCACCGGTGCTCATCACTCTGTTTCACTTTGGCTCGCTGTCAAAAACTATTGGAGTTTGTGTGGTACTGCTTGCTATTCAAGTAGTGGTGGGTAGTTTTGTTGAACCGAAAATAATGGGTAAAGGATTGAACCTGAGTCCGCTGACAGTGCTGTTTGCCCTGCTTTTCTGGGGATGGATGTGGGGGATCCCTGGCATGCTTTTGTCCGTCCCTTTGACTGCGGCAATCAAAATCGCCTTCGAACAGCTGGAGGCCACCCGGCCTATTGCCCTGATGATGGCCGGTGACTAGGTTGCGTGTAATTGATTAATTGTAGAGTGGACTAGAGAGCTGTTTACCCATTTCACTCCGTGATTGGTTGCGGTTGCAATAGAAAAAGAAATGATTACAATACGGGTAAGCGTTCATTAGCACCTCATCTTCGCCCGTTTCGGAGTCTCGTACTCGCCTTACCTGACCTGCTCGCATAGCACCAGTATGCTGCGTAGGCCCAGGTAAAAGCACCCTTAAAAGCTGGAGGGTATGAGGGTATAAGGAGGGTATAACCTTTGACTTTGAATGAACGACGAAGGCACTGGTAAACGCTTACGGCTATTTAATTTAGCGAAATCTGTGCTTCTGCTGAGAGATTACCATTACAGATAGTTCGGTTTGGCAACGAGGTTTTTCAAAAAATATAGATGTTTTTCAGGAGGAAATGATCGATGTATAATAATGTTGTTTCATCAAGCCAAGCCCAATCGCAGGCTTCGACCCTGTTTCTGGCGATGGTTTTTAAATGGATGGCCCTGGGGCTGGCCCTTACCGGTCTGACAGCTTTTTTTGTGGTTCATTCTCAGGCCGCCATTCAGATTTTTTTGGTAAACCCGGTGATGCGCTGGGGTATTATTATTGGTGAATTAGGTCTGGTTTTTTATCTCTCGGCCAGAATTGAGCGCCTTTCACCTCAGGCTGCCACGGCTCTCTTTTTTGTTTATGCTGCTTTGAACGGGATTACTTTATCGGTGATTCTGCTGATCTATACGGCGACATCCGTGGCATCGACTTTTTTTATCACGGCCGGTATGTTCGGCGCTATGGCTATTTATGGTCTGGTGACCAAAAAAGACCTCAGTACCATGGGTTCTTTTATGTTCATGGGATTGATCGGCGTGATTCTGGCTTCGGTTGTGAATATTTTTATGCAGAGTTCCATGATGTCCTGGGTTATCTCGGGCATCGGCGTAATCGTTTTTACAGGTCTTACTGCTTATGATGTCCAGAAAATCACCCAGATCGGCGCATCAGGGATTATGCGTAGTGGTGAAGCAGCGATCCGCAAGGGAGCCATTATGGGCGCCCTTGCTCTTTATCTTGATTTTATTAATCTGTTTTTGAGCTTGCTGCATTTTATGGGGAATCGTGAATAGGGTTTCAATTTTTCCGATTATCGGGAGATTATCGTTGAATAAAAATGCCGGTCCCGCTGTTTTTTATCGGGACCGGCATTTTTGCGTAAAGCCTTTATTGGCATTTTTCACAGAGACGCAGAGGCACAGAGAAAAACTTTTGAGTTCTGTGCCTCAGTGAGAGATTTTTTAAATTTCGTTATAGAAACAAGATAACCGTTCACCGGGGTCTATAAGATTACGAAACAAGACATGCGGGTTAGTAAAGTTTTTCATATTTCCTTGCTAACGCATCCAGCCTGTCCACATATTTGTCCCTGTTTTTTAATCCCTGACTGACTTCTATCTCATCAAGCAAAGAGTTGATCGGATATCTGATGTCGATGCCAAATTGGTTTATGTTTTGTTCATTTGCTCTATCAAGGATAAGAATGCAGTAGTATCGGGTCAGCATTCGGATGTTAACTTTTCGTCTGAATAGATAGGATTGACCTCCCAGGGTATTGAGAAAAAAACCGGCATAATTGTAAAGGCTTTCCACGGGAAGTCGTGGTTGATCAGGGTTTTTGCATTTGCTATCTAGTTCAGACCATTGGAAAAAATGGGCCATGGTTGTTTCAATGATCTCATCTTCGTTTGTCAGGATATCTTTTATAATTTTAATATTTTCTCCGCCCAGGACTCTGTAAAAGTGAGCGGTATTTTTAAGAATTGTAAAAAGATTATCGGTTTCCCTGATAACACTGGGTGGATTTGTCGACATTTGAAGAGAAATTTCCCGAAAAAACTTTTTTGATCCTCCGGAAATTTTGTACGCTTGAAAATAGGCTTGTCCATCAAGATGATTGAAAAAACTGTCAAGTTGTTGTTCCGTGCTGAGGCAGGGATCGGCAGGATCGATGTTGACCGGTGCCTGTTTGTAAATTGTCTCAGAAACAGGTATTTCAACTTTTTCCTCATTTACCTCAATCTGCTCTGAATATAGGTGCGGCGGAGAATTTTTTTCAGGAGGCGCAATCTGTTCATCGCAACCCGATTTTTCGATGTCTATGACTTCTTTTCTTGGCGTCTGTTGATTCCAAAAAAAATATAATAGGCCTGCAGAGACGATCAGAACCAAAAGAATTAAAATAATCAGGGTGTTGCCGGTTTGGGCTGTTTTTATTTTTGGCATGTCATTTTCCCTTGATGTGTTTTAGTCATTTTAAGAGGTTGGATGTGGACAGTCACTACTATAACGGCACTATTTTTACTGAATAGTTATCTTTTATTAACGTAAAAAATAAATTATTGCTCTTAATAATTTCAATAAGTTATAATGATAAAAATTATGAAGCGTACTGCATGAAAAGGAGATGTGATTGTAATCGATCGCAGGGTAAATTATCAGACTTCAAATAGCCTCCATTCCAGTAAGTGGTTACAGGGTGCCGGAGATGCGAGGCATTGGGCTGTGAGCTATATATCAGTATGCGATTATGCCGATAATACCCCACAAGGGGGCATAAACTCCGCAGATTCGGTGCCCTGTGATCGCGTATAAGTAGAGTTGGCTAATGAGTAGGACTTGGGATGAAACAGAAAATACTTGTTGTGGATGATTCAAAGGTCATGCGGCGGATTATTGCCGGTTATTTAAACAGAATGAGTTTGACTAATGTTATTGAGGCATCAAGCGGCAGACAGGCTTTGGATATTCTTGCCACGGAAGATATTGATCTCGTTATTTCCGACTGGTCGATGCAGGGGACAACCGGACTCGATGTATTACGAAGTGTTCGTTTGAGCAAATCACAGGGAGACCTGCCTTTCGTTATGGTTACCGCGGAAGCGCAACTGTCTCATATCCTGGAGGCCTTCAGGGCACAGGTAAACCGGTATATCGTGAAACCCTTTTCTTATCGTCAGTTTGAATATGTTATCGGCATTTTTTTGCTGGTTGGATCTGCCAAATGAATTTTATGCAAGAAAAAGACAAGAAAAAAGGCAAAAAAAGTTGGTATCAAAAATATCTGCCTTTTGTTGCCCGCAGTCCGGAGATGCAGATAGAATGGTTAGTTTCCTCCCTTAAGAAAAAAAGGTTGACCAGAGAGGAGATTGCTCCTTATGTCCATTTATTCCTGGAAGATGATCAAAATAATGATTTCGATCGTTTGAAAACGTTGTTTCAGGGGCTGGATAAACAGGCTCTGGATGATTTGCTTGTGACAGTAGATATTTATGATACGCCAAAACTGTTTCGGCTCCTGCCGGAACCTACTTTGCCGCAGGCCGTGATAGCTCTGAAAAAACATTTGCCCCCGTACGAAAAAAAACCTCAAAAAGTGATAGATGAGGTCTTTTTTGCTGTTAATGAGCGTTCAGGGGAGCTTTTGCAATGGGCTGCAGGCTCATTATTGGACAAAGGTGAGGTTGCTTCACATTTTCAGAAAAATTATGAAATGTTTTTGGAACTTTTACATGATGAAAATTTTTTGATTTCCATTTACCCCAATACAAAAAGGTGAAAGTTTTCTTTTAAAAAGAAATAAATCGATCTGGTATGATATATGCTTATATTTGTTAGAGAAACTGGAGTGGCGAGCTGATGAAAAGTACCGGATTATCGATAATCGTTGTCGCAGACTGCTTTCTTGAGGCGGAGAAGACAATTATGAAATTTAAAACATCCATCACTTTTAGGTTAAAAAAGTAATAAAAAAGTTTCAGCAAATAATTTTTTGCTGAAACTCTTTTTTTAAAATAGGTATTAATTAATACCTTTGGCGGAAGATTTCTGAAAAGATGTTTTTTGCCATCTCCCACTTTTTCCACATCGAACATCTATTATTTCTTTCCGGCAGCAGCTCGTTTTGACGCCTTAAGCGGATTGATTTTGACCTGATTTGTTGAAATTTCAGGTTTGACGTGGGTTGCGAAGTTACAGATGCCAAGTTTCCATTTGGCTTCAGGAATGGCATAACTTTGACAGTATTTTGAATTGTTTGTTTCAACGATTCTTTCGCACCCTTCACATTTATCAATAATAGGATGAAAAAAACCGCTGTTTTGTAGCTCTGTGACTGTTGCCATGACAGTAAACCTCCTGATCATGCTATTTGGAAAAAGATAATTAGTTTGGAGTTCCGCAATTTTTGGTGTGCAGCTAAGCACCCCCCTTCAGAATAAGAACGGAGCATAGTCCGACTTCGGTGCGTACCCTGCTTTTTTAAGGTATTTGTTTTTTCCAGAGTGGCGATTCCTACCATTGGAGAAGGATGACCTCGTTCCAAAATTCTAAACTCGGGAATTAGCTCAAAAGAATATTTAATTATAGGAAAATAAGCAGCCTGTCAACGAGAATCTCTTTCAAAGAGAAGAAAGTGATCGAAAAAACGAATAGTAGCAGAAAAAAACAGTAAAAATGAAAAATATTAACCTTCCAGTTGAGTTTCAAAAAATCTTGTTATAAAATTTAATTATCTCATATGAAAAGATACATTATCCCAAGCCGGCCAAGTCGGTAGAATTCCGCATACGTTTGCTGGAATGTGAATTTAAAATATTGACCATCATCTACGCCTTGACGTAGATGTTAATAGAGAGACTGTTGCGACTTTTACAAAGTCATCAAAAAATGGGTTTTGATTTTTTAAAGTCCGTCAGTTTGAGCAAAAGGATTGCATTATGCCTGTTTATGTTTGGAAAGGATTAAACTCATACGGTGAGAAACGTAAAGGAAAACTTGACGCGATCAATGAGATTGCAGCCAAAGCGCAGCTGAAGAAAATCAGGATCAAGCTAGATTCCCTGAAAGAAGCGCCCAAGGATATTTTTGCAAACATTGAAATCTTCAAGCCGAAAGTGACCGGAAGGGATGTTGTGATTTTTACCCGGCAGCTTTCAACGATGATTGATGCCGGACTGCCACTGGTTCAGAGTCTGCAGATTCTTGGGGATCAACAGGAAAACCCAACATTTAAAAAGGTGCTTACTGAAATCAGGGTGGATGTTGAAACAGGAACCACGTTTGCCGATGCCATGAAAAAACATCCCAAGATTTTTGATAACCTTTTCTGTAACATGATTGATGCAGGTGAGGTGGGAGGTATACTTGATACTATTCTTAGTCGTCTTGCCGAGTTCATGGAAAAAAGCATGATCTTGAAAAAGAAGGTTAAGGGGGCCATGACTTATCCGGTGATCTGTCTCTGTATTTCTTTTGTGATTACCGCAGTCATTATGATTTTTGTTGTTCCTGTTTTTTCAAAGATGTTTGCTGATTTCGGTTCCTCCCTTCCGGCGATGACTCAGATGGTTGTTAATATGAGTGAGTTTTTTAAAAGTAATTTTATGTTTATAGCGGGTGGCATCGCTTTTATCATTGTTCTTATTAAAAAAATTTACAGTACTGAAAAAGGAAGAAAAAAAATTGATATTTTGCTGCTCAAGGCGCCGGTTTTTGGCCCGTTAATTCGTAAAATTGCCGTGGCAAAATTTAGCAGAACACTGGGGACCATGATGAAAAGTGGTGTGCCGATCCTGGATTCCCTGACGGTTGTCGCCAAAACGGCCGGAAATAAGGTGATTGAGGAGGCTGTGTTCCGGGTGGCGGACAGTATCTCGGAAGGCCGGCCGATTGCCGAGCCTTTGGAAGAAACAGGAGTGTTTCCAAGTATGGTTGTTCAGATGATAAATGTTGGTGAAGCAACCGGCGCTCTTGACACCATGCTGGAAAAGATTGCCGATTTTTATGATGAAGAGGTTGACCAGGCAGTAGAGAATATGACGGCCATGATTGAACCTTTCATGATGGTCTTTCTCGGCGGCTTGATTGGCGGCTTGGTCATTGCCATGTATCTGCCTATTTTCAAAATGGCAAGTGTTGTTGGTTGATTAATCTTATCGTAACTGCTCACAGGACACCAAATCTTTCCGCCACCAGCCTGGCTTACGTATGAATAATACGCCGCGCCAGTCTGCTGACGAAAATCTCCGGCGCCCTGTAAGCAGTTCCAAATACCGGGGTTTGCCAGGCTAAGTCGCTTACCCCGTGAGTAGTTACATCTTATCATTTGATTGTTTCGTGATTCTGTAGAATAATTTTTTTGCCATAAATAATTGATCTGCCCTTGTCCTTGCATGTTGAGTTGTAAATAATCGGCTTGTGTGAAAAAGTTTCGAAAAACTCGGTCTGTAAATGTTTGGATAGTGCCCCAAGTTCGTTCAAGTCGCCTTGCGAGCTATATTAGTCATATGTGAGTAAGACGAATCGGACGAAATTGGGGTGCTAGCCGAATATTTACGTTGAGTTGTAAAGAAATTTTTTAAATTCAACAAGTTAACCTTGTATTCTTGACCTCTTTATGGTTATCATATTTTAAATATAAAATATCTATTAACATTGAATCATAGTAACTCCGGTCTCTTTGCCGCTTATGTATGCAAAGGAGAAATGAGTACAGTGTCAGATTACTTGTCGATTTAAGTATCAGAAAATTCAGGAGTTTATTTTTTTACAAAGCTGTCAAGCGTGGAGGAGGTCCATGGGTGAAATTATTGGTGTGTTAGGTAGAGAGGTTCTTGATTCCCGTGGAAATCCAACAGTTGAGGTGGAAGTTTATCTGGACAGCGGTGTCATGGGGCGAGCGCTGGTCCCCTCTGGAGCGTCTACCGGGAAACGTGAGGCGTTGGAGTTACGAGATACGCGAAAGAAACGTTTTATGGGCAAAGGCGTGTTAAAAGCGGTTGCCAATGTTAATGAGGCAATCGGGCCGGCTCTGGTCGGATTGGAGTCAAGCCAGCAGGTCATTATTGACAAGATCATGCTGAAACTGGATAACACGGCCAACAAAAAGAAGTTGGGTGCCAATGCTATTTTAGGCGTTTCAATGGCCGTAGCAAGGGCAACGGCCGAGGAATTGAGCCTGCCTTTTTTTTCCTATCTGGGCGGGGTGAATGCCAAGGTCTTGCCGGTTCCCATGATGAATGTTTTAAACGGCGGCGCCCATGCCGATAATAATGTCGATATTCAGGAGTTCATGGTCATGCCCGCCGGCGCTTCTTCATTTGCAGAGGCCCTGCAGATGGGAGTGGAAACCTTTCACAGCCTGAAAGCCGTGCTCAAGGTGGCCGGACATCAGACAGCAGTTGGTGATGAGGGAGGATTTGCCCCGAATTTACGTTCCAATGAAGAGGCCATGGAGTCTCTGCTTGAGGCGATCAGCAAGGCGGGTTACAAGCCCGGCAAGGATATTTTTATTGCCTTGGATGTTGCTGCCAGCGAGATTTATGACAGCAAGAAAAAGCGGTATATTATGGCTGCGGAAAAAGATTCCGAGAAAACAGCCGAGCAATTGATTGACTTTTATGAAGACTGGGTGAACAAATATCCCCTGGTGTCCATTGAAGACGGTCTTGATGAAAGTGATTGGAGCGGATGGAAAAAACAGATGGAGCGACTCGGTGAGCGGATTCAGTTGGTGGGCGACGATATTTTTGTCACGAACACTTCTATTTTGCAGAGAGGTATTGCGGAAGGAGCAGCGAATTCGATCTTGATTAAGTTGAACCAGATCGGTACGGTAACCGAGACACTTGATGCCGTGGAAATGGCGCATCGGGCTGGATTTACCGCAATTATTTCTCATCGTTCAGGTGAAACTGAAGATACGACGATTGCCGATTTGAGTGTGGCGCTGAATACCGGCCAGATCAAGACCGGTGCTCCATCCCGGACGGATCGCGTGGCTAAATATAATCAGTTGCTTCGGATTGAAGATGAATTGGGCGCAGCCGGACAATATGCCGGTCGTCAAAGTCTGAAACAAGTTTCTTAAGCTGTTTTGAGTGTTTATAGGGAGGGAGGGCAAACAATGACCCTGACAAAGGCGGATCTTGTACAGAAAGTGTATCAAACTCATAATTTGACAAAGGCGGAGGCTACGGAAACGGTTGAGGCCTTTTTGCGGATTACCAAGGATTGTCTTGCCGGTGGTGAAGATTTGTTGATCAGCGGTTTTGGCAAGTTTAATGTCAAACAAAAAAACTCTAGGCGTGGCAGGAATCCGCAAACCGGAAAAGAACTGATTCTTGATGCCCGCAAGGTTGTCACTTTTAAACCATCCGGGATTTTGCGGGACAGCATAAATGGAGTTGTCTGATTAATTTTGATTGAGGGAATCGTTCTGGCGGGTTGCTACGGCTTAACCCGCCATTTTTATATCTGCTTACGAAGTAGCGGCCATCCCGTCGAACCGGTACAACCGATAAGCCAATGAAATGAGTCATCGAGAAATGAAAAATGAAACGAAATTTCTAAGGGAACTTGCCGATTATGTCGGAGGGACCATTCAAGGCGATGCCGATATTTTAATTCATGATCTGGCCCCGTTTGATTCCGCGGCAAATGGAGAAATAACTTTTCTTCTTCGAAAAAAAGATTTGCAGCGGATTGAGACAACCGGAGCTTCGGCAGTGATTGTTCCTGAATTTATTTTAGAATCTCCGATGCCCCAGATCATGGTAAAAAATCCAAATGTGGCTGCAGCAAAAATACATACTTTTTTTTGTGAGGTTCCTTTCCAGGCCACCGGCATTCATCCCAGCGCTCATATCGGCAGCGAGTGCCGGATCCCGGCAGCGGTATCAGTCGGGCCCATGGCTGTTCTCGGGGACAGGGTCAAGCTTGGCGAACGGGTGGTGATTGAACCCGGCGTGGTGATTGGCGATGATGTCGAGATCGGCAGTGACACGTTTCTTGCCGCCAATGTGACAATCTTTTTTGGCTGCATTATCGGTAATGGGGTCAGAATTCACAGCGGCGCGGTGATCGGTTCCGATGGATTCGGCTATGCCACTGATGAACAGGGTCATCATTTTAAGCGGCCTCAGGTCGGCTACGTTCGTATCGACGATGATGTTGAGATCGGTGCCAACGCCTGTGTAGATCGGGCTACTTTTGGCACGACCTGGATTCAATCGGGCGTTAAGATTGATAACCTGGCTCAGGTTGCCCATAATGTAGTGATTGGCCAAGGCTCTCTTCTCGTCGCCCAGGTGGGGATTGCCGGGAGCACCACTTTAGGCAGAGGCGTGGTCTTGGGAGGCCAGGTTGGAGTAGGTGATCATGTGGAACTGGAAGACCGGGTCATGGTCGCCGCTCAATCCGGCATCATGAATAATCAGCAGGCTGGCTCAGTCGTCTCAGGTTCTCCGGCTATTGCGCACCGGAAATGGCTGCGGTCAACTTCAGTCTTTGCCCGGCTTCCCGATATGGCCAAGGAGTTAAGAATGTTACGAAAAGAGGTAGAGTGTCTTCGCCAAAGTGGAGATGAGAAAGAGAAGGGCTTGGCTGCTGCCGGCAGCTCTGGGGGACGGAAATGAGTATTAAAGAACATGTTGAGATTTTGGAAATATTGAAAATGCTTCCCCACCGTTTTCCTTTTGTCATGGTTGATCGGATTCTCGAATTTGAAGCGGGTGAGCGGATAAAGGGACTGAAGAATGTGACGATCAATGAGCCCTTTTTCCCGGGCCATTTTCCATTGGAACCGGTGATGCCCGGAGTTCTGATTGTTGAGGGGATGGCCCAGACCGCTGCCGTGCTGGCCTTTCTGACGTATCCGGATTTGGTCGGTGACAAGATTTTTTATTTTGCGGGTATTGATGGTGTCCGGTTCAGGCGCAAGGTTGTGCCTGGTGATCAGCTCATTTTTGAGCTGCAGACATTGAGGTGGAAGTCAAAAATGATCAAAATGACGGGTAAGGCCTATGTTGAAGGGGAAGTTGCTGCTGAAGGCGAGTTGATGGCAATTTTTGCTTGAAATGGGTGGTTAATTTTCTTTTTATATGGTAAATGAACCTGCCTTGAATGCAGTGTTTTTTTGTAACTATTCATTCCTTGCTTGTGTTCCTGAACAGTTTACAATAACCCCAAACCGTTTCGTTTACGTCTACCCAAAAAATGATTATGGTAGATCCTGGAGTTTTCGGCCTTTCTATTGGTCGAAAATTGTATGCAGGAAGTTCCTCTCTGTTAAGGAACAGAGTCCTTTGTTGTAAATATTCGGCTTGTGTGAAAAAGTTTCAAAAAACTCGGCCTGTAAATGTTTGGATAGTGCCCAAGTTCGTTCAAGTCGCCTTGCGAGCTATATTAGTCATATGTGAGTAAGGCGAATCGGACGAAATTTGGGTGCTAGCCGAATATTTACCCTTTGTTCGGATTCTTTCTTTTAAAATCAGCCAGTTTGGAAAGATAAATGAAAATTCATCCAACTGCGGTTGTGGACCCGGATGCTTCTCTTGATTCATCCGTTCGTGTCGGTCCCTACACGGTTATCGAAAAGAATGTTCAAATTGGCCCGGATACGGAAATTGGGTCACACAGTATCATTTCCGGCCCGACAAGCATAGGAGCGCGCAACAGAATTGGCTCCTTTGCCTCTATTGGCGCTCCTCCCCAGGATATACATTATCAGGATGAGCCAACTCGGCTGGAGATCGGAGATGATAACTGGATTCGGGAATACACCTCCCTGCATCGCGGCAGTCCGGGCGGCAGCGGTGTCACCAGAATTGGTAATCATAACCTTCTGATGGCTTATATTCATGTAGCTCATGACTGCTGGCTGGGCAATCATGTCATTATGGTGAATAATGCCACTCTTGCTGGGCATGTTGAGGTGGGCGACAGGGTAACTCTGGGAGGTCTGGTGGCCGTACAGCAGTTTACCCGCATCGGGGAATACTCTTTTATCGGGGCAATGTCTGGTCTTATTTTGGATGTGCCGCCTTACATTATTGTTGCGGGTATTCGCAATAACCTCCAGATCAGAGGAATTAACCGCATCGGTTTGAAGCGTGCCGGTTTTGATTCCGGCACAATCAAAAATTTGTCAAAGGCCTTTGTGATTATTTTTAAGACTCCCGAGCTTCTTTTACAGGAAGCCCTTGAAAAAGCCTTGACCGAGTTTCCAGATTGCAAGGCCGTGGCGCGCCTGGTTCAATTTTTCAAGGATTCAAGGCGGAATGTGATGAGACTCAGCAGTGATGGGGAGTAAGATCGGCATTATAGCTGGAGGTGGTCAGTTTCCTCTTCTTTTTGCTGAAGCAGCCCGGAAAGAGGGTAGGGTGATTGCCATTGTCGGACATAAGGGCGAGACGCATCCGGAACTTGAGCGTATTGCCGACAGTTTTTGCTGGGTGAAACTAGGTCAACTTGGTAAAATCATAAAATTTTTTAAAAAGGAAGGTGTTGAGGAAACAGTTTTTCTTGGCACTATCACAAAAACAAAGATTTTTCGGGATATTCTCCCTGACTGGAAGGGATTGACTCTTTGGAATAAGATCGATATCAAGCAGGATGATGCCATTTTAAGGGCTTTAGCCGGGGAATTGGAACGTGAGGGCATCAAGGTGCTGGAGTCAACAATTTATCTCCAGGATATGCTTTTCCCTAAAGGTATTTTGACGAAGAAAAAACCCTCTACCGACCAATTGGCGGATATTCGTTTTGGCTGGAGTATGTGTCGAGCCATTGGTCGGCTGGATATCGGTCAATGTGTTGTGGTCCGCGATCAGACGGTGCTGGCTGTTGAGGCCATCGAGGGAACCGATGCGGCAATCAAACGTGGTGGTTCTCTTGGCAAAGAAAAAGCGGTTGTTGTTAAAGTCAGGAAGCCGAATCAGGATTTTCGTTTTGACCTACCGGCCATTGGACTGACCACCTTGGAGTCGATGTTGGAGGCCAGGGCATCTGTTCTTGCCGTGGAGGCTGGTCAATCCTTACTTTTTGACCGCGAGCAAATGGTTCACCAAGCAAATAAAGCCGGTCTTGTCATTGTGGGCATTGAAGAGCTTGCCGATGGAGAGCTTGATTATTAGTTTGACTGGTTTAATTGGTTGAATTTGTTTGACTTGTTGTGGTATTTGGATTGTTTATAATATTGTCTAACCAATTAAACCAATTAAACTAATTAAACAAATTAAACTAATATGAAAGCCATGATTCTTGCCGCCGGCTTCGGCACCCGCCTGAAACCTTATTCTTTGCTGCGCCCTAAACCTCTTTTTCCCGTTTTTGATCAACCACTTCTCATGTTTACTATTGATAAACTGCGGCAGAACGGGTTTGATTCGATCATGATCAACGCGCACCATCTAAGGGAGCAGTTTGCGGAGTTGCTTAAAAACGAGACTGGCATCTTTCTCCAGCTGGAAGAAAAAATACTTGGCACGGGTGGCGGGTTGCGGTTGGCCATGGACAAATTGGGGCCGGAGCCGGTCTTGATTACAAATGGTGATATTTTTCATGATATTGACCTGATCGGGGTTTATGACGCCCACCTCCGTTCCGGCGCTCGGGCTACCCTTGTTCTCCATGATTATCCTCGTTTTAATAATGTGGCTGTTTCCGGTGAGCGGATTCTTGGTTTTGGCGACAAGGAGACTGACGAGGAGCGCCGAATGGCCTTTACCGGCATCCATGTTCTTGATCCGGCCTTACTTGCCATGATTCCTGAGGAAAAGTTTTTCAATATCATTGACTGTTATTGTTACTGGATAAAAAAAGGGGCTTTTATCAGGGCTCAGGTCGTTAAAAATAACTGGACTGATATTGGCACTCTGGCTGACTACTTGGCTTTGCACGGTTCTTTGCTTGCGGAAAGAGAAAGGAAAGGGCACGGTTCTTTTTATGTCGGTTCAGATGTCGGCATGGGGCCGGATGTGGAATTGTCCGACTGGGTGAGTATCGGATCCCGGGCTGTGATCGGCAAAGGAGCCGGACTGACCCGGGTTGTCGTCTGGGATGGCGCGAAGGTGGCGGAGCAGGCTGTGTTGCAGGACACCATCGTTGCCTGCTGACGTAAGCGTCTTTCAGCACCCCACGGAGTCTTCGCCTCTTCGCGCCATCAGGCTGGCTCACATAGGTATACTATTGCCGCTTCGCTGCTGATTCGCCAGCCTGATCGCATGAATATGGGGCCCTGGAAAACGCTTACAGGACTGTGGTTCCCCTAAATCTGCAACTACCCCGGTGAACGGTTTTCTGCTGGCGGTGTAATTATGGAGCAAATTTTGTTGGACTTATCTGATCCCCGAATCACATTTCTTTGCGAGCTTCTGGAACGTAATCATTTTCCCTCGTCCGGTTTGCTTTCTATTGAAAAGATTGGCGCTGACGGTTCCAGTCGAGTATTTTTCCGGATCAGTCAAACGGAAGCGATATCGCTTGTCGCGGTTTTTCCGGACACCTTTCATCCCAGGGGAAAAGAAGAGGCCGAGGCCGCCTACCGGATTGGTCGCCATCTCCACTCCTGTTTCGTTTCTGTGCCGCAAATTTACGCATATGACACTGAGATCGGCGTTATTTTATTTGAGGATCTCGGTAATATCCATCTCCAGCGCCGTATTCAGGAAGAACCCGGCAAGTTGATTTTCTTGTACGAAAAGGCTATTGACGCGCTTCTTTGCTTGCAGATTTCAGGCCGGCCTGATTTTCCCTTGGAGAGCTGCTGGGACACGCCTCGATATGACAGGAAGCTGATGATGGAACGGGAATCCGGCTATTTTACGCAGGCATTCTGTCGTGATTTTCTGGGAAAAGAAATTCCGTTGGGATTGACGGACGAGTTTGAGGATCTGGCCGGACAGGCAACCCGCCAGCCTGCTGATTTTGTTTTGCATCGTGATTTTCAGTCCAGAAATATCATGGTTCATGAGGGTGTAATCCGGATTATTGATTTCCAGGGAGCCCGCCTGGGGCCTCTTGGCTATGATCTTGCCTCGCTGCTGATTGATCCCTATGTCGGACTTTCTCCTGATGAGCAGGAGCAGCTTCTGGACTACTATCTCGGACGGGCGGCCAGTCGCATTGATCTTGACAGGGATGATTTCCTGGCGGGATATTATTCTTTGGCTCTACAGCGAAATCTCCAGATCCTGGGGGCTTTTGCTTTTTTGGCGGCAAAAAAAAACAGGTATTTTTTTAGAAAATTTATTAAGCCTGCAGTCTACTCACTGGATTATTTATTACAGCATCATATTGACCATGATTATTTCGTGCTGGCCGGGCTGGTTGCGGAAATAAAGAAAGAAATTAAACCTGTCAATTGTAAAATTTAAAAAATGCCTCAATCTCAATGTCCAATAGTTGCTTTGGTGGGACGACCTAATGTCGGCAAATCCACTCTGTTTAATCGTTTGACCCGTTCCCGGAAGGCTATTGTCGATCCTACTCCCGGTGTCACCCGTGATCGCCATTACCAGAAGGTGACCTGGGATGATCATGAGTTGATTCTGGTTGATACCGGCGGCATTGAGCTGGACAGGAATGAAAAGATTCCGGCAATGATCCGGGAGCAGAGTCTGCTGGCCATTGAAGAGGCCGATATTATTATTCTGCTTCTTGACGCCAGGGACGGACTTCTCCGTGAGGATTACGAGGTGGTTAAAATCCTGCGCAGAAGCAGCAAACCAGTCTATCACGTTGTCAACAAGATTGATGGCCCGGAACAGGAGCAGAGCCTGCTTGCCCCTTTTTATGAGCTTGGCGTCAAGTCATTGTGGCCGATCTCGGCTGAGCATCGCTATGGCATCACTGATTTTATGGAAATGCTGGTTGGCAGTCTTTCCGAACCGGTCCATCAGGAAGACGTGCCCGAGGATGCGATTCGTATTGCCTGTATCGGCAGACCAAATGTGGGCAAATCATCGCTGATTAACCGGCTTCTCGGCCAGGACCGGCTGGTGGTTTCGGATATCCCAGGCACCACAAGAGATGCAGTGGACACTTTGCTTGAGCAAAACGGCAAACATTATCTGTTGATTGATACGGCCGGCATCAGACGAAAGGGCAAGGTCAGTGACAAACTGGAAAAGTTCAGCGTCATGAAGGCCCTTTCCTCTCTTGAACAATGCGATATTGCCCTGCTGCTGATTGATGCTGATGAAGGGATCACCGAACAGGACACCAAGGTTATCGGCTATGCCCTTGAGCGGGGCAGGGCCTGTCTGGTTCTGGTCAACAAGTGGGATTTGATCGATAGAAAGGACAAGAAGAAACAGAAGTGGATTCTGGACGAGGTTGCAATGGCTACCCGTTTTGCCGGTTTTGCCCCCACTTTGCAAATTTCGGCACTGACCGGTTTCGGAGTAAAAAAAATTCTGCCAACCCTGGAAAAGGTTTACCAGCAATACAGCCTCAGCTTCAGCACGAACCGAATTAACAAAATTCTGCGACAGGCCGTTGAAAAGCATACTCCCTCCCTGCACAAGGGCCGGCGTCTGAAATTGTATTACACCACTCAGGTCTCCACTAAACCGCCCACCTTTATTGTTTTTGTTAATTATCCAAGGGGGGTTCATTTTTCCTATTTTCGTTTTTTGGTCAACCAGTTCCGAGAAGGACTAGGTCTTGATTTAACCCCGCTCAGGCTGTTTTTAAAAGAGCGGAAAAGGAGCAATCCCTACCATTCAGGCAAGAAATAATTATTTTGGAGTAACTATTCAGCGGCACTCCATTTTCGCCCATATTTGGTCTTTTTGAATAGCACCAGTATGCTTTAAAGCCCAGGTAAGCGTAGACTCCGAAATGAACGAGCGGAGTCTCGCTAACTCGCTTACCTGAAGCACATCTGAATAGTTACATTTTGGAAAACAATGAACATCCTGATTGTCAAAACAAGCGCCATCGGCGATGTCACTCATACTCTGCCTGCCCTGAACTGTTTGAGAAGGGCCTGGCCGGATGCCCGGATTGACTGGCTGGTGGAAGAGGCCGCTGCGGATCTTGTTGTAGGCCACCATGCCGTTGATCATGTGCTGGTTTCCAAAAGAAAACAGTGGGTCAGCGGGCTGCGAAGCCGTGCATGGCTGCAGAACCTTAAGGCCATATTTCGTTTTCTGGGACAGCTCAGGGAGATCAAGTATGACTTGGTGATTGATTTTCAGGGACTGCTGAAAAGCGGAATTCTTGTAGGAATAAGCCGGGGAAAGCGCAAGGTTGGTTTTGGCCGGGGCATGCAGCATGCCGAGTGCAGTTATATTTTTTTAAATGAACGGCTGCCCGCGGTT
This sequence comes from Deltaproteobacteria bacterium, assembly GCA_029933005.1. Taxonomy (GTDB): domain Bacteria; phylum Desulfobacterota; class Desulfobulbia; order Desulfobulbales; family SURF-16; genus JAGHCC01. The sequence continues at coordinate 97,155 of JAOZOY010000002.1, forward strand.
GATATGGAAGTTCATGCCCTGCAAAGGGAGCTTCTTCTTCTAGAAGGAATCGATGTTCCCTGTTCGGAGGTGGTGTTCGATCTGCCGGTTTCCGGCCAGGATCGTCAGCAGGTGCTGGAGTTGCTGGGCGAGAATGGTCTGGATCGAAACGATGCCGTAAAGCCCCTGGTTGCCATCAATCCCCAGACCAAATGGGAAACCAAACTGTGGGAAAATGAGCGATTTGCTCAGGTTGCCGACCAGCTGGTTGCCCAGGGCTGCCGGGTGATTTTTACCGGAGGCCCGCCGGATCGGATTGTGATTGAAAAGATTCAGGAGAGTATGAAAAAAAGCTCGCTCAACCTGGCGGGTCGCTCCAGTTTGAAAATATTGACCGCTCTTTACGAAAGGGCGGATCTTGTGATTTCCACCGATACCGGCCCCATGCATATTGCCGCAGCGGCCGGAACACCCGTGGTCGCCCTTTTCGGTCCCACCGCTCCCTGGCGCACCGGCCCTTACGGAAAGCAGCATCAGGTGCTTCGTATAGGAATTTCCTGCAGTCCTTGTTTTAAAAGGCAATGTTCCCTGCCGGAAGACCGGAAAAAAAGGTGTATGAAGGAAATTTCCGTTGAACTGGTTGTTGATGCGGCTTTAAAGATTCTTCTAAGTAACCCCCATCCCGGCGAACCGGCACAACCGATAAGCGAATGAAATGAGACATCGAGAAATGAAAGTTAATCTTTCGCAGAGGCATCGAGACGCAGAGAAAAACTCTGTGAACTCTGTGCCTCTGCAAGAGACTTTCATATAAACAAAATGCCGATTAACCTGTATAAAAATCGTAGAGTCATCAAGATAAGTTAAGTTCCCCACTCACGTCATCCCCGCATGTTTTTAGCGGAAGTTAA
>JAOZOY010000140.1 GCA_029933005.1 Deltaproteobacteria bacterium
TATTAACAAGGACAAATTACCTGATATTCCCCTTATAGGCAAATATGCAGGAAAAGATTCCTTGACGAAGTTAGGAAAACCATGCGGCGCGGGCATTATTCCATTCACACGGAGCGGTCCTATTGTGACTGGATTAAGCGTTATGTGGCGTTTCATAAAATGAAATCCCGATCCGATCTTGCCAATGGCGAGGACAAGATTGAATCATTTCTCACCCATCTTGCTGTGGAAAGAAATGTCGCGCCATCTACCCAGAACCAGGCAATGAATGCCCTGGTATTTCTTTACAACAAAGTTATAAAACAGCCGCTTGCGGAAAAAGGAATTGACGCTGTCCGTTCCGTGAAAAAAATGAATGTTCCGGTTGTTCTCACCAGGGAGGAAACTGCCCGGGTCATCATCCTTATGTCAGGTGTGCCCCAGTTGACAGTTAAGCTGCTTTATGGTTCCGGACTGAGGGTTATGGAGTGTGCCCGGCTTCGTATTCATGACAATCGACTTTGATATGAAGCAGATCACCATACATTCCGGAAAGGGGGCCAGGGATCGTTTTACAACATTTCCGGAATCAATAATACCCCAGCTTTCAGAACACCTGCAGCGGGTTCGGCTTATCCATGAAAAAGACCTTGCTGACGGATTTGGGGAGGTGTTTCTGCCTGGAGCACTGGACAGGAAATATTCGAATGCAGCCAAGGAGTGGGGATGGCAATATGTTTTTCCATCGGGAAGACTTTCCATTGATCCTCGCAGTGGAAAAAAACGGAGGCATCATATTGATCCAAGCAGCATCAATAAAGCGATCAAAACAGCTGTCAGAAAGGCGGGGATTGTCAAAAGAGTGAGTGCGCATACATTTCGCCACTGCTTTGCGACCCATCTGCTGCAGCGTGGCACGGATATCAGGACAATACAATCCCTGCTCGGCCACAAGGATGTCTCAACAACAATGATTTACACCCATGTTTTGCGGTTGGGTGGTGAAGGAGTTGCCAGTCCCCTGGATGATCTTCAGTTATAAATTGGCCTCAAGCGGTGCCGGCAATGCGGACCATTTTCTTGAGGTCTTTACCCGCACCAAGGCGGAAGCCGCTCTTGCCGCCGGCATTTTTCACCGAAATGAAGTGCCCATAGGCGAGGTCAAAGAGTATCTTAAGGATAAGGTGGAGATTCGGCCTGCTTAAGACCACGACTTGTTATCTTCTCAGAACAAACGGATATGGTGCAATCGTATTTTGCTTGCATGCCCTGCCATTCGTTTTTATCGTGTTTTCAAGAAGGCAAAGCACCGTAAAATACTTGCAGCTATTTTCAGCGATCCTGTGAATGGCAATATGGAGTGGTGTAAAATTGAATCCCTGTTAGGTGCTATTGGTTGCCGGTAACCGTTCACCGGGGTCTACAAGATTACGAAAACCACGATCTGTAATCGTTTACCAATGCTTTATATTCGACCATTTGGGCCTGCGCAGCATACAGGTGCTATATAAGCAGGCCCAAACAAGATGAGGTGATGATGAACGCTTACACGACCTTGATGCCTTCCAGTTTCCAGTTTTGCGTACCCACGGGACGCGCCCAGGTCCATTCCTCGGCAAATTTCACCGGGTCCGTCATGCTGCCTTCAACAACGGCGTTACTCTTCTCATCCACGGTATAGTCCAACAGATTGGCTGTAAAGAGGACAGTAATAAACTCCTCGTTGCCATCAACACCCGCGTCAACAATCTCAACCTTGCGGATAGAAATATTTTCCAGCTTATTGATCTGACCTTTCGCACGTAAATCGGCGAAATGCCCCTCGTATTCCGCAGCCAGATTCGCTCCGAGCAGATGACGGTACGACTGCACATCTCGACGCATCCAACCGGCCTGCACCTGAAAAAAAACATCAGAGGCAATTTCGGTAAAATGCTTGGGATCAAAATCTGGTTCTGAACGGCGGATTTCAGCAAATCCATCTTCAAGCGTGCTGCCCCCGGAAGAAGGGGGTGGAGGAGGTGCATTTACGGAGCCACCCATTGCCGGACCATTGTCATAAGGTTCGGTTGATCCTCTCGTGCTCTGGAATGCCGCGCCACCGGAAGCCGGTTTTTTAAAAAAACGTTTGTAGATAAAATAGCCGATGCCGGCCATGAGAAGAATCTGAAAAAGTCCAATTCCTGAGCCCATGATACCGCCGCCCATGCCACCATGGGCCATGCCGCCAAACAGCAGACTACCAATGGCGCCGCCCATGAGACCGCCGGCCAACCCACTCATGAAACCGCCGCTTCTTGGCCTATTTACGGTCGATGATTTTTGCGGCGTGCTACGCCTAACAGGTGGCGGAGAAGCGCTACGGGAGCGGCTGAAAGAACGGCCGCCGCCCCGCGAACGGGCATCAGCATTATCCACCATGCATCCGACACCAGTCAAACAGAAGACAGACAAGAGAAGAAGAACAGGGGTAAATCTTTTTAAAGTGTTCAGCACGGTCAGTGACTCCTTTTCGTTTTTTTCGTAAAATTTTGTTATTTTTTCAGCTGCATCCAATTAAAAAAAAATAAGTACTTAATCATATTTTGTCAAACATTGCATGTTCGCCACCGAAATGAAGCCCGGAAAATCAACTCATCGTCGTTCAATCCGCACCTTCACCTTTTTCCTGCCCCAGTCAAGAGCGTCCTGATGGGAATTATAATAGAGATCGATCCTGTCCGGCCCCTTGATAGCCGAACCACGATCTGTTACCACACCCCATCCATAACCTGGTACAAGCATTCTTGTTCCAAAGGGATAATACTTCGTATCGGCGGCGATCGTCCCGTCCTCGGAAAACCAGCGCCACGGGCAGACCAGACGGTAAGGAGCAGTCCAGGGATGGGCCAGGGTGTCGCCTGACAACAAACCCGGAGATGTTTTTTGCGGCTTTGTGCCGCTAGCGGTCAATCCGCTATATTTTTTCCCCTCCTGTTTACCTTCACTCACATACCGGTTCCAGACATCCAGCTTGAGATGTTTCCAGGATCCCCTCTCCCAGCCACAGCACTTTCCACAGCCGCAATACGCCGTCACTTCCATGAGCCGGGTTTCATGACGGGCACAGCCGCCGGCGGCAAGCAACAAAAAGAGGAAGAAAAAAAAGGTAATTTTACTATTCATCATTCGAGCTGACATTCCGTGCTTTTTTTCTTCCATAAAAATCCATCCTGATTGTCGGAGCAATCTGATTACTTCATCTTTAAAGGTAACCAATCACGGAGGAAAACTCCCAAGTTTTTTTGTGAAACTCCTAATTCTGTAAATGATCACAGGTACCGAAGATCGGAGTCTCACTTCGTTCACTTACCTTCGATGCCTGTAATCGCTTACCATTAAAGAGCCAATACAACCTGCAACAGTTCCATAATAATCATAACACAACTGACAAAAAGGGCGATCCAGGGGTAACCGTTCACCAGCACCTCACGGAGTCTACG
>JAOZOY010000077.1 GCA_029933005.1 Deltaproteobacteria bacterium
AAATTTTCAACACCTTTCGAGCATGAACAGAGCTAGTCCTGCCCTTTACCCACAAGTTTAAGTACACAAGGAAACATTAATGCCTGTTTATACGTTATTTTGCATAAATTGATCCTCTTGGCACATCATCCCCGAATGTAATTATTGGCGATGACTCCTGTATTATGACTTATAGGTAAAGAACAGAGCTAGTCTGAGAAATTCGAACAGGTTGTTAAGTGAAAATGATACGTTAAAAAAGAATATTCGGGACAAATTGCCTTGAATGACCTTTTTTTATGATTTTTTGGAAAAACTCTGTGGAAATTTTTGAAGAGGTTTGCCTATACTGAAAGTAGTACTGGAATTTTTTAAATAGACATTCATCAAGGATTTTGCATATGACACAGCAGACTGCTGCGGGAAACATCCTGCTTGAAACAGGAACAAATGAGCTTGAAGTCATTACCTTTTATCTGGAGTGGCTTGATTCGGCAACCGGGGACACCATCAGGTCGGCTTACGGCATTAATGCGGCTAAGGTCAGGGAACTTGTCGCCATGCCTGGAGAAGTCACCGAGATTGTCAATAGTCCGTCATGCGTTCAGGGTGTTTTTTTATTACGAAACAGGACGATCCCTCTTGTCGATCTCTGTAAGTGGTTTGAATATGAACCAGTCCATGGCGATAATGCAAGGAAATCATGGGTTGTTATTGTGGCCGAATTAAACGGCAAGCCTTTTGGCTTTGTCACTCATGGTGTCGACAAGGTTTACCGTGTTTCATGGTCGCAGATTTCGCCCCCTCCGGAAATGATTGCATCGTCTCAGAGCATAACAGGTATTTGTCAGGTTAACGACCAGTTGATCCAGATGATTGATTTTGAGAGGATTACGGCGGCCATAGATCCTTCCATGGTTCTCAAATCCAGCAAGGATAAGGAAGAAATTGAACAAATAGAACAAAAATATCATCGATCGGTCGTTGTTGCTGATGATTCAAGGGTTGTACTGACGCAATTAACCAGAACGCTGCAGGCTGCAGGTTTTAAAGTCATTCCCCATGCCGATGGTCAGGCGGCGTGGGAATTTCTTGAAGATTTACGCAATAAGGGAGAGCTTGAGAAAAAAGTACTTGCCATTATCAGTGATATTGAGATGCCGCGCATGGATGGCCACCATTTTTGTATGCAGGTTAGGAAACAATCGGCCTATCAAAAAATACCCTTTATTCTTTTTTCATCAATGATTAATAATGCTCTGCGGAGGAAGGGGGAATCCGTGGGTGCCGATGACCAGATTACCAAGCCCGAGCTGGATCACTTGATTGACCGCCTCCAGGAATGTATCGACAAACTCCGGAACCAGTGATATTCTATCAAGTCGTCAATGCCCGGTCATGGTCAATTCATGTTGCCTGACGAACAAGTCTTGTGCCCAATCATGGGGTGAAATGGTTAACATCTTCTCCGTTCCCTCCCTGTGAATAATTACCAGGTTCTTTGCAGATTCTTAGGAATTTCAGAAATATCCGCAAAATTATCAGTTCAATTTTACCAATTTTTGTTACATGTTTCGGTTGACCACAGTAGCAAGATTGGCTAAAATGCGTCTTTAAATCAAAAAAATAAAAAGTACCGGCCTGCGGGTGATTTAAAATTCGGCAAATTGCCCATTGTTTAAATCAATTTAACATGGAAAGGAGTAGGAAAATGGCGGAAAAACATGATGAGGCTTTAATTCTCTGGTTTGATGACATCGGAATCGACGACGTCCCGCTGGTAGGCGGAAAGAACGCTTCACTTGGCGAGATGTATCAACACCTCACCGGTAAAGGTGTGGCCGTTCCCCACGGTTTTGCCATTACTGCTTATGCCTATCGCTATCTCTTGAAAGCGGCTGGTGTTGAAGATGATATTAAAAATGTTCTCGCTGATCTGGATATTGAAGACATGCACAATCTGGCCGAACGTGGTGAAAAATGCCGGGATATCATCCGCCATGCCAAGTTTCCCGATGATCTGCGTGACGCCATCATTGAGTCCTACAAGAAAATGGAAGCCGAGTATGGGGAAAACGTTGCAGTAGCTGTTCGCTCCTCCGCCACGGCTGAGGATCTGCCCGACGCTTCCTTTGCCGGTCAGCAGGAGACTTACCTTAATATTCATGGCTACGAAAATATTATCGAGAATTGCCGCAAATGTTTTGCCTCTCTCTTTACCAACCGGGCCATCTCTTACCGCCAGCATCAAGGATTTGGCCAGTTTGACGTTTACCTTTCCATCACCATTCAGAAGATGGTTCGTTCCGATGCTGCCTCTTCCGGTGTTCTGTTTTCTATTGATACCGAGTCTGGTTTTGAGGATGCCGTATTTATCACCGGATCCTGGGGGTTAGGCGAAAATGTTGTCCAGGGTGCAGTGAATCCGGATGAGTACTATGTTTTTAAACCGACGTTGAAAGAAGGGAAACGGCCCATTGTCGGCAAAAGGGTGGGATCCAAGGAAATCAAGATGATTTACGACAACGATCCTTCCTCTGAGGAACCGGTCAAGAACATCGACACTACCGAGGAGGAGCGCAAATCCTACGTCGTCAACGATGACGAGATCCTGCAACTTGCCAACTGGGCCTGCATTATTGAGGACCATTACGGCAAGGCCATGGATATTGAGTGGGCCAAGGATGGCGACGGTGTCGATGTCGGTACCGGTAAACTGTTCATTGTCCAGGCTCGTCCCGAGACTGTTCACTCCCAGGCTAACAAGGGCGTTATGGAGACCTACAAGCTGCTGGAGAAGGGTGATGTTATTGCCGAAGGGCTGGCCGTTGGCACTAAGATCGGCCAGGGTGTTGCCCACTGCATTGACGATGTCAAGGATATTTCCACCTTCAAAAAAGGAGAAGTGCTGGTGACGGATATGACCGATCCGGACTGGGAGCCGATCATGAAGATCGCCGGCGCCATTATCACCAACCGCGGTGGCCGGACCTGTCATGCTGCCATTATCTCCCGTGAGCTGGGTATTCCCTGTGTTATTGGTACCGGTGACGGCTCCGAAAAGATCGAGACCGGCCAGGAAATCACTGCATCCTCGGCCGAAGGTGAGACTGGCTATGTTTATGACGGCCTGCTCAAGTTTGAGATCGAAAAGACTGATCTCGGCAATATGCCTGCCACAAAGACTAAGATCATGATGAATCTGGCCATCCCGGAAAAGGCATTTACCGAGAGCCAGATTCCCAACGATGGTGTGGGACTGGCTCGTTTGGAGTTTATCATTAACTCCCACATCAGTCTTCATCCTCTGGCCCTGGTTAATTATGAGGAACTCAAGACATCTGACGACTCGGAGAAGCAGGAGATCGTGGCTAAGATTGATGCTAAAACCGGGGCCTATACAGATAAGAAGCAGTTTTTTGTCGACAAGTTGGCCGAGGGTGTTGGCCGTATTGCCGCCGGCTTTTATCCCAAGGATGTCATTGTCCGCCTCTCTGACTTCAAGAGTAATGAGTATGCCAACCTGACGGGCGGCACCCTCTACGAGCCGAATGAGGAGAATCCGATGATCGGCTGGCGCGGTGCCTCGCGCTACTATGATCCCAAGTATCGCCCCGCTTTTGAGCTGGAGTGCCAGGGACTGCTTAAGGCACGTAACGAAATGGGCCTTAACAATATCAAGTTGATGGTGCCCTTCTGCCGCACACCAGAAGAAGGAAAGAAGGTTATCGAGGTCATGCGCGACTGTGGCCTGGTTCAAGGTGAGAACGGCCTGGAACTCTACGTCATGTGTGAGATTCCCAGTAATGTCATCTCTGCTGATGCATTCTCTGATATCTTCGACGGCTTTTCCATCGGCTCCAACGACCTTACCCAGCTCACTTACGGTCTTGATCGCGATTCCGGCATCATCACCGGTATCGCTGATGAGCGTGATGAATCGGTGAAAGAGATGATTCGTATGGTCATCAAGACGGCCCAGCGCCGCAGCAAAAAGATCGGCATCTGCGGTCAGGGTCCTTCTGATTTTCCTGAGTTCGCCACCTTCCTGGTGGAACTGGGTATCGACTCCATGTCGTTAATTCCTGACACCGCCATCAAGACTCGTCTGGCGGTTCACGAAAAAGAAAAAGAAATGGGAATCGCTCCCTGATTTATTTGCGATGTCTGTTCATTAAGTGTGAAAAAGAGGTTGATGGCATGAGTTTGTCATCAACCTCTTTTGCTGTAAAGAAGTGAACAGTATCCAGTCGTGCTGAAGGCACAAAGGCAAAAAAAGGAACCACGAATAGATACGAATTTACTCTGATTTTTTCATTCGTGGTTCAAAAAGTATTTCTGATTTCAGATAAGTACAAATCTGAGAGATAATTTTTTAGACAAGAACATATAAGAATCTCATGGCACATATCCTTATCATTGACGACGAAGAACAGATCAGGACACTCCTGCGTAATCTGCTGGAACGGGAAGGATACAGGATTTCCGAGGCTGGGGACGGTCTGGCTGCACTGAATTGCCAGCAGGAAGATCCGGCTGATTTAATCATTACAGATATTTATATGCCTGAAAAAGAAGGTCTGGAGACAATCAATGAATTTCGGCGCCTGTTTCCCGAAGTGAAGATTATCGCAATCTCCGGCGGTGATAAAACAGGCAAAATCGATTTTCTTCAAGTCGCCGCCTCTTTCGGCGCCCAAGCAACCTTGCTCAAGCCTTTTGATTTGCAGGAGATTGTCAGGATAGTTAAAGATCTCCTTTCTTAATTTATATTTTTTATTTCTTTAACAAGCTTCTCCATTTTTTCCCGGTGTGTTCCGGGCCAATAGATTTGATCGCATTTGTCGCAGAGATGAAAGGTGTTGTAATATTTTTTGGTTAGAGGCTCGAGACGGGAGAGAATTTTTTCTTTAGGTACGGGATGTAAAAGTCCGTTACATTTCATGCAGCGGCTGAAGGGGAGGATGTCCTGTCCTTTGATATCAAAGAGGCGGACGACCTCAAAAAATTGCTGGAGTGGCTCTGCCTCCCGCACTAGATAACCGAATTCCACCTTTTTCCTTTTCAACAGATTTCTGTCTTTTGAGAGAAGAATCCTTTTTTGTTGTTGAGCGATTTTGGCAATATCCGGATCTGTCAGCCTGTTATGATAAACCGTATCAAATCCGAGCATTCTAAGAAAAATTGCTAATCTTGCTACATTCACATCAACAATAAAACGGTAGTTGTCCAGAGGTACTGGTCGCAGCAGGGTAGGATGGAAGACGTCAAAGGGGGGTCTCAAGGGATGGACGTCAATTTGGTCTTCATCCTGAACCTTGTAAATGAAAGAAACCTCACGATCGTTAACCTTCAGTTGTCTTATTTCTGTATGGGGAACACGAAATGATTCAATGACATCTTTAATGGATGCGTCACGGTTCAGCAGGTGATGAACTTTCTCGAGACCTCTAAAGCGGGGGGGCAGAAGTTTTCGAAGATTGTCGTGAAATGTTATCGTGATTGCCATCAGCTTTTTTGTCAAAAGGTGACCACGTGATATGGAGTCCGGAATGTAGAAAATAAAACATCCATCTTCCTGCAGATCCTGATTAAAGCAAAGACGATAACAGGTTGCCGGACTTGACGGAAGGGGTAAAGCTGATTATTTTCATGCAATGCGAGAGTGGCGGAACTGGTAGACGCACTGGCCTTAGGAGCCAGCGCCTTGTGTGTGGGGGTTCGACTCCCCCCTCTCGCACCAGTAACAAGCTAAAATTAAATATAAAGTCTTAGGTAGCGAGTCAGCAAGACTTCGAAGATAATATTGTTTTGTTCTTTAGAGTCTTTGGGTCTTGAGAAAATTTAAGAGTTCATCAAAAATGAAGGAAGGTCTCAAATGCAAGTGAGCGTAGAAGAAATAAGTTCTCTTACCAAAAAACTAAAGGTTGTTCTTCCGGAAGATTTCGTCAGTAAGAGGTTGGATAAGGCCTATCGTGATTTGCAGGGCGAGGTTTCTATCAAAGGATTCAGGAAAGGTAAGGTTCCCAGGAAGATTCTGGAAAAAAATTATGGCCCCAAGGTTCAATATGATCTTAGCGAAAAAATGATTCAGGATACTTATTTTGACGCTTTAGGGAAGTCTGATCTTGATGTTGTTGTTCATCCTGATCTTAAGGATCATAAATTTGAGGATGACGGAAGTTTTTCCTATGAGGCTGAAGTTGATGTCAGGCCTTCATTTGATATCAGCCGGTTCAAAGGTCTTGAAATTGAGCTCCCGGAGATCGTGGTCAGTGCGGAAGAGGTTGATGCCGAGCTTGAGAATCTACGTAAGGAGATGGCTCCGTTGAAGAATGTGGATGACCGTGGCGTTGAACTTGATGATCTCGTGGTTGTGGATTTTCAGGGCTATAACAACGGTGAACCCATGAATCAGGTGGTTGGAACCGATTATTCGGTCGATATAGGTTCAGGGAATAATGGCAAGGAGTTTGAAGAAGCTTGCCTCGGGCTGCATAAAGGTGACGAGACGACCAGGAAAATTACCTTTCCCGCTGATTTTCCCAATCCTGTGCTGGCCGGTAAGGAAGTGGAGTTCAAAATTTCTGTCAAGGATGTTAAACAGCGTGTTTTGGCTGATCTTGATGATGATTTTGCCAAAGATGTCGGCGAAGAGTTTGCCACTCTTGATGATTTAAAAAAACATATCACTGATAAACAATATAAAGAAAAGGAAGAGGCTCGTTATGGTGATATCACTGATCGGGTAATGCTCCAGTTGCTGGAAGCTAATGAATTCGAGGTGCCCGCTCGCTTGATTCAATATGAAATCAACCATTATATCAGCGAGATTGAGGAAAATTTGAAAAAGCGCGGTTTGACCCTTGAGTCTGCCGGTATGAATCTGGATACAATGACGGAGAATTATCGGGAAACCGCAGAAAAAAGAGTGCGGGGCGATTTTATTTTGAAAAAAATTGCCGAAATTGAGAATATTAAACTGGAAGATGAAGATATCAGTAAAGGGTTTGCCCGAATTTCCGAAAAATATGGCATGCCAGTTGCCGAGGTGAAGAAATATTTTCAGAGCCGCGAAGATCTCCTGCCGTTTATGAATGAACTGCATACGGAAAAAATTCTCGAATTTATGCGTGATCAGACCGTGATCAAGAATGTCGTCGCCGAAGAAATAGAGACCCCCGACGAGGAAACCGGAGCAGGAGAAGAGGCATGAGTCTGATTCCCATTGTCGTTGAACAGACCCCAAGGGGTGAACGTTCCTATGATATTTATTCCCGGTTGCTCAAGGAACGTATTATTTTTCTGGGTACGGGGATTAATGATGATATTGCCAATGTCGTTATCGCCCAGCTTTTATTTCTCGAGGCGGATGACCCTGATAAGGACATTACCTTTTATATCAATTCACCCGGCGGTTCCGTTACAGCCGGTTTGGCAATTTATGATACCATGCAATACATAAAATCTGATATAGTGACATTATGCATGGGGCAGGCGGCCAGTATGGGGGCCTTTCTGCTTGCCGCCGGCACCCATGGGAAAAGATATGCTTTGCCCAGTGCGCGCATTCTTATTCATCAACCCATGGGTGGTTTTCAGGGACAGGCGACGGACATTGATATCCATGCCAAGGAAATTCTACGTTTGCGCAAATCATTAAACAAGGCCCTGGCGGAACATACCGGCAAGACTCTGAGAAAAATTCAATCCGACACAGAACGCGATTATTTTATGGGAGCCGAACAAGCCGTGGAATATGGTATAATTGATAAAGTGCTGACGAAGAGAATCGATCAGGAGGATTCAGAGCATGTCTGATGATGACGATATGGAAGTTCTTTGTTCATTCTGCGGCAAGAGCCAGGATGAAGTCAAAAAGCTGATAGCCGGCCCCTCTGTTTATATTTGTGACGAGTGTATTGATCTTTGCAATGAAATCGTCCAGGAAGATCGTCTCCTGGAAATTGAGGAGCAGGGTGATGGTGGCATATTAAAACCAATAGAGATAAAAAATCGTCTCGATGAGTATGTAATTGGTCAGGAGCTGGCGAAACGCATTCTTGCCGTTTCCGTGCATAATCATTATAAACGGATCGAATTGCAGATCTCCGTAGCCGAGGAAGATGTTGAACTGCAGAAGAGTAATATTATTCTCATCGGCCCCACCGGTAGCGGCAAGACTCTTCTGGCCCAGACCCTGGCAAAAACTCTTAATGTACCGTTTGCCATGGCTGACGCCACAACCCTCACTGAAGCCGGTTATGTTGGTGAGGATGTTGAAAATATTCTGGTAAGCCTTCTCCAGGCAGCAGACCATGATGTGGAAAAGGCAATTCGGGGTATTGTCTATATTGATGAGATTGACAAGATCGCCAGAAAGTCAGACAGCGCTTCAATTACCAGGGATGTTTCCGGTGAGGGCGTGCAGCAGGCCTTATTGAAAATTATTGAGGGTACAGTGGCAAGCGTGCCCCCAAAAGGCGGAAGAAAACATCCGCAGCAGGAATACGTCAAAATTGACACCACAAATATTCTTTTTATCTGCGGCGGCGCCTTTGTGGGGCTTGATGCGGTGATCAAAAGACGGTCTGGAACAAAGTCCATGGGGTTTGGCGCCAAGGTTGTCGGTAAATCAAAGAAAAAGATGGGAGAGGTTCTTGCCTCTGTACAGTCGGAAGATCTGCTTCGCTTTGGTCTGATACCTGAACTCGTCGGCCGTCTGCCGGTTATTGCCACTATGGATGAGTTGGAAGAAGAAGATCTGATCCGTATCCTCAAGGAGCCGAAGAATGCTTTGACCAAACAGTATCAGCGATTATTTGAGTTTGACGATATTCGCCTGCGGTTTACGGAGGGTGCCCTTTCCGCTATTGCTGCGGAATCGATGAAAAGGAAATCCGGAGCCAGGGGACTGCGCTCAGTGATGGAAAAGGCCATGCTGGAAATCATGTATGAGCTTCCCTCTGAATCGAATGTACGGGAATGTGTCATCAGCGAACAGGTCATTGTGGATGGCGAAGATCCTGTAATTCTCTATGAGAGTGAAAAGAAAAGCGCTTAGAAATTTTTTTATTACAGTATGTTCCCTCTGTGCGCTCTGTGTTTGATTTGTAGTTTTTTTGCGAGAGCGTCAATATGATCCTAAGAAATAAATTCGTGAAGAGAACAGGTAGGAATTAATGTCACAGTCGATATATCCGATGATGCCCTTGCGGGATATTGTTTTGTTTCCGCACATGGTTGCCCCACTTGTCGTGGGCCGGCAGAAATCCATTAAAGCCTTGGAAAATGCCATGGCGAACGGGACGGAAATTTTTTTAACGACCCAGAGAGATTCCACGGTTGATGATCCCGGTGAAAAGAATGTGTATGACTTGGGCACTATTGCCTCGGTATTGCAGCTTCTCCGTTTGCCTGACGGTACGATTAAGGCCCTGGTTGAAGGAAAAAGAAGAGCCAGAGTAAACAAGTTTATCGTCAAGAAAGATTTTATGATGGTAGACGTGGAAGAGTTTAGCCAGGATTTTGAACCTACGTCGGAGACTGTCGCTTATATTCGTGAGGTCCTGAATTCTTTTAAGAAATATGCCAGGCTCAACAAAAAGATTTCCTCCGAAGTTGTCAAGTCTCTTTCCAGAATAGATAATCCTGCAAAATTTGTCGATGTATTGGCTTCCCATATGCCGTTAAAAATGGAGGAGAAACAAAAAATATTAAGTGTTCTTTCCGTGGAAAAACGGTTGTATCTCGTTTTGGACCTGATTCACAAGGAAGATGAAATCGCCTCTCTGGAAGAGAAAATTCGTGGTCGGGTCAAGAAGAAAATGGAAAAGACCCAGAAGGATTACTATCTGTCCGAACAGATGCGGGTCATCCGTAAGGAGATGGGCACATCCGATGATGCCGCCTCCGAGATTGATGAACTTGAGAAGCAGATTGAAAAGAAAAAAATGCCCAAGACGGCTAAAAACAAGGTTGTGCAGGAATTTAAGAAGCTGAAGATGATGCAGCCTATGTCCGCCGAAGCCACTGTAGTGCGGAATTATATTGATACGATCCTGTCTTTACCATGGTATGAAAAGAGCAAAAGCAGGATAGATATCAATGAGGCGGAAGATGTACTTGAAGCGGATCATTTTGGCCTTGCCGAACCCAAGGAGCGAATTCTTGAATATCTGGCTGTTCAGGCCCAGGTCAAAAAACTGAAAGGGCCGATTTTATGTCTCGTCGGCCCTCCAGGCGTGGGCAAGACCTCTTTGAGTAAATCTGTTGCCAGGGCCATGGGGAGAAAATTTGTCCGCTTGTCGCTGGGTGGCGTCCGGGACGAGGCCGAGATTCGCGGTCACCGCCGTACCTATATCGGGGCAATGCCAGGTAAAATTGTTCAGTCCCTGCAGAAAGCCAAGGTGAATAATCCGGTTTTCTGTCTAGATGAAATTGACAAGATGAGCATGGATTTCCGCGGCGATCCTTCCTCTGCCTTGCTTGAGGTTCTTGATCCGGAGCAGAATTACAGTTTCAATGATCATTACCTGGATATGGATTATGATCTCTCTGATGTTTTTTTCATCACTACGGCAAACAATCTGCCGGCTATCCCGCCGCCCTTGCGGGACAGGATGGAGGTGATCAAGTTAAACGGCTATACTGAAGAGGATAAATTCCAAATAGCCAAGGGTTTTCTGATACCCAAGCAGCTTGAGGCAAACGGCTTTGGAAATAAGGATATTACCTTAAATGAGGGTGCGATTCTTGAGATTGTCCGTCGTTACACCAGAGAGGCCGGCGTTCGTAACCTTGAGCGAAACATTGCCGGAATTTGTCGAAAAGTTGCCAGGGATCGCCTGAAGAAAAAGAAAGCCAACAAAAAGTATCGTCTGTCGGCCGGATCAATTGCCAAATATCTCGGAGCGCCTAAATTTCGTTTTGGTCTGGCCGAGGAACGGGATGAGGTTGGATTGACAACGGGTCTGGCCTGGACCGAAGTAGGAGGGGAACTCCTGCAGATTGAAACGGTGTTGATGCCGGGGAGCGGTAAGCTGATTATTACCGGTAAACTCGGTGATGTGATGCAGGAATCAGCCCAGGCTGCCTTGAGTTATGTCCGCACCCGGGCAGCCCAGCTTGGCCTGGCTTCCGATTTTTATCAGAAACTCGATGTGCATGTTCATGTTCCCGAAGGTGCCATTCCTAAAGATGGGCCGTCGGCCGGAATCACCATGGCCACCTCGATGGTTTCCGCTCTTCTGCAGATTCCGGTACGCAAAGACATTGCCATGACAGGTGAAATTACCCTGCGTGGATGTGTTCTGCCTATTGGCGGTTTGACTGAAAAACTGCTGGCTGCTCGTCGGGGCAACATCAAGCATGTATTGATTCCAAAGAAAAATGAACGGGATTTGGAAAAAATTGCTCCGAAGGTGTTGAAAAGTCTTGAGATTGAGCTTGTGGAACATGTGGATGAGGTGCTTGAAAAGGCCCTTGTCCGGCCGGATGGGGAAGCGGTTCTCAAAAAAGCGGAGCCGGTCGATGTCTTTTGGATTAAAGCCGCAAATCATGAAGAAATGGCGGTGCCGGCCCATTAAGTTTTTTATTCGGAGTATGCTGTTTTTTTTATTGACGAACCCCCTTGATACTGTTAAATAAATTCCACATTCTGCATGGGCGGTTAGCTCAGCTGGGAGAGCATCGGCCTTACAAGCCGAGGGTCACAGGTTCGATCCCTGTACCGCCCACCAAAGAAGGGGTTGTAGTTCAGATTGGTTAGAATGCCTGCCTGTCACGCAGGAGGTCGCCGGTTCGAGCCCGGTCAACCCCGCCAGTAATAACAAGGGATTAGCTAGAAATGGCTAATCCCTTTTTTATTGCCCTTGGTGTTTTCCACCCTTATTTCCACTCAGGAGAGTTCCAACGAAAAAATTGTCAAAGAACGTTTTGATTTCACTTTTCAGTTGTGTTGCTTCTTACTGTATTCCAAATTGACTGGTAGCATGAACCGGACGTAAAAATTTGGTAACCAATCACGGGGTAAAATCTCAAGCTTTCAGGTAACTCCTTATTCTATATTCTATAAGCGTTTACAGGTGCCGGAGATCGGAGTCGCTACCTACCGTAAGCAGGGCGGGTGACCACTATGTCAGACGGCCCTGGTCGCGGTAGCGGAGTCTCACTTCGTTCACTTACCTTCGGTGCCTGTGATCGTACACTATATCGAGTCAAGAGGACTCCGCACCCCCTGGCCGCCACGATTGAGTACATGGGTGTAGATCATGGTGGTTGACACATCGGCATGACCGAGCAGCTCCTGCACGGTACGAATATCATAGCCGTTTTCCAGAAGATGGGTAGCGAAACTGTGGCGCAGAGCATGACAATTCGCTCTTTTTGTAATCCCGGCCTGAGCAGTGGCCTTTTTTACCGCTTTCTGCAATCCATTCTCATGGATGTGATGGCGACGTACTTTACCGCTTCGCGGGTCAACGGAAAGGCGGCCGCTGGGAAACACATACTGCCAGCCCCATTCCCTGGCCGCGCTGGGATATTTTCGGGCAAGAGCATCAGGAAGATAAACCTCGCCCCCCCATTCTCAAGATCATTCCGATGTAACTCAGGCATCTCTTTAAGATGAGCTTTAAGAATCTCAATCATTCGTTCAGGTAGAGGTACGACCCTATCCTTTTTCCCCTTACCGTCTCTTATTACAATTTGCCGATACTCAAAACGCAATCCATCAACCTCATACCAGTCCCATATAGCAAAGAGGCCATTAACTTCAGACAACCTGTTATGTGGAGCTCCACATAACAGGTTGTCTGTATTTATAGTGAGCCCCCAGATCCAACTAAAATTAAAAGAAAAAGCAGTATAACAAAAAAATACACCCGACTGGCTCACCCGTCCGATTTTCGGATATTAAACTATCCCTGTCTCTCGCTCTACCATTCCGGTAGATCCTAGACCGCCGGTGATTTAGAACGTTATCTTGCTAAACACTTCCTAAAACAAATTGACAATATCGACGCTAATGGATATAC
>JAOZOY010000141.1 GCA_029933005.1 Deltaproteobacteria bacterium
TTAATTTCACCCAATTCTTTATCAATCGCAGAAAACTTTTCAAATGCTTCATCAAATGGTCTTGAGGAACAAATGTAGTGGCCAGAGGCGTTCACAGCTTTTGATGTGTTGACGCAGAAAAACGAGGGGTCTTCTGTCAGAGAATTATATGCCTGCCACATGAGTTGATTCAGAGGCTTAAGTTGGTCTGATTCGACGTAAGAATTGTTGCTCTGTGCCGTTGCTGGCATGGTGAATGTCAGCATAATAAAAAGGGATATGACTAGATGGTAAAGCGGCATCAATATTTCTCCCTATGTTGCAATTTATATTGATTCTAAAAGTTGTTTTGCTTTGACTACGTATTTCGATTCTGATTCTGCATGATCAGCAATGTAAAGTTTAAGGGTTATCTTCGCTTGATCACTTTGACCTAATTTGTAGAGAATCCTCGCTTTGATGTAGCCCAGACTGTCGCTTTGATAAATCCCTTGCTCTTCAACTTGTTCGATCAGGGTAATGACTTTCTGGTATCCCTTGTTTTTTAGATGGTTGCGGATAGCCAGCATTGTCTGATCGTGTTCTTTCTCTCGTGTATTCTTAATTTTTGTTGTCCTTGCGATCTCATTCTGGTCGCGATCTGCTCTTACCTGAGCAATAGCAGCTGAATTTGCGGCAAGTGCTTTATTAAGCTTCTCTATCAGGGTAGGGGCAATGCCTTCAAAGCTGGTGTCGCCACGTTTATTAAAAGAGAAGCGCAAAACTTCACCGGCGGCTGAGAATAAATAGACCTCATTGATCATGGGCGATAGCTTTGATAGCCCACGTTTCTGGCTGACATAAAGTTTCAGATCGCGTTCCTTCTCCCAATTACGGAAACGCAATGGATATGATTTGTCGGCTTTCACCAGATTGGAAAGGGGCTCGACTCCTCTGCTTGGGGACTTCCAGCTATTCATTTTTTCTGAGCGTTTAACTCCTTTAAAACCTAAATATCGCTGTAATACCTTCACCCTCAGAGGGCCGAGGAACGGGGTCTCTTGCGCCAAGATCTCTTCACGTTTTTTCTGAGCACGCTGTTGCCGCTGATCAAATTCTTTTTGTGCTAAGCGATCAGTTTCCAGCTGTTGTTTCTCTATCGTAGCCGCTTCAACTTTCCCCTTGATCTGTTCTGCCAATTGATGGTGGCCAAAAACGAAAGCGATCTCATCAGCGGTTTCTCCCTGTATTTCGACCCCATTGAAGTAATTTTTTTGTGCAGGCGTAGTTAAATCTATGCTTGGAAAAGAGGACAGTTTGTCGAGCATTTTTTTGTTGCCTAGAGCCGCAGCGTAATAGAGTGCTTTTTGATCGGTATCGGTAACAGAATCGACCATGGTATTGGCCAGATCCATTTTATAATCATCTATAGCTTTTTGAAAAATTTCGTTAGATTGGTCATCGGTCAGTCGGGTTACACCCTGATGCAGCATGAAAACTTTAGCCACTCCGCGGTGACCCAGGCTCATGGCCATTACGATAGGGTCGCCATCGTAGGAGCGGTTCCATTCTGCCCCGGTTTCCAGAAATTCTCTGACTAGTTCAGGAGAGCCAACTTTTACTGCTTCTAATAGGGGGCGATTAAAGCTGTCGAGTTGACCTTTCCCCCATGAATTTATCAGTAGCTTAGCAATTTGAGTGTTCCCATGTTTAATCGCCAAATCGATCGGTTTGGTGAGGCGAAATTTATGTCTTATCTGTTCATAGTCTGGGTACTTTTTAAGGAGTTGTTTTAACAGCTCAACATGGTTGTATTTAGCTGCTAACAGCAACAGTGCAAGGTCTTTGTTATGCATCTGCATGGAGGTGATTTGGATGGTCTCAGTATCCCTGTTAGTTTTGCCAATGATCCTCCCTATATAAAGAGACATGTCTGTTCGGTTCGAAGAGGCCATCTCATTCATCAATTGGAATAATGCGGTGTTTTCTTTTTTTGTAGCGGAAGCCATATTGTTTTCATCTGAGGGGATGATCGGAAGCTTCTTGTCTATTTCCGCTTCCAAATCTGCTTGTTTTTTTTCTAACTCTTTTCGTTTTCTCAGTTGCTCATTCGCAAGTTGTTGTTGATTTTCTAGTTTTTTCTGTAGGTCTAATGGTTTTAAATATGCGGCAAGCTCAACATGATTATAAGCTTCGGCAATCTCAAGCGGAGTTTTTCCATGGATATCGATGTTTTCATTGTAATATTTGCCAAAACAGAACGTTTCTGATTGCGCATTCAGGTTGAAGTTATCGCGGGATAATAGTTTTTTAACTAAAGAAGTATCTCCTGAAGCGACCGCACAATAAATAGAGTCTGCAGGAATTTGAGCTGGTTTTAGTTTATCCAAAAGATAATAAGATATAGATAGGTGGCCATTTGCAATTGATTTTTCAAGAGCGTTTTGGCGGGTTTCTTCTGTAATTGAATCTTGCCCAGACTCTGCAATGAAACGCTGAAGAATGTCGAGATGACCACCTGCCGCAGCAGCGATAATATTTGGGGAAAATGTTTTTGGTGGTAGTTCTTTCAGTAAAAAATTGAATATTTCTAAACTGTCTTTGGCTAGAGATGCATCAATAGCCTCTTGTTTTCTTTCTTCTGGAATCCAGTTTTTCCCCCATTGTCGCAGGATAAATTTAATTGTTTCCAAGTGCCCACCAGTTGTTGCGGAAACTATCGAATATCCATTGTCTGTTTGTTTATCCACTCCCTTTTGGATGAGAAATTGGAGGAATGGGATGTCACCAGAATGAGCCGCACCGCTAAAAGGCCAGTTGGATGGGTTGCTAGATACTGTCAGTTGGCTTTTTCCCCAAGTATCCAAAATTAAACTTATAATTTCTAGATTATGAGCCAACGTGGCATAAGTGATTGGCTGTACACTATGGAACTCAAGACCATTGGCATCCGCCGTCGGATATTTTTTGAGGAGCTGCTTGAACAGTTTTGTGTTGCCAAGATAAGCAGAATAATTAAAAAGCAGGGCATATTTGTTTGTTTTATTGGTATCCCATATCCACCAGGTATGTCGATCGGCATGTGCCAGCTTTTCAATCTCAGGTAAGAAAAAATCCGTTGCTTCGTCTGGTGCTTTGAACATTTGTTCAATCAAAAAATTGATTTTGGCTTTTTTGCTGTCTGGTGTTGCTGGAATTTCAGCTTGCTGCAATGCTTTAAGGTCAAAAAGTGACGGTTTAGTAGGGTGTTTAATCGCTGACCTGGATTGTTCCGCTACCGGAGTGCAAGAAAGCAGGAATAAAAGCAGTAGTGCTGAGACGAAATTTTTTAGAAGCATATTGTTTAGCCTTTGGATTGATTCCGAGAATTGATTTTAGTTCAGGTACTAATATTGACGGCTGCCTTGTCATCATCGAGCCAGGTCGATCAGTAAAAAACTCAACCAAGCTCCATTTTGCAGTTCATTATCTAAAATATTG
>JAOZOY010000078.1 GCA_029933005.1 Deltaproteobacteria bacterium
CTTTTTCCGACCAGTTAAATAATGATGGCTTTGTAAAAAGACAAATCCACAAAATCTGGTGACGTTAAATCAGATAAGCGAACCGGGTGAGACTTCGAAAAGTTACGAAGCACTGTCTGTTGTTCTCGTTGGTTTTTACGAGACCGACAAAAATCAGCTTGAACATATAATCAAATTGAACCATAGTTGGTTGTCCTCACGTTGAATGTCGAAGTGTGGTGAACAGCACTGAGTAAACAGGCAGATTTGTCAACCGCAGGTTTTTTAATGACCTGAAAAGAGATGGGAGCTACCCATGTTATCACCGGAAAATTTTTTTGATCTTACTTCTTTTGAGCATAAAGCGCTTTTGCTGGGCAAAGTGCATGTCTGGGACAGTTTGAAAGATCTTAAGGAGTATATGGATTGCCAGTCGTATTTTCCCCTTGCGGATTTGTCGAGAAACGGAGAACCTTTACCCTCTCCTGTTGTCTACTATAACAAATCTTTTCAGGATGGAAGAGATTTCAGGATTGAATTCGGTGACGCGACAAAGGGAAAATTATGTGTTTTCCGGGACAATGAGTTACTGGAAGGAGCCAGCGTGATCATGGCCGGCGCTGTTTTGCTGGGTGACAGGATCAAGTTGGGCCGCTCGGTCTTGATTGAAGCGGGGGCGATGATTAAATCCCCGACAATCATCGGCGATCGGACCGAGATTCGTCAGGGAGCATATCTCCGAGGATATTGCCTGGTCGGCAGGCGCTGTGTTGTCGGCCATGTTACTGAAGTAAAGCACTCTATCTTTCTTGATGATGCCAAGGCCGGTCATTTTGCCTATCTTGGCGATAGTATTTTGGGAAACGAGGTTAATCTCGGCGCCGGCACTAAGCTGGCAAATCTGCGTTTTACTTCGGGTGATGTCCAGATCAGAACAGCTGACAAGCCGGTTTCTACTGGTTTGCGTAAGTTAGGTGCGATCCTGGCTGACCATGTGCAGACCGGCTGTAACTCGGTGACGAATCCCGGCACACTGCTTGGCCGGAAATGTGTCCTGATGCCGAATACCACGGCCCCTTCGGGCTTGCATCGGCCCAGTTCCCTGATTCGCTAGGCTCTCTGTTGTCAGATGGAGAGTCGATGTTACTTATGTTGCAATATTTAATAATTCAATTTTTGATTTCGGTTTGTTTGTCAGAAAGTTTCTCATTGAGCTCGCAGAGACTGTCTGTTCATTCCGAAATCCCAAATCAAAAAGGAGTTTTTTCATGAAAAAAGTGACATGTATCAGTCTGCTTTTCTTTTTTTGCTGTCTGGTCGTAAGTCCAGTGCTGGCTGATCAGGAAGCAAAAACCTCAGACATTCTGGCAAAGGTGGGAGATAAGACTTTCACCAGTGAACAGTTTGACGCCATGGCCCAGACAATGCCTCCCCAGATTCAGGTCATGCTGAAATCCAATCCTTCCATGAAATCGGAACTGATCAATCGCTGGATTCAACTGACACTCCTGGTGCATGAGGCAGAGGCAATGAAACTTGACCAGGATCCGGCTGTGAAAACCAAGTTGGATGATTTGCGTAGCCGTGTCTTGGTCGATGCCCTCATTGATAAAAGGATCACCCGGACAACATCTCTTCCCGAAGAAAAAATCAAGGCTTATTATGATAGTCATGCGTCTGAATTCGAGAAGGGTGAGCAGGTTCGGGCTCGACACATTTTAATCAGGGTGGAGCAAAATTCAGCGCCCGAGGTTGATGCCAAGGCGAAAGAGACAATCGACATGGTTGCCGAAAAGTTAAAAAATGGGGAATCGTTTGAAACCCTGGCCCTTGAATATTCAGAGGATCCCGGCTCGAAAATTAATGGTGGCGATCTTGGTTATTTTGGCAAGGGGCAGATGGTGAAAGAATTTGAGGAGGCCGCCTTTGCAACAAAAGTCAACGAGGTGAGCGAACCGGTTCGCACGGCATTCGGTTATCATCTGATCATGCTGACGGACAAAAAGGCCCCGGGTAAGGTTCCTTTTGACGATGTCAAAAAACAGATTGAGACAACACTGCTTGCCGAACAGGACAGGGTCGCCTTGAATAACCTGATTGAGGAGTTGAAGAAGAAGTATGAGGTGACAATTTATTGATGGTGTTGTCTGCGGGATCACATAGACCCCTGGGCCCTTTCCAGATAATTGTAAAGACCGCAAAAAAATTCAATTACCAGGCCCAGAGTCAGGTAAATCCTGGCAATGCTGTTCCAGGCCGGCCTCACCCCGTTTATTTTTTGAAGAGAAGACACTATAATAACGGTGATGCCAATGGAATAAGGCGCCACACCTAACAGGTGCCACATGGTTTTTGTGAGGGAGTCAAACGGCCGGCCGGGAAAATATCGCACGATGCAGACCAGGTAGATTACCGTCAGTATGGTTAAGGATATTATTTCTTTATGCTTTTGTTTCATCTTCATAATCCTGGTCTTTTTTTCACCACAGAGAACACGGATGACACAGAGAAATGTTTTTTATTACAATAGGTTGCCTCTGTGGTCTCCGTACGCTCTGTGGGTGATTTGTAGTTTTTACGAAATGTATCCTTTCATAACTTATTTTGTAAATATTCGGCTTGATAATAAATTATTACTAAAACCACCTAAATGTAAATTTTGGATAGTGCCCCATCTTTGGACGATCAGGTCTGCGAGCTATATTGATTCATATGCGAGTAGGCCTGATCGTCCAAAGATGGGATGCTAGCCGAATATTTACCTTATTTTTACGGAAATTGAAATAGAATGACTCAGTTAACCGCGCTCCGGTTTCCGGACACACTCGTTACCACGGCTTCAGTAAGTCAGGAACTGTTCTTTTTTGATCGGATTGATTTTTATCAATCCACTGAATCTGAAATTAGTACCAACCCTGATCCTTTGGCTGATTTAAAATTATGCTCCGGCTATCCTCCGGCCCCTCTTGGCGATGAACTGGAACGGTTCAGGATGTTGCTCAGGGAACTGAAAGGCCATGAGGGGGAGTTTTACAGCGGGGTACTTTCCTCTATGACGATGGATTACCTGGGAAACCGGGACGGGGAGAAAACCTGGGAGCTGATTTCCAGCCTGCAGCGCCAGGGGAAGAGCGGGAAAGATAAGAAGGCCCGTAACAGGGAAGAAATTCTCTGGCAGGCCAGGCTTTTATTGAAACTCGCTGAAATCATTCAGCGCGAGGAAGAGGCCATGGAGATATCAATGGCTGCTGTTGCCGATCGGGAGAGGGATCTTTTCAAGCAACTCAAAGACGGAGATATCAATGATCTCGATGAGCCATTAGTCATCAAGCCGGTAACAGCTGCTCGGCCCTCCGGCCGAATCGTCTCTCTGCTCAAGGCGTGGGGGCAACTCTTCCTGGCCGATCTTCAGCCCCACGGGATTTTGACCACGAATAATGCTGAAGCGGCACTGACGATTCTGGACGTTGAGGAATCCCTTGCCGGCCAGGCGCCGGAACGCGCGGCAAAATTGATCCTGCCGTCTCCGCTTATGATGGATGGTTTTTCCGGCAAAAGGGAAGGTTTCAGGAGTACTGCCGCGGATATCCTGAATGATTTTGCCGGACTTTTTGCTAATTTGACCGAAAAGGGCCTGGATGAAGAGGCAGGCCGCAAGCTGGACCAGGCTGCAGAGCAATGGAACAGACAGGTGGAGGAGAGCGGTCTGGTGGTAGAGCAGCCCGGCTTTTTTCTTGAGATTTATTTCTGTCGGAATAGTCCTGCCCGTCTTCTGGCGCATCTCTGTAAAGCAACAGACATCAGCCCGGGGGGCAGTAGTCCCAACCACGGGATTATCGCGCTGACAACATCCCCGGCATAGGCGCTTGGCGCCAATGTCGGATTTTGAAATGCGGATTTTGGATTTTTAAGTTCATGCCGAAATCCGCATTTCCAAATCCAAAATTTATTTATACGGATTAATGGTTAAAACCGGACATGGCGCCATTTTGACCACTTTTTCCGCGACACTGCCAAAGAGCAGCTTGTCCAGCCCCTTGTAGCCATGGGTCCCCATGATAATCAAATCTATCTTTTCCTCTTTCGTTTCCGCGAAATCAAGGATTTCACCCGCGACATCACCGGTCAGCACCTTTGAATCATGGGGAACTGTTTTATCCATGGATTCATCAATAAATGACGCCAATTTTTTTTGTGAACTTTTAAAGATGTCCTGCTCAATCTCGACAATTGGCACATGCGGGACAAAAAAATCGGAATGATCCTCAAAAAATGATTGGGCCACAAAGATGACCATCAGGCTGGCCTCGAACTTTTTGGCGACATAAATGGCTGATTTTAGTATTTTTTCAGAATTGTCTGAAAAATCAACAGGGACCAGGATTCTTTTCACCTCGTTCATCGGTTCTCTCCTTTTTGTAGTTTGTTGTGACTTTTGTCTGTGGGAGTTTTTGATGAGTAAAAATAGTGTCGCATTCAGCTTTTGATTTATATTAGCCTGTTTGGGTTAAATGTCGAGAATTCCTTTGACAAAGGCGGAATATTTACTGTATCCCTTGCCGCATATAAAATTTTCGTAATCAGTTCATCAGCACCTCACGGAGTCGGAGTTTATACCCTGGTTTCAAGGGTGCTTACCTCTTCGTCCGTTCAGGTTTCATCACATAGAGGGGCTAAAGTTTAAAGCCCCAGATAAACGAATCTAAGGCACTGGTAAACTGATTACAAATTTTTTCGATACCTGCAAAAGATGATCTCAATCGACATACTCAATCAGACAAAAAAGATTTTCAGTCCGGCTGGAATTCTGGCCCGGAAACTGGCGGACTATGAATCCAGACCGGGCCAGCTGGCCATGGCCGAGGGTCTGGCCTCCATACTTCAGGAAGATGACCGGTGTGACGATATCACTGATATGGGGCGGACGCTTGCGGTGGAAGCGGAGACCGGAATCGGTAAAACCCTGGCCTATCTGGTGCCTGCTGTCCTCAGTCGGCAGAAAATTATTGTTTCCACCGGCACTTTGAACCTGCAGGATCAAATTCTCAACAAGGAAATCCCTTTTATAAGAAAGTATATTGATCCGGAACTGTCCGCCCTTTGTGTCAAGGGGCGGCAGAACTACCTCTGCCTGTACCGTTGGAAACAGTTTTTTTCCACATCCCGGCCCAGCCTTTTCAACACTGGCCGTGAGCTTGATGAGATGCGCGACTGGCTCCGTGAAAGCAGAACCGGGGACCGGGCCGAACTTGACTGGCTGGAGGACAATTCTCCCCTGTGGCGGGAGGTCAGCGCCACAAGCAGTCAGTGTCTCGGCGGAAACTGTCCCGAGGGAGAGGCCTGTTTCCTGAACCGGCTGCGAAAAAAAGCGGTCCGTTCGCGTCTTCTCATCGTCAATCACCATCTCTTTTTTTCCGATCTTGCCCTGAGAAGATTTGGTTTTGCAGAAGTCCTGCCGCGTTACGAGTCGGTGATATTTGACGAGGCTCATCATCTGGAAAATGTCGCCACCCGTTATTTTGGCTCCTCGTTCAGTCATTATCAAGTGATTGATCTGGTCAAGGATCTGGACAAAATGGCGGCTGATCGCATTCCGTCAAAAAAAATCGACAAGACAGTACAGCTGGCTAGAAGTCTGGCTTTCCAGGCCGATCATTTTGTCAAAATTTTTCCCGGGGAAATGGGCCGGTTTCCGCTTGCTGAGATGCTTGAAAAGACAGCGGACTGGAAGAAAGAAATCAAAGATCTGAAGGAACGGATTATTGCCCTGGGGCGGCAGCTTGAAGTCATGGCACACGCTGATGAAATCTGGAATGTTTTTATCCGCCGATGCGATGAATTGCTGGTTAATCTCAGTGCCACGGCCGAAGAAGGCAGCAGCTCTTATGTGTACTGGTTTGAAAGGCGCAGGAAGACGGTGGCCCTGACCGCGTCACCTATTGAAATTGCCACTGATTTGCAGGAATCGCTCTACCCTCAGGTCAAAAGCGTTATTTTTACCTCGGCAACATTGACCACGGGATCGAAATTTACGTATCTTTTTGATCGTCTCGGGCTTGATAGCAGGACCGAAACTCTGACCCTGCCCACGCCGTTTGATTATAAAAACCGGACCCTTCTTTATATCCCGGAAAATCGTTTTCCCCTGCCGGCAAGTCCTGCTTTTTTTAGAGCGGTGCAGGAGAGAACGGCTGAGATCCTGCAGTTAAGCAAGGGCCGGGCTCTGTTGCTTTTTACTTCGATTCGGGCTATGGAGCAGATGCGGGATTTTCTGGAGGATCAATTTCCCTATCCCCTGCTGGTGCAGGGCAGTGCACCCAGGGCGGCCCTTCTGGAAAAATTTCAGCAAGACACTCATTCCGTGTTGCTGGCCGTGGCCAGTTTCTGGGAAGGCGTCAATGTGCCCGGAGAAACGCTCAGCTGTGTCATTATTGATAAACTTCCTTTTGAAGTTCCATCTGACCCTGTTATCATGGCCAGAATGAATAAAATTAAAGAAGAGGGCGGGAACCCTTTTTTTGATTTCCAGATCCCCAGGGCAATTCTGTCTCTGCGTCAGGGGGTGGGCCGCTTGATGCGCTGTGCAACCGATCAGGGGCTGCTGGCAATCATGGATGTCAGGTTGTTTGCCAAACAATATGGCCGTCTTTTTCTGAAAAGTCTGCCCGAAAGTCCAATTGTCCGCGATATTGATGAGGTCGCGAAGTTTTTTGATATGGAGGGTAAATATTCGGCTAGCACCCCAGTTCGTCCGAATCACCCTACTCACATATGAACTAATATAGTTCGCAGGGCGATTCGAACGAACCTGGGCACTATCCAGAATTTACATTTCGGTGGTTTTGGTAATAATTTATTATCAAGCCGAATAGTTACCATGGAGGAACAGAAGTGAACAAGGAGGAACTTCTCACGCTGCTGCAACCTGAAGCGGCAAGAATTGAGGATACCATGCGACATGAGTTTGAGGCCATTGGCAACTCTCTTTTGTCCGAGGTGATCCATTACGCGCTTTTCAACGGCGGAAAAAGGATCAGGCCTCTTTTGACCGTTTTGTGCGCCGGCCTTTGCGTCATTGAAAAAATTCCAGAGGGATTTGGCACGGAAGAGGATTTGCAGGCGCCGGAAGATCTTTATCGGCTGGCCGCTGTTTTTGAATATCTGCATGGAGCAAGCCTGCTGCACGATGATGTGATTGATCATGCCGAGATGCGCAGGGGCAAGCCGGCAGCCAATACAGTATTCGGGGTTACCCCGGTCATTCTGGCCGGCGATTTTCTCCATGCCCGGGCCATGACCCTGGCCGGGGAGATCGGTGGTATCCGCATCCAGGCAGCCATCGGAGGAGCCATTACCGACATGATCGAGGCCGAGTTTCTGCAGATGCAGATTGTTGGCGAGAAGCGTCTTTCGGAAGAAAATTATTTTGCCGTGTTGCGCGGTAAAACCGCGTCCCTGATCGGTACGGCCTGCGAGGTTGGCGGTTTATTCGGGCAGGGAGGCGACGAAAAACAATGCGCGGCCCTGCGGCTCTATGGTGATGCTCTGGGTCTGGCCTTTCAGGTGGTTGATGATCTGCTTGATTATCTTGGCGACGAGAAAAAAACCGGCAAGGCTGTCGGCAATGATTTTCTCGAAGGAAAAATGACCCTGCCGCTGATACATGCTATTAACAACGCTCAGGGCGAGGATCGCGCTTTTCTCCTTGATTTGTTTGATCAGGAAAAGAATAAACGGGCCGCCCGGTTTGATGATGTACGCATGATGATTGAAAAATACCAGGGATTCAGCTACGCAAGGGAGATGGCGGAAACACTGGTTGAAACTGCTGTTGAGGCTTTGGATATCTTCCTGGACAGCCGGACAAGGCAGATTTTGACGGGTCTTTCTCGGTATGTCCTGACCCGGCGAAAATAAATGACTTCAACAAAGAAGGTAAAGAAGGCAAAGAAAGTAAGGAAGGTAAGGAAGGTAAGGAAGACTAAGAATAAAAAAGGGCTCGGCAGCCGACTATTCTATCTCGTTCTGCTGACGGGCCTGGTTCTGTTCAGTTTGGCCGCAGCGTTTTTTGTCATCTTTCTTCAGCCCGGGACTTTGTCGGATATTCCGCCGGCAAAAGTGGCTTCCGTGCACAAAAGACCACCCCAGATTATGTATGAAGAACCAACACTTCCGGTTACCCGGTTGCCGGTTCTTGCCCCGGCTCTTTACAAGCTGCGATACGAGAAAAAAAAGGATGGCCGGGTAGCTATTATTATAGATGATATCGGCTATAAAAAATCCATTGCCGAGCAGCTTTTGGATCTGGATATGAACATCACTTTTTCTTTTCTGCCCTTTGGGCCGCATACGGCCGTTCTTCAGCAAAAGGTCGGGGAGCGCGGCTGTGATATACTTCTGCATTTGCCCATGGAACCGAAAAACTTAAAATATGATCCGGGTCCCGGCGCACTCTATCTGAAGATGAGCAAGTCGCAGATAGGGGATACTTTCAAGAAGGATCTGGCTTCTGTTCCCATAGCCATTGGCCTTAATAATCATATGGGTTCCCGTTTCAGTGAAGACCGGAAGGCCATGGGATATCTCATGGAACTCATCAAAGAGCGGGATCTTTTCTTTGTGGACAGTTTGACCTCAGCCGGAAGCGTTGGGTATGAACTGGCCGGAAAAACCGGCATTAAGGCAGGCAAAAGAGCTGTTTTTCTGGATAATGAGCAGGACAAGAAAAAAATTAAAAAGCAGTTTGATGTCCTGATCCGGCTTGCCCGGAAAAACGGTTCCGCTATCGGCATCGGCCATCCCTATCCGGCTACGGTTGCGGCGTTGTCCGAATATCGTGATACATTGCGGGAGAATGTCACTTTGGTCCCGGTTCACAGCCTGGTTCATTAGATTGGCTCATGGCTGATGGCTCATTAATTTTATAATGATTCTTTGAGGTCTGGTTATGGCGAAAATCATCACATTGACGACTGATTTTGGCCTGGAAGACGAATATGTCGGGGTTATGAAAGGGGTGATTCTCTCCCGGGCGCCAGGGGCACGGATTGTTGATTTGACCCATGGAATCAAGGCCCAGGATGTCCGACAGGCCGCTTTTGTTCTTCATTCCGCAAGCCGGTACTTTCCACCGGACACCGTCCACACTGTTGTGGTTGATCCCGGCGTTGGCGGGGAGAGAAAAATCATTCTTCTGACGGCTGGGAATCAGCTTTTTCTGGCTCCGGACAATGGTGCTCTCTCCCTTGTCCACCGGCAGGACAGTCGTATCTACGAAGTAACCAATGATAAACTTTTTCTGCCGGCGGTCAGCCGGACATTTCACGGCCGGGATATTTTTGCTCCTCTGGCCGCCGCCCTGGTAAACGGACTGGATCCGGCCGAAGTCGGTCCCGGGCTTGCCGACAACGAAATCATTCTTCTGCCGTTATCGGAAGCGCGGATCGCGGAGAGGGAAGTGGCCGGCAGCGTCATCGGGATTGATCATTTTGGAAATTTGATTACCGATATTCATCGGAGCATGCTTCCTGGTAATTACTCAGACGATTTGTCACTTTTTAGCGTGAAAATCGGTGCACGGATGGCGGAAATACGAGCCTGCTATGAGGATGTTTCCGAGGGGGGACTGCTGGCTCTTTTCGGTAGCCGGGATTATCTTGAAATCGCTGTCAATCGCGGCAATGCGGCCATGTTGCTGAAAAGCTCCATTGACGATGAGATTGTGGTTTCATGGTAAAGGATCACCGGCAGAGTATCCGGAGCCTCCACAGTCGTTTACCTGGCCTGCTTATAGTATCAGTATGCTGCGCAGGCCCAATGAACGACAAAGGCACTGGTAAACGCTTTCGGCTATGAAATTTGCCGAAATCAGTGCTCTTGGTGAACGGTTACCAGGAGTGCTATCTGTGTCTGCGTGGCAACTTACTTCTTTACAAATGATTTCCTTGATATTAAGTTAAATATTCAAACTTGATGTATCGTAAAAAAAAAGTTCATAAAAAAATCTCTTTTTTATTACAGTTTGCTACATCTGTGAGCTCTGTGGCGAGTTTTTTCCAGCCTGGCGGGGTTTAAATTATTTTGATCCGGAATTGAAGTCGGTTATGAGCAGCGAAGAAAATAATGAAATGATGCCTGGAAACAGTACTCAGGTGCGAAATGAAGACGTTGAAGCGATTTCAGGTTTATTGAAGACTATGGCTCATCCCATTCGTCTGAAAATTCTTTGTCTTTTGCAGGATAATGAAATGACGGTTGGAGATATTCAATCCGAGGTCAAAACCACCAACGCCAATGTTTCCCAGCATCTCTCCATCCTGCGGAATCACGGTATTATTGTTTATAGAAAAGATGCAAATTTTATTTATAATCGGATTAATGATTATCGCATTTTGAAGCTGATTCAGACCATGCATGAGCTTTTCTGTCCGGAACATACCACCTGACCGCCTTTTTCCCATCAAGTTCTTCCTTTTTCCATAAGGTCTTGCTTTAAATCTATTGGTTCTGAAGTCCCAGACTTTTTTTTTGTTTCAGTGTTTGTAAAATTGACTGGCCGACAGGCCTGAACTCCTCCCTTGCCTCTGTAAAATCAACGCACCGTTTGACACGGCCAAAGACCTTTACCCGGCCGATCTCGGCAATAGTACGCTGATTGTCGCTAAGAAGCAATTCATCAAACTCCGCATCATTTTCAGCGTCGGAAAAAATAACGCCCAGTAGCGGGATATCCCGGCTGCGCAGAGCTTCAAGGCTCAGCAGAGTGTGGTTCAACGTGCCAAGTCCGCTGCGGGCGACAAGCAATGTCGGCAGCTTGATGCGATCGAGTAAATCCGCCAGCAACAGATTACGTTGTAACGGCACGAGCAGGCCGCCGACACCTTCAACCACAAGCAATTCTTTCCTGCGGCTGTATTCCTGCCAGCGGGCAAGGATCAGCTCAGGATCGATTTTGATTCCTTCCATTTCAGCGGCAAGATGGGGTGAGGCCGGATAGCCGAGACGATACACGGCCTGGAGATCCTCAAGGTCCGGGTTGACTTCCAGACCGTTATTTTCCAGACAGAAATGAAGATCCTCACATTCATGACCACCGGAGGAGATCCATTTCTGATAGCCGGCATCAATGTTATTCTCTCTCAAGAACCCTAAGAGAAGTGCGGCAATAAAGGTTTTTCCAACCGAAGTGTCTGTGCCGGTTATAAAAATTGAGTTGCTGTTTTTTTTCATATTTTTTTGTTCCCTGGCGTCATAAAAAACGTTTGTCATCTGCTTATCTGTTTACTTGGTTTCCTGCTCCTCCGCAGCATCTGATCATAAATATCTGATAAGTCAGCCGGTAGCTGTTTTGTCTGGAAAACCACTGATCCAGCTTTTTCAACCGACTGGGCGTTAAAACAGGTCCTGATTCCTGAAACCCGCCAGTGCCTGTTTTTTGTAAATGACGGAGAAGATGGAGGAGGGAATCGTATTTTTTTGTCAGACGCAATTCGTCTATTTCCACATGATCAAAAACAGCTTCCAGGGAGCGGGTCAGTTTTTTCCTGTCCGGAAAGGAGGCGGCCGGCAATTCAATCGGGATGTCAAGGACAGCATCAAATCCCTGCCGGAGTTCCTGCAATGTCTCCGGACCAAAAATGGAGAATAGAAAAAGTCCGGAGCTGGCTAACCGTTTTTGAATATGTGTAAAGGCCAGATCCGGGCGATCAAACCACTGCAGGGCGCCATTGCTGGTGATCAGATCAAAACAGCCTGTGTCTCCGGTCAGGTAATTTTCTCCGTCGCGGCAAAGAAAGTGAACATGATGTGAGCCTGTTTTTTTTTGTGCTATCTGGATCATTTCCGGCGAAAAATCAAGGGCGGTTATCAGGGCTTCCGGTAGTTTTTTCAACAGCAGGGAGGTGTAATTTCCGGTGCCGCAGCCGATTTCAAGAATTGTCCTGTACCGTATGTTCGGTAAAAGGGTAAAAAGCCGCTGAGCCGTCTCTTTCTGGACATGGGCGTGTTCATCATAGGTGTCTGCCGCCCTGGAGAATTTTCGCCGAACTGTTTCTTTACGCATTTTGTGCTTCAGCGAGAAAGACGGAGTAAGAAAAACCGGATGGCCGGCATGGGGGATGATATTTTGCGTGCTCCCGGCAATGGATGGCACCTCGGCAACAGGAGCGACAACATCTTTTGCGCCGTGGATGATTTTAATTTTAATGGTGGGAAGGGGGCGGCTGTCAAGGCGATAAGCGGCCAGATAATGAAGTCCGGTATCAAGAAGATTCAGATTAACAGGCAGATGGTTTTTTATTTTTTTCATAAAATGAAGGTAATCTTTTTTATGACCGAGGAAACATTTTCGATAAAAGCCGGTCATAAATCCATGAGGATCAGCGTGGAGACCTGCCCGGATATTTTTGATCTCCTCATCAGGCCAGGACGCGCGCATGGACAGCAGGTACAGTTGCGAGACTCTGTCCGGATAGTTTCTGCAGAAATCAAGGCCGAGATTGGCGCCCATAGACCAGCCGACCAAGATGATTTTGTTGATCTTTTTTTCATCAAGATAAGTGGTCAGGTCGGAGCACAATGAGATGGGATTGAGGAGTGAAAGAGGTGAGATCAGAGAGAATTCTGACAGGGAGGGGGCCAGGGTGACTATTCGTCCGTCAAAGCCCCAGCCGGGAAAAAAGACAAGGGTCTCTTGGTTTTCCGCAGGAGCTGGATAAAGGGTAAATGTGTTTAGGTTCATTTTTTACGATCAGCTTTAAAATTAACAAAGATATAAGAATTATCATATTTTACTTGCCCCGGCAATGTCACCATCATTTTCATCTTTTTAAGATTGTCGGTCTCGTAAAAATCAACGAGCACGACACGCAGAGCATAATAACTCATTGATTTAGCAGTGAAAAAAATAGTTTTTACGAGAGCATCAAAGTTTCATTGTGACTTTGCCCTGGACCATCAAGATTGGCAAA
>JAOZOY010000142.1 GCA_029933005.1 Deltaproteobacteria bacterium
CATCAGAAAATATTCTTGGATATCAAGTAGTTAGTTCCTCGAAGGAAACTTGTATTGACTCTATTTTTAAGTGGATAGAAAAAGGGGAGCAAAAGAAATATTTTGTTTGCTTAAATCCACATTCCTTTGAAGTAGCTCAAAAAGACTCCTTATTTAAAACAGCTATTTTCAATGCAGACCTTATCGTTCCCGATGGAGTCGGCATCATTATTGCCTCGAAAATTCTTGGGGGCGTCATTACAGAGCGTATTACCGGTTTTGATATTTTTGCAGGACTTACCTCCGTCATGAATGCGCAAAAAAATCGATCATGTTTTTTTCTTGGCTCAACGGAAAATAATTTGGCTATAATTAAAGAAAAAATGGCAAAAGAATTCCCCCATGTGCGGGTGGCCGGTTGCTACTCACCCCCATTCAAAAAAGAATTTGATGATGAAGACAATCGCCGTATGGTTGAAATTATCAACGAAGCCAAGGCTGATGTGCTCTGGGTCGGCATGACCGCACCCAAGCAGGAAAAGTGGATTTTAACAAATAAAGAAAGCCTGGAAGGCGTGAAATTCATCGGTGCCATCGGGGCTGTTTTTGATTTTTATGCAGGGACGGTGAAGAGGTCACATCCGTTGTTTCAGAAGTGCGGACTGGAATGGCTGCCGCGTTTTTGTAGGCAGCCCGGGCGGTTATGGAGGAGAAATCTGGTTTCCAACCCCCATTTTCTTCTTCGAGTGATACAGAAAAAATATTCGTAATCAGTTCACCAAGGGTTACATAACTTAGGGAAACTCGGAGTGTAAAAGATCACCAGTGCCTTAGATTCGTTCATTTGGGCCTTAGAAGCATACTGGTGTTATTCGAGAAGGCCACAAATGGACGAAGATGAGGTGCTGGTGATCTTTTACAAATATTCATGTCAGGGTAATCATTAAGTGAAAGCACATCGCAAGAAAATACTGTTTGTTTTCGGAACCAGGCCTGAGGCCATCAAAATGGCTCCGGTTGTGAAAAAGCTGAAAGAGCGGACTGATATTTTTGAGGTGGCCGTGTGCGTCACTGCCCAGCATCGGCAGATGCTTGATCAGGTTTTAGATCTTTTTGATATTACGCCTGATTTTGATCTGGATATCATGCAGGCAAGGCAAAGCCTGAGCGATATAACAAGCAGAGTGCTTGCCGGGGTTGAAAAGACGATTGACATATTCAAGCCGGATATTGTCCTGGTTCATGGTGATACAACAACAACTTTCGCGTCGAGTCTTGCTTCTTTCTATAAGCACGTTTCAGTGGGGCATATTGAAGCTGGATTGCGCACTGGAAACATTTATGCCCCTTGGCCGGAGGAGATGAACCGTAAATTGACCAGTGCTTTAACAACATTTCATTTTGCCCCGACCGAAAAGGCCCGTGAAAATTTGCTTAGAGAGAATGTTCTTGAAGACAGAATTTTCGTCACCGGCAACACTGTAATAGATGCCCTTTTTGATGTTGTCACCTACCTGAAGTCCGATGGTGTTGCAGAAAAAATGGAGTCTATGCTTCCTTTTCGTGATGACAATAAACGGCTTATCCTGGTAACAGGACATCGAAGAGAAAATTTTGGGGCTGGATTTGACAATATTTGCAAAGCATTACAGCAGATCGGTAAACGGAAAGATGTAGAGATTGTCTATCCGGTTCATCTTAACCCCAATGTCCAGGAGCCTGTGCACCGTTTTTTGTCCGGCAGTTCAAATATATTCCTTATAGACCCGCTTGACTATCTGCCCTTTGTCTACCTGATGGAGAAATCGTATCTGATTATTACTGATTCAGGCGGAGTGCAGGAGGAAGCTCCATCGCTTGGCAAGCCTGTTCTGGTTATGCGGGAGACGACGGAAAGGCCTGAAGCTGTTGAAGCTGGTACAGTGCTGCTCGTTGGGACAGACACGAGAAAAATAGTGTCTCAAACAGAAAAATTATTAGATTCCGTTGATTTTTACAGGAAAGTGTCAATGGCCCATAATCCTTATGGTGATGGTATGGCTTCAAAACGTATTTTGGAGGTTTTAGAGAATGCAAACGACCTTTAATCGGATTTCAGTTGTTGGACTTGGCTATATAGGTCTGCCGACTGCGGCAATCATTGCAAGTCGAAATGTGGAAGTAATTGGTGTTGATGTTTCGGAAAACGTTGTCAATATAATTAACCAGGGGAAAATCCACATTGTCGAGCCTGATTTGGATATCCTGGTGCGTGCTACAGTACAGACCGGCAAACTGCGAGCTGTTGTCCGCCCGGAACCTGCCGATGCCTTTTTAATTGCTGTCCCCACACCGCTCACTGACGAAAAGTCTCCGGAGCTGAGTTATGTTTTTGCCGCGGCAAAATCCATTTCCCCTGTTTTGGAAAAAGGGAATTTAGTCATCTTGGAATCAACTTGTCCGGTTGGAACCACTGAACAAATGGTCGAACAACTCGCCGATGCCAGGCCTGATCTGTCTTTTCCCAATACAGCTGGTGAAAAGGCTGATATTCAAGTGGCATATTGCCCGGAGCGAGTGCTTCCGGGCAAGGTCCTGCGGGAACTCGTGGACAATGACCGTATCATGGGTGGGGTTACACCGGGGGACGCGGATCGGGCCGCTGATTTATACCGTATTTTTGTCCAGGGAGAATGCTTCCTGACCGATAGCCGTACAGCAGAAATGAGCAAAATCACTGAAAATGCATACCGGGATTCAAATATTGCCTTTGCCAATGAATTGTCAATGATCAGTGATGAAATCAAGATCAATGTTTGGGAGTTGATTGAGCTGGCGAATCGTCATCCTCGAGTCAATATTCTTTCACCCGGGCCGGGAGTGGGTGGGCACTGCATTCCTCTTGACCCCTGGTTCATTATCAATCGATCACCAGAAACAGCACGCATGATTCGATGCGCTCGTGATGTGAATGACTCTAAGTTTGAGTATGTTCTTGAGAAAATTATAACAAAGGCCAAGCGTTTTCGTGATCCGAATATCGCTATTCTTGGATTGACCTTTAAGCCTGATATTGATGATATGCGGGAAAGCCCGGCACTGATGATACTGAAAAGACTTGCTTCGAGCCAGGTTGGTACTGTTTATGCGTCTGAACCGAATATTCACATGTTGCCGGAAGGCTTAGATGATGTGGTTTTTTGTTCTCATGACCAGGCGATAGCCCAGGCAGATATTGTTGCTGTTCTTGTTAAGCATAAGCAGTTTGCCAGGATTGACAGGAGTATACTGAAAGATAAGATAGTCCTTGATTTTGTAAATGCTTTTTGACAAGTTTTCCGGTGTCAGTTTTAAACGGATCCGAATCCCCTGAGGTTGTTGATTCGTGGGAGGTTTTCTGAAAATTTAATCCTCAACTTTCCGGGTTAATGTATTGTATGGATTTAATGATGTTTTTTCGTAGGT
>JAOZOY010000079.1 GCA_029933005.1 Deltaproteobacteria bacterium
ACCGCCCTGCTCACCCTGGCCGGCTATTCATTGAACGACTCGGTCGTCGTCTTTGATCGGATCCGTGAGAATATGCGTAAGGACAATCTGCGCCTTGATTTCAGCTCCATCATCAATCTCAGCATCAATGAGGTTCTTAGCCGGACTGTTGTCACCTCACTGACCTCGGCCCTGGTTTTGATCGCTATCTTTTTTCTCGGCGGCACCGTGATCCATGATTTTTCTTTTGCCCTGCTGGCCGGACTGATCGTCGGCACATATTCTTCGATTTTTATTGCCAGTCCTGTGCTTTATCTCTGGCGCCGAAATGAATAAAAAATGAAAACCGAACTTTCTTCATACATCAGTGAGCTGGCCGACGGAGAAATCTTCCATTTTAACTGTCACCCCGGCATCGACTGCTTCACGGATTGCTGCCGGGAGCTGGAATTGGCCCTGACGCCCTATGATGTCCTGCGGCTCAGGAAGAAACTGAAACTTTCCTCAGCCGAATTTCTGGAACAGTACTGTCTGGTTGAATCCGACGAGGAGGATCTTTTCCCCAGAGTCTATCTCGGCATGGTGGATGACGGCAAGGCCAGTTGCCCATTTGTAACGAAAAAAGGCTGCACGGTCTATGAGGGACGACCAGGGGCCTGCCGCATCTATCCTCTGGGACGTGGGGCCAGCCGTAACCTTTTCGGCCAGAGTAAAATCATCCACATCCTGCTCACCGAACCTCACTGTCACGGCTTCTCGGAACCGGACCAGCAGACCATTCAAACCTGGGTCATTGATCAGGGGCTGGAACCTTATAACAGGCTCAATGATGAGATGATGGTGATACTCCAGCATGTTAAAATTAAAAACGGCATAAAACTCTCCAGGGATCAGCAACAGCTGTTTCTGGATACCCTTTACAATCTGGACGGATTCCTGGAGAAAAATGCGAATCTCGAGGCTGACGATGATGAAGCCTTGCTGAAATATGCCATCCACTGGCTGAAAAATAAACTTTTCGCTTAGGATCACTCATGAACAACCAGGTCAAGGCTATTGTACTCACCGGTTATGGAACAAACTGTGAAAATGAAATGGCGTATGCCTGCAGGCTTGGCGGCGCCGAGCAGGTTGATATTGTCCATATCAGTGAACTGATTTATGGAGATTACTCCCTTGACGACTATCATTTCCTGAACCTGCCGGGCGGTTTTCTGGACGGTGACGATCTGGGCGCCGGTCAGGCAGGGGCTCACCGCATGAAATACGCCACGATAAAAAACAGCGGAGAAAAAATGCAAGACCAGCTAATTCGCTTTGTCAGGGAAGGAAAATTGATTCTCGGCGTCTGCAATGGCTTTCAGCTTATGGTCAAAATGGGACTGCTGCCTGGTTTGGATAAACAGTATGACCTGCGTACCGTCAGTTTGACCTACAATGATTCCAGCCGTTTTGAGGACAGATGGGCGGATCTTCTGGTCAACAAAAAATCC
This sequence comes from Deltaproteobacteria bacterium, assembly GCA_029933005.1. Classification (GTDB taxonomy): domain Bacteria; phylum Desulfobacterota; class Desulfobulbia; order Desulfobulbales; family SURF-16; genus JAGHCC01. The sequence goes on from JAOZOY010000079.1 coordinate 1,473, forward strand.
TCCTGCGTTTTCACCACGGGCCTGAATCATCTTTATTATCCGATTCGACATGGCGAGGGAAAATTTGTCACTCAAGACAACGCCACGTTGCAGCGTATTCAAGACAATAATCTGGTCGTCTTGCGTTATGCCCATCCGGAAACCCTTGAACCGACCATGGAATATCCATATAACCCTAACGGTTCACCGAACGCAATTGCCGGAATATGTGACCCGAGCGGCCGTCTGTTTGGCCTGATGCCTCATCCCGAAGCCTTTCTACACAGGACAAATCATCCACGCTGGACCAGGGAAAAACTACCGGAAGAGGGCCAGGGAATTGCTCTCTTCAGAAACGGCATTGACTTCATTCGGGAGCATCTTTTATAAGAGAAAGCTGGGAAACAAAGAGGTAAAGAAGTAGGAAAGTAGGGCAAAACCGCAAGGTGACTGAGTAGAGGCCTGGTTGCCCGCCAAAATTTCCGAAAATTCAAAATGTTTTTTTTAACGACGTCAACAAAAATTGCCAGACTCACAGATAGACCAATCAACCTCAAGTAACAAAACTAAAACAGCCGGCCTGCCGGCTGGAACGCCAATTCACCGTTTTGCCCAATTTGTCTCGGAAATGCGGAAGACCATTCTCTTTCTGGGACTGGCCATTGCCGGGGGAACCGCGGGTTTCTATTTTCTCTCTCCCCGAATTTTTGTATTAATCCAGACACACCTGCGCCAGAAGCTGGCCTTTTTCACGGTGGCCGAGCCCTTTCTGGCCCATGTTAAAATTGCCTTGTCTGTCAGCCTGTTCGTCCTCATGCCGGGAATCATTTTCTGTTTCTGGAAAGGACTGGCAAAACCATTTCACCTCTCCAGATCCAACTGCATCTGGTTTGTCTTTTTCACCAGCCTGCTCTTTTATGCCGGCTCATTCTTCTGTTATTTTATCACCCTGCCCTTCGGGGTCAAATTTCTGCTCGGTTTTGAATCGGAACAGCTCCAATCATTAATTTCAGTTGGGAAATTCGTTTCATTTGTGACTATTTTCGTATTGGCATTCGGCTTTATCTTTGAACTGCCGATTTTCATGGTCTTTGCCGCCAAGGTTGGTATATGTCCGAGAAAATCATTTGAAAAAGGCCGCCGTTACGCCGTGCTTGTAATCAGTATTGTGGCCGCCATGCTGACACCTACCCCGGATGTGGTAAATATGCTGCTCATGGGCGGGCCTCTTTATATTCTCTACGAGGCAGGTATTATGACCTTAAAACTGCTGCGTATCAACTAACTAAAACTCTTTTATTAAAAATCCATGCTCCCTGAGCAGGGCAGCTGTCACGCCCAGCACGGAATGAACGCCGCAGGATGGACTTTTTGATTTTAAAAATATGCCGTTGATCGGCTGGGCCATGGCAATGGCCAGCACCTGACTGGCTCCCTCGATAAACTGCCCGGTTACATCATTTCCTTCCCTGGTGATCACCCGGGCTCGGCCATCGAGGACATCCCGTCCATTTCCGCCGGTCAAATCGGCGGCTATCCGCGGGGTTGCAAGACCGCCGAGCTGTTCCGGGCAGACAGGAATCCAGATTGCGCCCTCAATCTCCATCCTGCACTGCCGACAAGGCTTCACCAAGCCGTCATAACGCGTCTTTAATCCCATCAGACAGGCGCTGACCATATAAACAGGAAAAACATTTTTCTTTATGTTGCCATTTACAATCATTTTCCTCTCTAATCCTGATTTTTCTTTTCCATTAAAAAAAAATAGTGTAGTTCATAAATAAATCTTGATATAAATCAATTCTAAAATCAGATATGTCACTAAAATCACTCTTTCAGCAGCTCAACAAATCAGAACGGCGCAGGATCATACTGGTCACGATCCTGACCTTCTCCCTGACCACGGCCTGGGTTCTTTTTTCTCCCCAGGGCGCATTAGAATACTATCATCTCAAAAAAGAAATCAAGACTGCCAACAATGAGAATCAGGAGTTAAGAGAAAAAAATCTGCAGTTACGGAAGGAAATTGAAAAACTGAAAAATAATTCCGACTATCTTGAAAAGGTTGCCAGAAAAGAGTTAGGCCTTGTCAAAAAAAATGAAATCGTCTTTACTTTCGAGTAATCGTTGATGGGTGTTGGGTCATGGGTGTTGATTTTGCTATGAACCATCAGCTATGAGCTAACGGCTATTCGCTGAATGAATCCAAATCCCGCAAAATCCAACGCACGCCATCAAGGAGATCTTCGGCAACGAAATCAGGCTGAATCTTCTGTGCGGGTCCGATGTACTCGTAATCACCCCGACCATAACCCGTCAGAACCAGAATTCCCCTGGCCTGACATGCGGCAGCGGCCTTGAGATCCGACCAGCGGTCACCGACCACATAGGACTTACTTAAATCAAGGTCTAAATCCCGAGCCGCCGCGAGAAACAAACCGTTTTTCGGTTTACGACAGTCACAGTTCAGCCGAAATTTTTCTTCTTTTGCCTCGGGATGATGGGGACAGATATAAATTCCATCAACATGCGCGCCTGCATCAGCAAGCTCCCGCTCCATCTTGACATGAACCGCCACCAGCAAAGACTCCGGAAAATACCCCCTGGCAAGACCTGACTGATTCGTCACCACCACCACCGGAATGTTCCTGTCATTAAGCAATCGGATTGCCCTGGCGCTCTGAGGCAGCATTTGAAAACGATCAATATGGTTGATATAGCCCATCTGCTCGTTAATGGTACCGTCTCTATCTAAAAAAATACCCGGACGCATAGGTTCTTATTCCTTCATTCAAATTATTTAATGTGCTTTCTTTCTCTATACGTGTCAAGGATTTTTTGTTCAAGTTGACCCTAACGTCTTGCAAAAAGAAAAAGACAATGGTATAAGTTTGCGATTTCACACTACACATCCCTGAAAAATTCTCTCTGGTGCCCGTAAGGGTTGGGATAACGGGATGGAAGCCTAACCAAAAAAGGAGAATAAACCATGGCTTACATTACAATGAAAGAGATGCTGGTGGCCGGTCTGCATTTTGGTCATCAAACCCGCCGCTGGAACCCGAAGATGAAACCCTACATCTTTGGCGCTCGAAACAAAATTTATATTATCAATCTCGATAAGACTCTGCCTCTGTTTAACAAGGCGTATGAAAATGTTGTTGACTGTACCGCCAAAGGTGGTTCCATTCTGTTTGTCGGCACCAAACGTCAAGCCCAGGACACGATCAAGGAAGAGGCCGAAAGATGCGGTATGTTTTATATCAATCATCGCTGGCTTGGCGGCATGCTTACCAATTTTCAAACCATCAAAAAAAGCGTTGACCGGATGAAATCCATCGAAGCTATGCGTGAAGACGGCTCGATTAATCAATATAAAAAGAAAGAAGCCTTGCGCATGGAAAAAGAACTGATCAAACTCGAGCGCAATCTGGGCGGCATTAAACACATGAAAGGATTACCGTCTGCTCTTTTCATTGTTGACCCCAAACGTGAAAAAATTGCCGTTGACGAGGCAAACAGGCTGAATATTCCGGTCATTGCCATGGCTGACACCAACTGCGACCCGGACGGACTGACATTTCCAATTCCGGGCAATGACGACGCCATCCGCTCCATCAAACTCATCACCTCAAGGATCGCCGATGCGGCCCTGGCCGGCAAGATCAAAAGCGGAGAACAGGTGGAAGCCGATCCGGAACTTGCCGAGGCCATGGCAACCGCCGGTCAGGCGGATTCTCCGGATAACAAAACAGTTGAGGCTGAGGCTTAGAGCCCGCACATTTACTTTAAGTAACTGTCTCTCAGAAAAATCATTCTCTGAATTGCGTACCATTTTACAAAAGCGACCGGCCAGTCATTCAACACGTTTTTTCAACTGTCAGTCGAAGTCGTATGGTCTACAGTGCGAGCGAAGTGATTTACCGATCCAGACATTTGTTTTTTAAGAAGATAGGCATTTAGACTGTAGGAGAAATAAGCCTGTTACAGTGCGAAGCAGTGTAACAAACAATACCCTTAAAAACAGAGTATAAACCGACTTCGGAAACCAACGGCCTACAGTCTAACCAACCTGAATAGTAACGAAAAATAAAAATATCAAGAGGAAAAAGAAGTGAAAATTACCGCTCAGATGGTGAAGGAACTCCGCGACAAGACCAATTCGGGAATGATGGATTGCAAAAAAGCCCTTAGTGAGACTGAAGGCGACATGGAGAAAGCTGTTGATTTTCTCCGCCAAAAAGGTCTGGCCGTGGCCGCGAAAAGAGCGGACAGGGCGACCAGTGAAGGTGTCATCCAGACCTATATTCATGCCGGAGGCAAACTCGGCGTCATGGTTGAAGTGGGTTGCGAAACAGACTTTGTCGGCAAAACCGATTCGTTTATAGAGTTTGCCAACAACATAGCCATGCAACTCGCCGCAACTAATCCGATTTCGATCACGCGTGAAGATGTTCCCGAGGAGACGATCAACAGGGAAAAAGAGATTTACAAAAAACAGGCGCTGGACTCCGGTAAACCTGAAAATATTGTTGAAAAAATCGTTGAGGGAAAAATCAATAAATTTTTCTCGGAAGTCTGCCTGATGGAACAAAAATTTGTCAAAGATCCCGACAAATCCATTCATGATTTACTGAACGAGCTGATTGCAAGTCTCGGAGAGAATATTTCAATTAAACGTTTTGCCCGTTTCCAGGTCGGCGCTTAGGACCGCTCCAATTTGGATTTCTGATTGCGGCTTTTCGATTAACAAAACAGAAATCACAAATCACGGTTCCGAAATATTTATTTTTCTCCACCGGGATGCGGGACTGCCGGCTCTCGCCTATTTTTTTCACACAGAGTCTTGGGTAAGAGGATGTCATGACTGAAACATGCAAATACAAAAGAGTTCTGTTGAAATTAAGTGGCGAAGCCCTGATGGGAGAATCAGCCTTTGGAATCAGCCATGACATGCTGACCTATCTGGCCCGCGAGATCAAGGGCATTACCTCACTTGGCGGTGAACTTGGCCTTGTCATAGGCGCCGGCAATATTTTCCGAGGTGTTGCCGGCTTTGCCTCGGGCATGAACCGGGCCAGCGCTGACAACATGGGTATGCTGGCCACGGTAATGAACTGTCTTGCCCTGCAGGATGTCTTGGAACAGCACAAAATCCCATCCCGGGTCTTGTCGGCCATTCCCATGGAAACCGTTTGTGAACCTTATTCGAGAAGGCGGGCCATGGAATGTCTGGCCATAAAGCAAGTGGTCATTTTTGCGGCCGGCACCGGCAACCCCTATTTTACCACGGACACAGCTGCGGTTCTTCGTGGTCTTGAAATCAATGCCGACGTTATTCTCAAGGCCACCCGGGTGGACGGTGTGTATGATAAGGATCCACTGAAATTTGATGATGCCGTTAAATTCGACAAACTTAATTACTCTGAGGCCCTGCAACGCAGGTTGAAGGTGATGGATTCGGCGGCTATTTCGCTAGCCATGGATAACAATAAAAAAATTATTGTCTTTGATATGAATATTGCCGGCAACATCAAAAAGGCCGTTTGTGGTAATGTGGCTGGTACATTATTAAAGGGAGACGACAATGAATGACGTGCTCGAAGTAATGGGGAAAAAAATGGGTAACAGTCTTGAGGCATATCGACGAGATCTGTCTAAAATCAGGACGGGCCGTGCCTCTTTAGCCTTGCTGGACGGAATCAAGGTCGATTCTTACGGTTCCATGATGCCTTTAAACCAGGTCGCCTCCCTGACGATTCCGGAAAGCAGAATGATCGTTATCCAGCCTTGGGATCCGCAAACCCTACCTGTTATTGAAAAAGCCTTTCTCAAGTCAAATCTTGGCCTGACTCCCATAAACGACGGCAAAATCATCCGCATCTCTATTCCGCAACTTACCGAGGAACGCCGCAAGGAGCTGGTTAAGCAGGTAAAAAAAACCAGCGAAGAGTTCCGCGTTGCGATTCGAAGCTGCCGCAGGGAAGCCATTGATACCTTAAAAAAACAGAAAAAGAAAAAAGAAATCTCGGAAGACGATCTTTTTAAATTTCAGGATGGTGCCCAGAAAAAAACCGACGAATTTATCAAAAAAATTGACACTATTCTGGCTGAAAAAGAAAAAGAGGTCATGGAGGTTTAGCTCCATTCCTTTAGGGTTCGCTCAGAAATAAGTTGGCATTTTGAGGCGGGCATTGTGACACAGATTACAGGTAAACGTTTACAAGGACTGTGGTTCCCATAAATTAGTGATCCAGTGAACGGGTACGATTACAGCAGGCTTGGGCTGGCAAAACCACAGCCTAGCTGGCTACGTGAGGATTCTGACAGAATAAGGCCGCTCTAAGATGTGTTACAGTGTCACCTCTAAAATGTGAATTTATTTCTAAGCGAGCCCTTAATACAGGCCGTTCACTTTTGGTAACACATCCTCAAAAACTTTGCTCCTGTACAGCAACCTTTTACAATAAAAAAACGTAATGAAACGGAACAAAGTTTGAAAAAAGTTGAGCTGAATATGCCGAAACATGTTGCTATCATCATGGACGGCAATGGCCGCTGGGCCAAGGCCAAGGGTATGATGCGCATCAAAGGACACCAGGCCGGTGCCGGTACAGTTAAAAAAATTGTCAAAACGGCGCGGGAGATGGGAATTTCAGTCCTGACACTTTATGCCTTTTCCACGGAAAACTGGAAACGCCCCGCCTCAGAAGTTTCCGGTCTCATGTCTCTCCTGAAATCCTACCTGAAAAGCGAACTAGAATCCATGCTGGGGAATGATATTCAGCTCCGCTGCATAGGTCAGCAAGAAAATCTACCGAAAGAAGTCCTGTCGGTTCTCAGGAAGTCCATTGAAGAAACAGCCTCGAATTCCGGCATGATTCTCAATCTGGCCCTCTCTTACGGCGGACGTGACGAGATTCTCAGAGCAGCTCGCAAAATGGCACAACTCTGCGTTGAAGGGAAACTGCAACCAAAACAAATCACCGAGGATATTCTGGCCAGCCGACTCTATACCGCCGGCCTTCCCGATCCTGACCTTCTTATCCGCACCGGCGGTGAATCCCGATTAAGCAACTTTCTCTTGTGGCAGGTTTCATACTCAGAAATCTACTTTACCAACATCAAATGGCCGGATTTCAGTAAAGACGATTTTTTTACCGCGATACGATATTTTCAAAAACGGCAAAGACGTTTTGGCCAAACAGGTGAACAGGTTGTCGTGACAAACTGATGCGATCTAGTGCTTTACAAGTGGACATGCCAAAACAATGACAACAAGAGTTATCACCGGCCTGCTGGCCATGGGCAGCTGGCTTCTTCTTCTCTATATTAACTCCTTTTTTCTGATCTGGCTCGTATTGACCGTTGCCGCTGCAATCGGTCTGCATGAATATTACGCCATGGCACTGAGACAGGAGGGTAGAATCTTTCAAGCTCTCTTTGTCTTCTGTGGCCTTTTACCCGTACTAGCCTCCTGTTCAGGCCAAATTGAGTATGCCGCCGCCGGTCTCATTGTCGGATTTATGATCATGAGTGGCCTGCTGATCAGAACCTATTCGGCCCGGCAAAATTCTTTTGACGCTTTACTCAAATCATGCTTTGGAATTTTTTATGGAGGTTTTTTGCCGGCCCACCTGATTTTAATTATGACCTTAGAAAAAGGAGCGCTATGGCTTCTTTTTCTAACCATCGTCACAGTGGCTTCGGATACCGGTGCCTATTTCGTCGGAAGATCACTGGGCCGGCATAAGCTCTGTCCTGCTGTCAGTCCCAAAAAAACCATTGAGGGGTTTGGAGGAGGCCTGGTGGCAGGTGTGGCCGGAGGCATGGCTGTTGCCGCTTTTCTGTTACCCGATATTTCCCTGTACCGGCTTTCTCTTGCCGCCCTTGTTTTGACCTGTCTGGGTGTGCTTGGCGATTTGACGGAATCAGTCATGAAGCGCGCCATGAACGTCAAGGACTCAGGAGCGATTTTGCCGGGTCATGGCGGTATCCTCGACAGGATCGACTCACTGCTGATGACAGCCCCGGTCTTTTTTTATACCCTTCATAGCGGAATAATATGACAAAGATACTCTCTTTACTTGGCTCCACCGGTTCAATCGGCCGCAATGTCCTTGAAATTGTTCGCCAATTTCCCGGCCACTTTAAGGTCGCCGGACTCGCGGCAGGGACCAATATTGCCCTCTTGCGCGACCAGATTGAGGCATTTAATCCCTCTTTTGTCTCGGTGGCGGACGACAACCTGGCCCGGGAGCTGGCATCCAGCCTCGGCGTCAGATGGAATGAAAAAATTTTCACCGGCCAGGAAGGCAATATCCGCGTAGCCACCCTGAAAGATGCCGACACGGTTGTTTCCGCTATTGTCGGTGCGGCAGGCCTCATGCCTACCCTTGCCGCGATCCAGGCCGGTAAAAATATCGCTCTTGCCAACAAGGAAACCCTGGTCATGGCCGGAGACTTGGTCATGGAAGCCGTTCAGCGTCATCATGTTAAACTTCTGCCCATTGACAGTGAACATAATGCTATTTTTCAGGCCCTTGGCGCTGGCAGAAAAAAGGATATAAATAAGATCATCCTTACCGCATCGGGCGGGCCTTTCCGCGACAAAGACATGACGGAACTCTGGCAGGTTACGCCCGAGCAGGCCTTGAATCATCCAAACTGGGACATGGGCAAAAAAATATCTATTGATTCCGCGACATTAATGAATAAAGGGCTTGAGGTAATCGAGGCCAGGTGGCTCTTTGACATCCCGGTAGAGGATATTGAGGTCCTGATTCATCCCCAGAGTATTGTTCACTCCCTGGTGGAATATCGGGACGGTTCCGTTATTTCACAGATGGGCATTCCCGATATGAAAATTGCCATTGGTTATGCTCTATCCTATCCCGAACGTCTTAAAATTGCCTTACCGCGTTTAAAGCTGAACAGCTGCCCAAATCTGCAGTTCTTTGCTCCGGATTTTGAACGTTTTCCGTCCCTGCGCCTTGCTTATCAAGTTTGCAGGAAAGGCGGCACACTTCCTGCGGTTTTAAACGGCGCCAATGAAGTGGCCGTGGAAGCCTTTCTGGCCAAGCGAATCCGTTTTCCCGAAATAGGACTTGTTGTCGCCGAAACCGTCAGCCGGCTGCCAAGAGAAGAGGTAAAGGATGTTGGAACCGTTCTTGATGCCGATCTCGCGGCCAGACTCCAGGCCGAGTCCGTCATTGAGGCATTCTCAATGAAGGCAACTCAGTAGTATTAAGGTAAAAGATTAAAGGTATCTTCTCAATAAGTGGTGGTATACCGACAACCTCCCCCTTTATTAAAGGGAGATTTTTTTAGATTGCCACTACTTATTGAGAAGATACGATTGAAGTCTGTAACCTATTGAAAATAAAATAATTAATCAAAATGAACTCAATCATCTCATTTATTATTGTTCTCGGTCTGCTGATCTTTGTCCATGAATTCGGCCATTTTATTGTTGCCAAACTCTTCAATGTCAAAGTGCTTAAATTTTCTCTTGGCTTCGGGCCAAAACTCTATGGCAGAAAGTATGGTGAAACCGAATACCTGATCAGCGGATTCCCGCTGGGCGGCTATGTCAAAATGACCGGAGAAAAACCGCAAGAAGAGGTGGCGCCGGAAGAAGCCGGCCGTGCTTTTTCCGCAAAACCGGTCTGGCAGCGTTTTCTTATCGTTGCCGCCGGCCCTGTCTCCAATCTGCTTTTTGCCGTATTTCTTTTTTTCCTGATATTTGCCATTGCCGGTATCCCTGAGCCTGAATCCGGCACACAAATCGGTACGGTTACACAAGGCTCACCGGCCGAAGCGGCCGGACTCAAGGCCGACGACATCATTCTCTCAATTAATGGCATAGAAACCAGGGAATGGCAGGATGTTTCTGAGTTGATTCGCGACAGTAACGGCATGGAGGTTAAGCTCTCGGTCTTGCGTGGCAACGAGGTCCTTTACCTGACTGGCACGCCAGAGATGGATGAGGTCAAAAGCATTTTCGGGGAAGTGGTCGGCAAACGATTTATTCTCGGCATTTCCCGCAGCACCAGGGTTATTTATGAAAAAAGTTCCCTTACTGACTCTTTCATGGCCGGCCTTGCCCAGACCTGGACATTTATCTACCTTACCGTCATGGGAATCGTTAAAATTGTTCAGCGCGTAGTTCCTGCTTCCGAACTTGGCGGTCCTATTTTGATTGCCCAGATGGCCGGTCAGCAGCTTGAGGCCGGCTGGATCAACCTCATGTACTTCATGGGACTGATCAGCATTAATCTTGGGATACTGAATCTCTTGCCCGTTCCCGTGCTTGACGGCGGTCATCTGTTCTTTTTCAGCCTTGAGGCACTGCGAGGAAAACCGCTTGAACAACAGACCCTGGAAAAATTCCAGCAATTCGGTCTTTTTCTGCTGATCAGCCTGATGATTTTTGTTTTTTATAATGATCTGGTACGAATATTTGCCAAGGGATGACAGGGGTCAGGGGGGATTTTACTAAACCTATAACTCTATTCCAACCACTCCATGGCCCACAAAAAGAAAAAACCGCAACAGACAAAGCCGCTGATTCTGGCCATTGAAAACTCGACCCTGTGCGGCAGCGTGGCACTGGTTTCAGGTGACCTGTGTTTATGCGAATTCAGTCTCCTTTCCCGGATGACCCACTCCAAAAGGCTGCTGGGATCCATTGAGTATATCATGCAACACTGCGGAATGAGCTGGGAAGATATTGACGGAATAGCCATCAGTCTGGGGCCGGGCAGTTTCACCGGGCTGCGCATTGGTCTTGCCACAACCAAAGGGCTGGCTATGGCCGCTGGTCTTCCCCTCATAGGCGTATCCAGCCTTGATGGACTTGCCGCTCAACTGCCTTATGCCGAACATCTTATCTGTTCGGTACTGGACGCGCGGAAAAAAGAGGTGTATGCGGTTTTTTATCGGGCTGAGGGTCAAACAGTTAAAAGAATATCTGATTACCTGGCCATTACCCCGCAAAAACTAGCGGATCAAATTTCCGAACCAGTCATCCTTGTAGGCGACGGGGCTGAGCTCTATGCGTATTTCTTCAAAGAAAAACTGGGAAAACATGCCCTGTTCGCGCCTTCGCAAGTCGTTCAATCAAGGGCCTCCGCCATCGGCTTTCTTGCCCTTAGCAAATGGCGGAACAATAATTTTCTGGACACTGCCACTGCCGTGCCGATATATATCCGCCCATCGGACGCGGAAATTCATTTCAAGAGAAAAAATGATTCATGATCTCTCTTGGCAAGCCGGCTTACTTTATTCTTTAAATCGGACTCAACCCTGATAATCAATTTTATTATCAGGGCGTTGCCTCTTTCTGTTCCTGCCCACTAATCAAACATCAGCTTTAATATTGTATATACAAACAGTATATAAAGATGCGCCTTTGTCAACCAGAAAAAAG
>JAOZOY010000080.1 GCA_029933005.1 Deltaproteobacteria bacterium
TTCAACGTAGAAAATGGAGTTTTACTATTCCCTTTTGTGCTGTTGTTGCAGTTGCCTTGGCAATAGCCTTTTTACTTCCTCCCCGCTATATGTCTACAGCTAAAATACTCATTGAGGAGCAGGAAATTCCTCAGGATTTTGTGCGGGCGACGGTAACAAGTTATGCCGAGCAGCGTATCCAGGCGATTAAGCAGAAAATTATGAGTACCACAACACTTGTGGAAATTGTGAATCGTCTTGGCCTGGCCGGGAACTCGTCTGAAAAAGAACAGATTAAAGAAATTGTTTCCGAGATCCAGAAGAATATTAAGATAAAGAACATTGATGTCGAGGTTGTGAACCAACGGACTGGAAGGGCGATGATGGCAACTATTGCCTTTACCCTTTCATTCGAAAGCGATACTCCTGAGACGGCCCAGCGGGTAACGAATTTATTGGCTTCGATGTTTCTTGAAGAAAATTTAAAGATCAGGAAGCGCCAGACAGCAGAGACCACACAATTTCTTGAAAAAGAAATGGGTAAGATTGAGAAAGACCTCGCTGTTGTTGAGAATGAAATTGCTGGCTTTAAGGAAAAGTATATTAATGAGTTGCCTTCCTTGCTTCAACTCAATATTCAAAGTTTACAGAATTTGGAACTTAAGAAGGAAAGATTACAAGAGGAGTTGCTGAGCAAAAAAGAGAGACTTGAATACGTCAAATTGGAACTGGCAAATATGCCTGAAGCCAGTAGAGAGTTAACTGACCAGAGGAGAGTTGAGGAGATGGAAACTCTTCTAGCTAATCTTCAAAGTCAATTTACCGATGCATATCCTGATGTAGTAAGGTTAAAAGCGAAGATTGCTGAGTTAAAATCAAACCCTAAAAAGGCTCGTAACGAGCAGGGTTATCTGGATAATCCAGCCTATGTTAACTTGAAATCACAGCGCTCGAGTATAGAAAGGGATATCCGTTCCCTGGAAAGACAGATTGTTGAATATACCCAGAAAGAAGACGTCTACAGGAAAAGGATAGAAACATCTCTCAGGGTGGAAGAAGAGTACAGGGCCTTGACGCTCAAAAGGAGTAGTACCCAGAATAAATATAATGATCTCATGCAGAAGCTGATGGAGTCAAAAGTTTCTTTTGGCTTGGAAGAGGAGCAAAAAGGGGAGAGGTTTACACTGCTGGAGCCTGCCAGTTATCCGGCAGGCCCTTATAAGCCAAACCGGATACTTATCATTCTGTTGGGTTTTGTTGCCGGCTTTGGGATAGGAACAGGTGTCGTTGCGTTGCAGGAGTATGCGGATCGTTCCATATACGATGTGGATATGCTTGCCAGTGAAACCTCTTTTCCTGTTTTAGGATGCATACCTGAAATTATTACTGAAGATGATATTGCCGGGAAAAGAAGACTTCGCTTGATTGTATTTGCGGGTCTGTTTTTAATTATTGCCGGAATTGTCATCGCTGTTACTAGTTTTTCCATTTGAGATCAATCAGTAATTAGAGAAAAATTTATGAATTTGCGAAAAGCTCTCGATAGAGCGAAACAAGAGCGCCAACAGGCATCTCCTGAACAGGCATCTCCTGATGGACATGCAACATCTCCCGCCACAACACAGGTGTCCCCGGAAAAGCCTTCTCATAACAAAAAACAAGATGTGGTCATCCCTATTCATTCAGAATCAAGACATGTAATTCTTGATCCTGAAATTCTTAGAAAGAATCGTTGCGTCTCTTTATTACCCGATGCCCGCGAAGGTGAACTTTACAAAGTGATCCGGACCCAGATTATTCAGAGGATGCAGGAGAGGCAATGGAATACTCTTTTGATCACCAGTGCGCTGCAGGGCGAGGGGAAATCAGTGACATCGATTAACCTGGCCAGTACATTTGCCAAAGAGTTGAACCAGACAGTGCTGCTCGTTGACGGAGATTTACGGAGACAGGACATTCATAAATATCTTGGTTATGAAAGTAAGGAAGGGTTGGTGGATTATCTACGTAACGATACTCCCCTGCATGAATTGATCGTATGGCCGGGCATAGAGAAACTTTCAATTATTTCAGGGGGAGAGCCTGTGCCGGACAGCACGGAACTGCTTGGCTCTCAAAAAATGAAGGCCCTCCTTGTTGAAATGAAAAATCGTTATAAAAATCGATATATTTTACTTGAATCCCCGCCACTCCTCGCCTGTCCCGATACTGCGGCATTTGCTCCTTTTATGGATGCCATAGTGATGGTGGTTGAGGCGGGAAGAACATCTATTGATGAGGTCAAAAAATCTTTGGAATTGATTCCCAAGGAAAAATTTCTTGGATTTATTCTTAATAAGAAAGATAATATTGAGCATGATTATTATACGGGTTACTCCTATGCCTGATCAGGTGTTGCCCATAACGTTTTGTAAGAGCCAGCAGGGGCTATAACCCTTGGTGGATTCTTACAACGTTTCTTGATAGTATGAATCAAAGTTTGATGCAGGATGGGTCTTGCTGAGGCCTATGAATGTAAATTTTTTTCTACTGTTACAATGCCTTCACCGCATGAGAGGGCAATGCCCTTGTAACCAATCACGGGGTAAAATCACCAAGCTTTCGAGTAATTCCTTATTCTATAAGCGATCACAGGTACCGGAGATTACATGCTCTTGAGGATCAATAGAGTGCAACCCCCTTTTTGGGTTTTTTTTTCGATACAACTCTCCATCTACTGGAATTCCATCTCTCATTTCCGTTTGTACGGGAATAATAAAGTAGCAAATATAGCCAAGGGCTTAAATGTTACGTATTTTTTATCGCATCTTCTTTGTTTGAGTATTTACCATGTATGAGAATTTTTACGGTTTTTTAGAAAAACCATTCCATATAGCACCAAATCCGAAATATCTTTATTTCAGTTCAAAACATCAGAATGCACTGACATACATGGAATATGGTATTCGGGAGGGTGCCGGTTTTGTTCTGCTCACTGGAGAAATCGGCACCGGCAAAACCACTTTGATTCGTTATATCCTTAACCAGATAGAAGCGGAGATGGATGTGGCGGTGATTTTTAATACCAACGTCACCAGCAATCAGTTTTTAGAATTGGTGTTGCGAGAGTTCGAACTTGAGGTGATTGCCAATGATAAGCCAAAAAATCTGGAAACACTTTATCAATACCTCATACAAAAATATGCAAGAAAAGAAAAGGTTCTGCTTATCATTGACGAGGCACAGAATCTTTCGGACGATGTTCTTGAAGAAGTGCGGATGTTGACCAATCTGCAGACTGACGATAATCTGCTTTTACAGATAATGCTTGTCGGTCAACCGGAACTGAAAGCCAAATTGAAGCGTCCCTCCCTGGCTCAATTGAACCAACGTATTGGGGTTAATTATCACCTCATGCCTCTTACTCATGAAGAAACCGGGGTGTATATAGCTTCCCGTCTTGAAAAGGCGGGAGGCTCTCCGGATATTTTTACAGCTGATGCCGTGAAGGTAATTTTTAATGCGACAAACGGTATTCCCCGGTTAGTCAATTTACTGTGTGATCACGCCCTGGTGTATGGCTATGCAGACGAGCTGAAAATTATTGATCAATCTGTTATTGACCAGGTTATTGAAGATAAAGGCGATATAGGGATAGTTAGTGATGACGAGAAAAACGTCGAAGGTGAAGTGCATCAAGTAAAAGATGGATTGGCCTCCGATGGGGACAGGCAGCGCCTGGAAATTATTGAAGAGAACATACGGCAACTTCAAATGCAGGTAAAGTGGCAGATTGAAGAGCTGGAAAAAAGAGCTGAAAACTATAAGGATGATCTTGTCCTTCAGCTGAACTCCCAGCTTCAAAAAGAAAGGAAAAGTCATAAAAAAACGTTAATTTCATTCATCAGCCATCTCCAAAAAAAATATAGTGTTTTGAAGGAGCTCTATGAGGTGGAAAATAAGCCTTTAAGTAAGGTGGAGGTTCCTCGGATTCCAATAAATAAGGATGAGGCACCCCGGATTCCAAGAAAAAAAATATCTTGGTTTTTTCGTCGTGCAAAATAACGGAAGAACCCATAAGTAAACCATGAAAATAAAGAAAATACTCATCACCGGCGCGGCAGGGTTTATCGGGTTTTTCCTGGCAAAGCGTTTGCTGGCCGATGGCCTTGAGGTGGTTGGCCTTGATAATCTCAATGACTATTATGATCCTGCCTTAAAACAGGCCCGCCTGGATCAATTACTTCCCCAAAAAGGTTTTAGTTTTGTTCATCTCGATCTTGCTGATCGGCAGGGGGTTGCGGATCTTTTCAGTCGCCACCGGTTTGACGCGGTAATGAATCTGGCGGCCCAGGCCGGAGTCCGTTACTCCTTGGAAAATCCTCATTCTTATGTTGATTCCAACGTGGTTGGATTTGTCAATATCCTTGAAGGATGCCGCCATAATGGCGTCAAGCATCTGGTCTTTGCCTCATCCAGCTCAGTCTATGGCGGCAATACAAAAATGCCTTTTTCCGTGCATGATAATGTTGACCATCCCGTTTCCCTCTATGCCGCCACAAAAAAATCAAACGAGCTGATGGCCCATGCATACAGTCATCTTTACGGCCTGCCGACAACAGGTTTGCGTTTTTTTACCGTGTACGGCCCATGGGGTCGGCCGGACATGGCCTATTTTCTTTTTACCAGGGCCATTCTGGCTGGTGAGCCGATCAATGTCTTTAATCACGGACAAATGAAGAGGGATTTTACCTATATTGATGATATTGTCGAAGGCGTTGTCAGGGTTATCCATAATGTCCCTGAGCCTAATCCCGATTGGGACAGGGAAAACCCGGATCCGGCCACCAGCTATTGCCCTTACCATGTCTATAATATCGGCAATAATCAGCAGGAGACTCTGATGCATTTTATCGAAGTGCTGGAAGATTGTCTTGGAAAAAAGGCGGAAAAGAATTTTCTGCCCATGCAGAATGGTGATGTGCCGGCCACCTATGCCGATGTTGATGATCTTGTCCGGGAGGTTGGTTTTAAGCCGGCCACAACCATTGAAGACGGGTTGGCTGAATTTGTGGAGTGGTATCGCGCTTATTATGGGTGATGGCATTGAGTTTGAGGTATGCACCATTTATTGAGAAATTATATAGTTAAAGGAAAAAATAAATGAACATCACAATGATTGGCACCGGCTATGTCGGACTGGTGAGCGGCGTCTGTCTTGCAGAATTTGGCCACCGTGTTATCTGCATGGACAAAGATAAATCTAAAATAGAGCGGCTTCTTAATGGCGAAATTCCCATCTACGAACCCGGACTGGACCGGCTGGTGGAAAAAAATGTTCAAGAGGGGCGTTTGACCTTTTCCACGGATCTGGCGGAGTGTGTTCCGGAGGCTCAGGCGATTTTTATCGCGGTTGGCACCCCCTCTTCGCGTCGGGGTGACGGCTATGCGGATCTGAGCTATATTTATGCTGCAGCCAAGGATCTTGCCCCGCATCTGAATGGCTATACCGTGATTGTCGATAAGAGTACAGTGCCGGTGGGTACGGCCCGGCAGGTGGCCCGTGTCGTTGGCGAACAAAATCCCAAGGCGGATTTCAATGTGGTGTCAAATCCTGAGTTTTTACGGGAAGGAGCGGCTATTAATGACTTCATGCGGCCGAACCGGGTGGTGATCGGTACGGATTCCGAGCGGGCTGCTGGAATTATGAAGGAAGTTTACAATCCTCTTTATCTCATCTCAACTCCATTTGTGATCACCGGCCTTGAAACCGCCGAGTTGATTAAGTATGCTTCCAATGCTTTTTTGGCCATGAAGATTTCATTTGTCAACGAGATGGCGAATATCTGTGAAGAAGTCGGCGCTGATGTAGTGGAGTTGGCCCGGGGAGTTGGACTTGACGGCCGTATTGGAAGTAAATTTCTTCATGCCGGCCCGGGCTATGGCGGCTCCTGTTTTCCTAAGGATACCCTGGCGTTGCTGCGGATCGCCCAGGAGCACGGTGTGGCGGCCCGGTCTGTTGAGGCGGCCGTTGAAATTAATGCCGCCCAGAAAGCAATGATGGTCAAAAAAATTCGTCAGGCCCTTGGCGGTGATGAGGCCGGCAAGACAATCGGCGTGCTTGGCCTGACCTTTAAGCCGGAAACCGATGACCTGCGGGACGCGCCGGCATTGACAATTCTGCCGCCGCTGCATGAAAAGGGCGCCCTCATCCAGGTCCACGATCCCCAGGGGATGAAGGAAGCCGCTGGAATGTTTCCTGAATTTAATTACGTTAACAATGCCTATGAGGCAAGTGACAATGCCGATGTCCTGGTGTTGTTTACCGAATGGAATCAGTATCGGGCCCTTGATCTTCAGGAGTTGAAGTCCCGTATGAAATCCCCGGTATTTGTTGATCTTCGCAATGTCTATAGTCCCGGGCAGATGAGAGAGGCGGGGTTTACTTACTATGGCGTGGGGAGAAACTGAATGAAAGAGGAGAGAGGGAAAGCATAGTGTCTTCCTTGAATAACGAACTGATCAAAACAAAGCAGGAGATTGACCGGCTTCTGCAAAACTGGCGTGCCCTGCTTGATGCCATGCCGGAGATAGTGATTCTCATCCGTGAAGATTGTGTCATTGAGTACATGAATCCCAGCGCGATTTCGACGATTGGTGATCTTTGCGGACAGACCTGCAAGAGCAACCTTTGCGTTATTGAAGACTGTCGTGAAGATCGATGTCCCGTCAGGTTGTCCACCAACGGCAAGAGTTACAGTGATCTGGTGGAGACCCGGATCGGCGACGTTTATGTTGAATACAGCTTTGTTCCCTTTCATGGCTATATGGGCGACCGACTGGTTATGCTGGTCATGCGGGATATCTCGCAAAGGAAACAGCATGAGTTGGAGATTGCGAATTTTCATGCCAATATCGAGGAGATTTTACAGAAGAAAATCGATGAGCTGGGCGAGAGTGAAAGTTTGCGCAAGGATCTCTCCAAGCAGATCAATCATTTAAAAAAACAACTCAAACAGTCGGGCCAGACCGATGAGATGATCGGTTCCTGCCGCAAGATGCGGGAACTGCGTGATATGATTTTCCAGGTTGCCGATTCGGATGCCACTATTCTGATTTGCGGCGAGTCAGGCACCGGCAAGGAACTTGTGGCCGACCTTGTGAGAAACAACAGCCACCGTCGGGACAAGCCCTTTCTTAAGGTCAACTGCAATGCAATAAATGATAATCTGCTGGAAAGTGATTTGTTCGGTTATGAAAAAGGTGCTTTTACCGGGGCAAGCGCCAGAAAAAAAGGCAAGTTCGAGATTGTTCATGGCGGCACCATCTTTCTCGATGAAATAGGTGATATCAGTCCCAGGATGCAGGCCTCCCTTCTGCGTGTCCTGCAAAACGGCGAGATTATCCGGGTTGGCGGCAATAGCCCGGTTAGCGTTGATGTGCGGGTGATTGCCGCCACCAATGTTGATTTGGCCCAGGCTGTTCAGGACGGCACGTTTCGTCTGGATTTGTATTACCGTTTGAATATCATCAATATTCTCATCCCGCCTCTACGGGAGCGTAAAGAGGATGTTGTGGAGCTGGCAACACATTTTGTTCGCCATTATCGTCAGGCCTTTAAGAAGAATATTGATTTTTTGCCGGACAAGATTATCAATCGTCTTCTGATGCATGACTGGCCCGGTAATGTCAGGGAGCTGGAAAATGTGATTCAGCGCGCTGTTCTCATGGCCAAAAATAATATTATTACAGAACGGGATCTCTATTTTGATGTTAACCCGACGGGTAACTTAAAAGGAAATTATTTCAAGGAGTTGTGTGAAAATGTCGAGAGCAGTTCCCTGAAAGATGTTCTGGGGTCTTTTGAACGGGACATGATCTTGCAGTTTTTGAAAACCAACAACGGCAATGTGCAAAAAACAGCCGGCCAGCTGCATGTCGGCAAGACAGCCTTGTATGACAAGATCAAAAGATATGGTATTTCGGCAAAAATGAATAAATCCTGAAAAGACGAACATAGAGCACAGAGTTTCAAAATAACTCTATGAGAAAAAATAAGGAGTAAGCAATGCCCCCCACAATTGCCGTTGTCGGTCTTGGTTATGTCGGCCTGCCCCTTGCCGTTGCTTTTGGCGGTAAATTTTCGACAATCGGCTTTGACATCAAAGAAGAGGCCATAGAAAGTTACAGAAAATGTTTCGATCCGAATTGCGAGGTCACCGAGGGAGAATTCAAGGCGGCGGATCAGATTACCTTTACCACGGATCCCGCGGACATCGGATTGGCTGATTTTGTCGTTGTTGCCGTTCCTACACCTATAGATTCAGCTCGGCAGCCGGATCTGACTCCTGTGGAGAGAGCCACCGAAACCGTGGGTAGAAATATGAAAAAGGGGGCGGTGGTGATTTTTGAGTCCACTGTCTATCCCGGTGTGACCGAAGAGGTATGTGTTCCCATCCTGGAAAAGGAGTCGGGCATGACCTGGCTGCGGGATTTTTTTGTCGGTTATTCTCCGGAGCGGATCAATCCCGGAGACAAGGAACATACCCTGACAAAAATCGTCAAGGTGGTCTCCGGGGATACGGAAGAGACTGCGGAAAAGGTTTCCGTCCTCTATGATGCCATTATTGGCGCCGGTATCTATCGAGCGGCGAGCATCAAGGAGGCCGAGGCAGCCAAGGTCATTGAAAATACCCAGCGGGATCTCAATATTGCCCTGATGAATGAGCTGGCAGTGATTTTTGACCGGCTGGGGATTGATACACTCAATGTTCTGGAGGCGGCCGGCACCAAGTGGAATTTCCTGCCGTTTCGTCCCGGTCTGGTGGGAGGACATTGTATCGGCGTCGATCCCTATTATTTGACCTATAAGGCCGAAACCACCGGTTATCATCCCGAGGTTATTTTGTCCGGCCGGAGGATCAATGATGGTATGGCTAAATTCATTGCTGAAAAAACCATCAAGCTCATGCTGTCCGGTGGCCTGAACATCCGGAATGTCAAAGTCGGTATTCTGGGATTGACCTTTAAAGAGGATTGTCCGGATCTGCGCAACTCCAAGGTGATTGATATAATAAAAGAACTGTGGACTTACGGGGTTGAGGTTTTGGTACATGATGCCCGGGCCGAGGCACGGGAGGCGAAAAGTTTTTTTGGTATTACTCTTTGCAGTCTTGAGGATATGAAGGATTTAGGCGCCTTGATTTTAGCTGTGCCGCATCAAGAGTATCTGGCAAAACAGGTGACGCACTTCACGGATCGTCTGTTGCATGGCGGCTGTCTTGTTGATGTGAAATCCGCTTTTGATCAGGAACAGATTAAAGAGACCGGTGTAGGATTCTGGCGATTATAAAAAAGTATAGTCGCCCGCCCTGCTTACGGCAATTTTCGGCACATGTGACCGCTTACAGAATAAGGCATTTCACAAAAAAATGAGAATTTCACCCCGTGATTGATTACAAAAATATGACTCGCTACGAAAAACTGCAAGATGAACTAAAGTCATCACCGGCTAAATGGCTGATTACCGGAGTGGCCGGATTCATTGGTTCCAATCTGCTGGAGACCCTGTTGAAGCTGGATCAGAAGGTGCTTGGCCTGGATAATTTTTCCACTGGATTTCAGCATAATTTTGATCAGGTTCAAGAGCTTGTCACACCTGAACAATGGCAGCGTTTTACCTTCATTAAAGGCGATATTCGTGATCTTGGTGGCTGCCGGAAGGTCTGCAGTCAGGTTGATTATGTCCTCCATCAGGCCGCTCTGGGCTCGGTACCACGTTCCATTGAAGATCCTCTTCTGACCAATGACAACAACCTGACCGGTTTTTTGAATATGCTGGTAGCGGCCCGTGACGCAAAGGTGAAACGGTTTGTTTACGCCGCCTCCAGTTCAACCTATGGCGATCATCCCGGTCTTCCCAAGCTGGAAGAAAAAATCGGTAAGCCCCTGTCTCCCTATGCTGTGACCAAGTATGTCAATGAACTGTATGCGGATGTCTTTGCCAGAACCTATGGTTTCAAAAGTATCGGTTTGCGCTATTTTAATATCTTTGGCCGACGCCAGGATCCCAATGGCGCTTATGCGGCTGTGATGCCGAAATGGTTTTCCGCCTTGATACGGGGAGAGGAGCTTTTTATCAACGGTGACGGCGAGACAAGCCGTGATTTTTGCTATATCGATAATTGTGTTCAAGGCAATCTGCTCGCCGCCTGCACGAAGAATAGAGAGGGCCTGAATCAGGTCTATAATATTGCCTTTGGTGAAAAAACCACCTTGAAGGAACTGTTTCTTATGATTCGGGAGAGAGTGGCGGTTTCTCGATCCGGCGTAAAAAAAATTGAACCCATCTATCGGGATTTTCGGCCCGGCGATGTCCGTCATTCTTTGGCCGATATCGGCAAGGCAAAAAGATTGCTGGGCTATGAGCCAAAATTTTCAGTAAGAGACGGACTTGATCAGGCGGCTGAGTGGTATCTGGAAAATTTGTCATAAAATGTGATTCAGCGGCCTGTTCTCATGCTCAGAAATAATTAAATTTTAAGCAAGGTATGATTGTTGCAGCGCTATCTTTGTAATTAGTACTTGTTTACATGAAAGCCTCTCGCAAAGGCATAAAGGTTGCGAATTTTTTTCTTTGCGCCTTTCCGAGAAATCAGCTTTCATTCGTCGTTATTTCCGCATATTTTTAGCGGGAATCCAGTTAGTTACGCGTTTCTGGATACCTGATGACTACATTCGGGGATGATGGTTCAATTTTTAGAGCTATCGTTTATTTTAGATACTTACAGAGATTACTCAACAATGTCAGCAAATAGCTTGCATAATTATTCAGCAAAACAGTGTCCTTACTGGACAGATGGAAATAGTAATGAGTGCAAGATGACCAAGGGAGGGCTCTTTCTTCCCATGCCTGATCATATTTCCATCTTTTGCACAACCAGCCGTTTTACCCAGTGTCATCAATACATCAGGGGAGAAGAGCTTCTACAGGAAACTGCCCGCAGGTTCGGTTGTGTCGACGAAGAGGGGAGAAGGAAATATCGCCGTGTTGCCGATCGATTCCAGTTGACTTTGTTCAGCTGTGATGAGGACATGAATCCGGCTGAGATCCTGGATGATCAAGCCTTTACCGTTGATTTAAGTCTGGGCGGCATTCGCCTGGAGACCCGCCGCCACGTTCAGCCCCCCGGGGTTGTTGCCTTTACCTTTGGCACCGATTTTTCCATTCCTGACCTTACCGGAGTTGGTGAAATCAAATGGAGTGAAAAAAACTCGGACGCAGACCGTTATCAGCTCGGCATTGAGTTTGCCGATAGTAAAATGAGGCAGGCCGTAGGCAGGTATATGGGCCTGCCTATAATGTAAGAGAATTATTTGTTTGGTTTTTCCTGAAAAAAGTTATTTTTCCGGGATTCTGGAAAAGGGAATTTGTGTAAAAATTGATATTATATCAATAGGTTAATGTTGGTTTTGTTACTTTATTTTTCCGGATTTTCGGGAAAAAGATTAAAAAAAGGGAAACAGATTTTTTCTGTTTCCCTTTTTTGCGTCTATGTTGATATTTTTTTTGATTTATAAATTATTAAAAAAAAACAGGACTTGCTTCCCTGGAGACTGTCATTCGAACTGAGCAGGAATATTGTCTTTTGCCTGCGGCTATGAGTAAAATTTCAAGATCAGACAGGATTTCAATGGGTTAGGGTAGGTGAATAAAGGCGTCCGCGGAAATAAGAAGGAATATTCTCCTCGGAGATAAATAAAGGGCTGTCATCAAGCGAGTGCCGGAAATATTATAGTAAGATTTTATTTCTTTTTTTGAGAAAAAGCTGTTTTTTGCTGGCATGAAATATGCTTTTGTTTTAATGTGTCGCTGAATAGTGAATATTGTTTGTTTCGCTTGTTGCCTTATTGCGACACTTTTGTGTTTATTGAAATATAGTTCAAGTTTTAATCAAAAAAATTTGAAAAAGCATATTAATAGAGGATAAAGGAATGAAGAATGTTTTAGCGAAAAGTTTGGCCTTGGCTTTTGTTGGCTCGTTGTTTGTGACTGGAAGTGCGATGGCAACATTAATTGCTTTTGATGTTGCTGATGCACCGCATTCAGCTGTGTCTGTTACAAAGACGGCAGGGTCTGGCACAGTTTCAGCAGACTTGGTAACTAATCTGGATAACATGATTTTTTCTCTAGATACAGGGGATTATAGGACTTTCGATTTTTTTACTCTAACAGTTGATGCTGACTTTCTTTCAGTAGGGACTGCAGAGGTTGAAGCTACCTTGGCCTTTGATAATCCTTCTATTGCAGCTTCAGGAGAAGGTGGTGGTTATTATTGGTCAATTTGTGGTTTCATTTCTGGTGGAGGGCTGACATGGGATGATTCTACGTTACCTGATACTTTCCTTGTCGGTTCGAGTACTATTCAGGTTGATTTTGAAGATTGGAGTGGTTGGGGGTTTGGGAATACAGCAACTATTGAAGCTACAGTACGTAATTTAGGAGACTCTCCCTCTGCATCTGCCCCCGTCCCGGAACCAGCCACCATGATGCTTTTCGGCACTGGTATGGTTGGCCTGGCAGGCTTTAGCCGGCGTAAAAAAAGTAAGAAATAAATTAACAACTCAGCTCATTAAACACCCTTTACCCATGAGCCAAACAAACCGCCGTTCCTTTACTGGAAGGGCGGTTTTTTTTGTGATATAATCTTTTAATCTCAACTTTCCGGGTTAATGTATTGTATGGATTTAATGATGTTTTTTCGTAG
>JAOZOY010000081.1 GCA_029933005.1 Deltaproteobacteria bacterium
TGCTGAATAATTACAGAAACATTATCTAAATTTCGGACCCGTGCGTACACTGGCCACCCGACCGCCAAAGACCTCCGTTGCCATGCGGACAAGGGGGTCACGAGCCAGGGCGCGTCGTTCTTCACTGACACTGTTATCACTGTTTCCGCAAGCATCCTCCCCTCCCCGTACCCGAAGTCTCGGTTTCAACTCCTTTTGAAAAAAATCCTGGACATACCGGGTCAACAATTTCATATTTTCACTCTGATCGAGGATCTTGTATTCCGTCGGCTGTGAAAATATCATAATCAGATCGTCATCATGTTCCTCAACCCGGTCACACAGCTGCAAGACATGAGACATCCACGATTTTCGCTCCTTAACATAGGCGACGAAATCATCCCAGTTTTTCCGGACATCCTTCTGGTGCGTGGCAGGGGCAAGCGATTTTGCAACGGAGGGCCCGGGTTGAGTTATTTCCGTCTCCGCCGGTTTTGGGGAAACAGTTTTCTTCTCACTCATTTTTTCTTTAACTGCGGACACTTCCCGTGAACCTGAGACATCTTTTTCTTTGATATCCTCGGGCTGATTCGTTTCAACAACAACGGGATCTGCTGGAGCAACCTGCGACAATGGTAAAGAAAGTGACTGACGGAAGCAATCATCAAAACGTTCAAGCAGGACTGAGGCAGGAACAATCTGACCGGCCTGAGCTGCCTTGATCAGTGCCATTTCAAGGATCATCCTGGGACGCGGGGAATACTGCATCTGCCCGATTCCCTGGAGGAGAAGATGAAAATATTGATATAGTGTTTCCGCGCTCTGACCGGCCGCGATTTTTTTCGCCTCCTGAAGCTCCATATCCGAGATATCAAGCAGCTCCTCCGGGTGAGGGCTTGTCTTACAGATCAGGACAGTCCTGAAAAAATTTAAGAGATCGTTGGCGAACCTCTTTATGTCAATGCCGGCTCGATAAGTTCGATCAAGCAGTTCAAGACCCCGGGCCAGGTCTCCGCTGAGCAGACTTGCAGCCAGTTTTTCAAAAACCGTATGGTCAACCAGACCAAGGACGTCAACGACGTCCTCATCTTTCACCTGATCACCGCCAAAGGAAAACATCTGATCCAGCAGACTCAATCCGTCCCTGACGCTGCCATCCGCTTCACGCGTAATGATGGACAATGCCTTGGCGGAAACAGCAACACCTTCCTTCTCGGCAACTTTTTTAAAAAAATCATGAAGCTCGGCAAACGCTATCCTCTTCAACTCGTAACGTTGACAGCGGGAAAGAATGGTAATGGGGATTTTATGCAGCTCAGTCGTGGCAAACATGAAGAAAACATGTTTGGGCGGTTCTTCCAAGGTCTTGAGCAATGCATTAAAGGCCTCGGTTGTAAGCATGTGGACTTCATCTATAATGATGATCTTGTAGCGACTTTTGGTGGGGAAAAAACGTATATTTTCCTTGAGTTCACGGATCTCCTGGATACCGCGGTTTGAAGCGCCGTCGATTTCATGGAGATCCAAGGCCGAACCATTTGTGATTTCAAGGCATGAATCACATTTGTTGCAGGGCCGGTCTTCTTTTTCGCTCTGGCAGTTCAAAGCCTTGGCCATGATCCGGGCAAGAGTGGTCTTTCCGACCCCCCTGACGCCGCTGAACAGCATGGCATGGGACACCCGGCTCCGCTTCAAGGCGTTTTGCAGCGTGCGGACGACCGGTTGCTGACCGATCACTTCATTAAAGTGCTGAGGTCGCCATTTTCTGGCAAGGACAAGATAGGACATGCATCACAGGGGAAAGGTGATAATCTCGTAAAAAATTTTTACGGATTCATCAAAGATAAAAAAAATGATAGCCAGGCACTCCCGCGGCACACAGAAGTGATTCATTACCGCTGCTTCCTCCCGGACCTGACGGAGTTCATGAGCCTCTGTTGCGCGGGACCTGGCTATCAAACCGATATCAAATTTGGCGGAGAAGGAGGGATTCGAACCCTCGGTACGTTGCCGTACACACGATTTCCAGTCGTGCACCTTCGGCCTCTCGGTCACCTCTCCTTGATGGGAATTAACCCAATCAAGCGAGATAACTTACCCTTAAAAAGGTGGTTTTGAAAGTAAAAAATCATCTTTTTCTTCTCTGCTGAAAAAAACCTCGAAGAAGAGATGCGCATTCTTCGGCCATCACCCCGGACTGCACGGAAAAAAAATGGTTCAATCTTTCGTCTTGTCCAACCTGATAGCAGGACAGCACTCCCCCGGCCTTGGGGTCGGATGCGCCAAAGATCAATCTGTCAATACGGGCATGAATCATGGCACCGGCACACATGACGCAGGGCTCAAGCGTCACATAAAGAGTAGTGCCGGTGAGCCGGTAATTTCGTGTTTTTGCACCCGCCCGCCGCATGACGAGAATTTCGGCATGGGCGGAAGGATCATGGAGTTCGATAGTTCGATTGCTATCCACGGCCAGGACGGAACCTTCCGAATCAACAAGCACGGCGCCTATGGGAACCTCTCCACGGCCAGCCGCTTTTTCTGCCTCGGTCAGGGCCAACTCCATAAAATTCATATTAAGATTTTGCAGAAAACTACCCTTTTCTTTTCAGCTTATTGACATAATTGGCCGCATTCCAGCCTGCTACGCAGCCCTCTCCCACGGCTTTGGCCATCTGGTACGGCTGACCGGTGATATCACCGGCTGCGTAAACTCCAGGCAGATTGGTTTCCATTTTTCTGTTTACTTCAATATTGCTGAAGGTCTCCATGTCAAGCGTGACACCGAGGGACGTGGCCAGTTCAACAGCACTCTTGGCGCCAAGCTCGACAAAGATCCCTTCAACCTCAAGAGAAGAACCATCATCAAGAATAAGGAACTCCACGAAGTTTTTACCTGCGATGGCACTGGGCCAGGCGCCTTCCTTGAGCTTCACCTCGCTGACGGACAATTTCTGCCTTAACCCCCGTGAGATATCAAGTTCTCGGGCAACAAGATGAACTTCGGAGGCATAGTTGAGGAGAGTCAAGGCCCCGTCCACGGCGCCGCTGCCATTGCCCACCACCGTAACCTTGGCATTTCGAAAAAAATTAGCATCACAATCAACGCAGTAACTGACTCCCCGGCCTGCAAATTCTTTTTCACCTTTGACTTTCAGTTTCTTCTTTGCGATCCCGGTTGCCAGAATCACACTGCGGGCGATGTGTTTTCTGTTTTCCGATCTGACGATATAAAAATCACCTTCCTGTTCAATGCCAAGGACATCCTCCTCCACAAGTTCAGCGCCGAAACGGGTAGCCTGGTCTAAGCCGATTTTGACCATTTCACCCCCATCCGTCACACCGTCTACGCAAAGATAGTTCTCCACATGGGCCCGAAAAATACTGGATTGCTCAGGTTTTCCCAGGATCAGGACACTGGTCTTTTTTCTGGCTGCATGGACCGCAGCCTGCAAACCAGCCGGACCGGCACCGACAATGATGACATCAATATATTCAGACATGTTTCAACTCCTGAAAGGACACTATTAAAAACATGGACAGCTCATTTTAAACCATTTAATATAGCGTTTACTTTAATGAATAATACTGCAAATGTCAAAAATGTATCATGAATTACATTGCCGATCTCCACATCCATTCTCTTTTTTCCAGGGCCACCAGCAAGGCCAGTAACCTTGCCGGCCTCTTTGCCTGGGCCCGTGTCAAGGGCATCCAGGTCATCGGTACCGGAGATTTTACTCATCCAGGCTGGTTTTCGCAGCTGAAAGAAAAGCTGGTCCCGGCCGAACCGGGTTTTTTCAGGCTGAAAGATGAAAATGTTGGCCCTGCTCTTGATCAAGTCACGCCCGAAGAGCGACCAATGCGTTTTGTCCTTACTTCCGAGATCAGCAACATCTATAAACGGCACGACAAGGTTCGCAAGGTCCATAATCTCCTTTTTGCTCCGGACTTTGCCTCTGTGGAACGAATCAATTCCACCCTTGCCGGAATCGGCAATATTGAATCCGATGGTCGGCCGATTCTCGGTCTTGACTCCCGCAACCTTCTAGAAATTCTACTGGAGAACTGTCCGGATGGTTTTCTGGTTCCAGCCCATATCTGGACTCCCTGGTTTTCTCTTTTTGGCTCAAGATCCGGTTTTGACAGGATTGAGGATTGCTACGGCGATCTCACCAGCCATATCTTTGCCCTGGAAACCGGCCTGTCATCGGATCCGGACATGAACAGGCTGATCTCTGCCCTTGACAAATATACGTTGATCTCCAATTCGGACTGTCATTCCCCGGGCAAACTTGGCCGCGAGGCCAATCTTTTTGATACGGATTTTGATTTTTTCGCCATGCGGGAGGCCATGAAAAATCCGGCCAAGGGGTTTAAGGCCACCATTGAATTTTATCCGGAGGAAGGCAAGTATCATCTTGATGGTCACCGAAAGTGCCAGGTCTGCCTGGAGCCCATGGAGACCCGCAGGATCAACGCAATCTGCCCGGTTTGCGGTCGACCGTTGACTGTTGGCGTCAGCCACCGGGTTTATGATCTGGCCGACCGTGAAAAACCCTTCTATCCGCCTGGTTCACCGGGGGTCCACAGCCTCATTCCCCTGGCCGAGGTACTCGGGGAAATCGCCGGTTATGGCCCGGGCAGCAAGACGGTCATGAAGGAATATTGCCGGGTGATTTCCCGTTTCGGTTCAGAATTTACTCTTCTGCTGAAAACGCCTATTGAAGAGATTAACGCTTTCTCAACCGTGCTTGGTGAGGCGATTAAAAGAATCCGCGCCAACAAGGTGATTAAAAAACCCGGTTTTGACGGGGAATTCGGAGTGATCCACGTTTTCGAGGAGGGTGAGATTGATGCCCTTGCCGGTCAGCTCAGTCTCTTTGGCGGCAAAAGGCCCAAAAAAAGAAAAAACCGTACAAAAAAAAATATTGCTCCTCTGTTCTTCTCTGCTGAAACAATTCAAATTCCCCAAAATAAAACTACAAAAATCAACCCTGAACAGCAAACAGCCATTGACTCCCAGGCCGGGAGAATTCTTGTTTCAGCCGGACCAGGTACCGGCAAGACCTTTACCCTGGTGGCCCGTCTCGCCCATCTTCTAAAGCAAAAAAAATCACCGAAAAATATAAGCGTCATCACCTTTACCAACCGGGCCGCCGATGAGGTCAGAGAACGTATCATCAGGGAATGCGGAAAGGATGGAGAAAAAGTTTTTATCGGTACCTTTCACAATTTTTGCCTGAGCTGGCTGCGCAAAAAAGAAGCGGACCTTACCGTGCTGGATGATGAAAGCCGGGATCTTGTTCTGCGCTATCTTTTTCCGTCAACCGCTGGAAAAGAACTGATACAACTAAAAAAGGCAATTGAAACCCATCTCGGCACGCTGCAAATTGCCACAAATGATCTCGCTGAGATGGACTCCCGCCTGCGGGACTATTTTGCCGAATTGAAGCAGCGCAAGGTCATTGATCTTGAGGCTGTCATTCCTTTTTTCGTTCGTCTTCTGATGACGGATACTGAATTTGCCGATCGCGTCAAAAAAAGTGTTCATTTTCTTTTTATTGATGAATTCCAGGATTTGAATCAGGCCCAGTATGATCTTGTCGAAATCCTGGCCAAATCCGCACAGGTGTTTGCCATCGGCGATCCCGATCAGGCAATTTACGGTTTTCGCGGGAGTGATCTAAAATTCTTTTTTCAATTCAGTGAGAATAAAGCAACTCAGTGCCTGACGCTGAACCGTAATTACCGTTCCGCGCCTGTTATTTTGCAGGCAGCCAGTGAGCTGATCCGTCACAACACGATTCACAGTGATGTCAGGCTGCTGCCCCAGCTCAGTCTGCCTGGTCAACTCAGTTTTTATCAGGCAAGATCTCCCAAGGCTGAAGCTGAATTTATTGTCAAGACTATTGAAGAGACCATGGGCGGCATCAGCAGCTTTTCCATTAACAGCGGCCGGGGCGGTGAGGGCTCCAGTGAAACGGGTTTCAATGATTTTGCTGTTTTGTACCGGCTTTCCCGCCAAGCACGTCCTCTGGCCGAGGCCCTGGAACGAAGAGGGATTCCTTTCCAGCTCGTCGGCGCCACTCCTTTTTTCATGAAAAAAGAGATCAGAACGTTCTATCACTGGCTGCAGATAGTCGTCCAAAAGGCGGAACCAGTCGATTTTATTAATCTATTAAAGGAAATGCCCGGCATCGGCCCAGCGACAATCAGTAAAATTGAAAGCCATTCTACACTTGCAGGCACTGACTTTTTCAGAGGACTTGACCAGCTGGGTCTTCCTGCGAAAGCCCGAACCAGCATCAAGGAGATGAAAGATCAATTCGCCCGGATTAACAGCAAGGTGAGCGGGGACGGCTTGATTTCGATATTAAAAAACGCAATGTCTTTTCTTCATGTCAAACAGGACTGCCCCCATGCAAAAAGACTTCTCGAACTTGCCATGGTTTTTCGTTCCCTGAAAGATTTTGCCGCACATCTCAAACAGAACCGGACAGCCACTATTTATGACGACAGGGCCGAGGCCGTGACTCTTATGACATTGCATGGTGCCAAGGGGTTGGAATTCCCTTCGGTATTTATCACCGGTCTTGAAGAGGGTGTGACTCCTTATCTTGCCTTTGAGCGAACAGATATTGAAGAAGAGAGGCGTCTTTTTTATGTGGGCATGACAAGGGCCATGGAAAGACTGATCCTCTCCTATTCTGTCGGACGAGGTGGAGGTCCATCCGCCAGGCAGCCTATTTCACGATTCATCAAGGAAATCCCTGCAGAAGACCTGCAAATCATCTGCCAAAAAAGGAAAAAGAAATCCGCGGCAACGCAATTGAGTTTGTTTTAAAAATAATCTTTTCATGCTGGTTTTCGTCGTGGATCTGGAACTTCCCAGATAACAAGAAAAAATTGTGGCTGAATTACTTTACAAAGTGTACAAGTACGCAAGAAATCAGATCTTAAAATTTTAAAACAACTGACTATTTCATTACAGGAGAAATATGTATGGGTGGCCATCATGCCCACAATCCTTACGGTGCCGGCGACAGGGCTGTAAGAAGCATTGACAGGAAACGGGAAAAGGAAAGACGCTTCATGTTGTCGGCTACCTATAAATATGCTGACGAACTGGCGATGAAACTGGTACAGCGCCTCTTGGATAAACATATCATTGAAACATCCTCTGACAGCGCCATTCGTGAAGTTTTCGCAGTGCTTTTTCAAAAACTCCAGGATATGGAGGAATTTGACATCCAGTTTAAAATTGCACCGGTGAGACAACTTGTTCCTGATGCGAATTTTATTAGTCTTTATCTTCTCCAATACATTGTTGAAGACCTGATTAATCACCCGAAAATTAATGATATTTTTGGAGATGATCTCGATATCTATCAAGCAGTGGATTCGGTAATGAATCAAATTCGCCCCCGGCAATAAAATCAATTCCCCGTGCCGCTTTCTAGTCGCCTTAAACCTCCAGTCGTTGTAACTGTTCAGCATGGCGCTTAGGCGCATTATTTACTTCCCTGAATAGTTACCAGTCATTAATCAATGAAGCCGATTCATCCCGATAAGCAGCCCTCTCTTGTTTTTGCTAATCGCAGGGGTGAGATCAAGGATTTTCCGGGCCTCACCATGGCCGGTCGAAGCGGTCACTGGTTTTTCAAGCCACAACTCACGGAAATGATCCCCCTGCCTGAGGGAAGCGATCTTTTTGTCCTGCCGGACCGTCTGCCTATTGGGATTGATCCGGAAACCGGCGATCCTGTTCTGCTTGATAGCAGCCCTGACAATGCCGGAGAAGGGATCCAGGCAGTAGCGGCATTTATGGCGCCGGCCCATACGGCTATTTACACAGCTGCCTTTGAAAAAATTCAGCCCGAGCCAATACCGCTGCCGCTTTTTGCCTATACTGCGGTGGGCTGGTATCAGGATCAATTCTGGGTCTGCGGTTTTCGCAGTGATAATGATCCCAGGCAGGATTTCGCGGGCTTCAATCCACAGTTGCTTCGGGAAAAAACCGTAAAAAAATTAAATAAATTTTCCCGTAACCGTCTCATTCAACATCTTGGCAAATGTTGCCTGACCTATGGTTGTCCTGCCGCAAAAAATTATTTTCTCAATCGTTTTGAGGCCCCTTTGCCAACCTCGCCGGTATGCAATGCGAGATGTGTAGGCTGTATTTCACTGCAACCCTCGGGGTGCTGCCCTTCCACCCAGGATCGCATCCGTTTTGTACCTTCTCCAGGAGAAATTGCTGAAATTGCCGTGCCGCATCTCAATAAGATAAAAAGAGGTGTTGTAAGTTTCGGTCAGGGTTGTGAGGGAGAACCACTGCTCCAAGCCGAGACTCTGGAAAAAGGAATACGATTGATCCGCAAACAGACAGACCGTGGGACAATCAATCTCAACAGCAACGCCAGTCTGCCGGCGGCGGTGGAGCGGCTTGCCGCAGCTGGACTCGACTCCATCCGGGTCAGCATAAACAGTAGTCGCAAGGGATGCCACACCCTCTACTACCGACCAAATGATTTCAGTTTTAAAAACGTCCTGGAATCAATTTTGGTCATGAAAAAAGCAGGCCGGTTTGTATCGCTTAATTATTTCATTTTGCCAGGTTTTACGGATGACCCGGATGAGTTTCAAGCACTTTGCGAGCTCATCAATCTCTACCGGCCTGATTTGATCCAGTTGCGCAATCTAAACATGGATCCGGACTGGTATCTTGAAACCGTCCAGTATCGTCCAAAAAAAAAGCCCATGGGAATGCAGAACTGGCTGAGTGAGTTGAAAAAGCTTTTTCCAGGTTTACGATTCGGCTATTTTAATCCGGCGTTACGAGATTGATTCCATTAAGTTGACAGTGAAACTTTACACCAGATTATCAGGGTTCCTATTTACCTGATATTTAATACCAGAAGAAAACAATGCAGAAGAAAACAATTCGCCTGACCGACTGTTTTAAAACCTATACCCAGGATCTCGACAAGGCCTGGTCACCGGAAAAAACCGTAAAATATTTTTGGGAAAGACTGAAAAAAGAAAATCTTGATGTTTTAAAAGAGGTGAAACGTATCGACAACGGCCGCCTTGAAATCCCGGTTTACTTTAGTGTCTGCGGTAAGGATGCTGAAAAAATTGTCGGCACGAAAAAACAGATGGGCAAGGGCAGCACTCCGGAACAGGCCCAGGCCAGCGCCTGCATGGAACTGGCTGAACGGTTCAGTTTCTTCAGCTTTATGCAGGACACGAATCATTTTCTCACCGAAAGTTACACCAAGATTAAAAAGAAAGGCTACCCTCTCCTGCCCCTGGAAAAAATGCTGCAGTCCGTCCACGACCAGACTACGTCACCGAAAATCCTGGAACAACTGCTGACGGACATTCCCATGCAATGGGTCTGGGCTACAAATCTCAACAATCAGGAAGAAATCCTAATCCCTTTCAGCTGGTTTTATGCCATTAATGAATTTAATGGTTCCTCGGCCGGCAACACAATTGAAGAGGCAATAAGCCAGGGACTTTGCGAGGTTGTGGAACGGCATGTTTCCGCAGTGGTGTGTCATGATAAGATGGAAACACCAGCCATTGACACGGATTCGTTGCGTGATCCCATGGCCATTACTCTGCTTGAAAAATTTAAAAACTGTAATATCGAAATTTATCTCAATGATTTCACCCTGGATACCGGTATTCCCACGGTAGCGGCCCTGGCCATAGACCGGGCCACTTTTCCGGAATCGAGTGAAATTGTCTTTACGGCAGGCACCACTCCTCATCCTGAAAAATCAATTATCCGCGCCATTACGGAAGTGGCGCAACTGGCGGGTGATTTCAATTCCCAGTCCAATTACATTGCCAGCGGACTGCCAAAGCCGTTGTCCATGACAGACGCCGAATATGTGACTGGCGGGAAATCATCGATTCCCGTAACGGAAATGGTGGATATCAGCAGTGACAATATCAGGGAGGAGATTGAAAATTGTGTGGCGGCCCTGGCAAAACTGGGTATGGAAGTCTATGTTGTTGATGTCACGCATCCCAGGCTCAAGATCCCGGCAGTTTATGTCTTTGTGCCGGGCGTTCATTTTCGGGAAAGATCAAGAATTTACAATGTGGGACTCTTTGCAGCCAAACTGATCACCGAGAGAGTCTCTGATCCGGCACTATCGAATGAATACCTGCGGAAAATGAAAAAAATTCTGCCGAAAGCCTATTACATTGAATTTTATCTGGGCAAAAATCTGATTTCCCTTGGAGCTCTGGAAGAAGCCCTTGATCATCTGCAACAGGCTCTGGACCTTGATCCCGAGGAAGAAGATCTACCCTATATTTATTCCTATATGGGAGATTGCCTGAAGAATCTCGGTCTGTTTGCCGAGGCACTCGTTGTTCTGAAAAAAGGCCTGGCCGTGGATGAAGAAAGGCATGACATTCATAACATCATGGGGGTCTGTAGTTTTAAACTGGAGGAATATGAAGCGGCCATCAGCCACTTTGAGCGGGCCGTGGAAATTTTGCCCTCTTCAGGCATAGATTACGCCAACCTGGCACTAAACTATAGAATGATTGGAAAAAATGAAGAAGCGGTACATTTTTTTCAACTGGCCCTGGCCCTTGATCCGGAGATTGGTTTTGCCCGTGATCAGCTGAACGAATTGTTGAATCCGTAAAAAATATTTTTTTATCAAAGAGATCACAGAGATTTTTTTAATTACAACAAGCTACCTCTGCAAACTTTGTACGCTCAGTACGTTCCTATAGTTTTCACGAGTTCATCAACAAAATTATTTGCTGGAAAAAATATTTTTTATTTTTGACCATAGACCTTCTTTGGGGAAAGAATCGGCCTCAGGGGAAACCTGTTCTTTCTCCTCATTTCCTGATTCATCTTCAAATTGCTTCGGAACCTCTTGCTCCATGGCCCTGACACTCACCTCTTCTTCCTCTTCTTTAACCTCGGCCTCGGGTTCAAGAAATAAAATTTCCTCCTCTTCTTCAACGGAAGTTTCATTGTCCGAATGAGATTTTGAATTTTCAGCTTCCAAAGAGACTACCGAAAACATCTCTTCCTTCCAGAGAAGATATTTTTTCACGGCATTGGATACACGCTGTGGACCTTCAGTGTCGTCAGCATCTACCGTCTGAATCAGATCTTTATGCATTTCAAGAAGAATGACGGCTGACTTTGTTCGGAAAGGGAGTGACCCTTTTTTGAGATCGCCGCTCAGGGACGCGAGAAGCGCGGCAATCGTCACCAATGAAGGTTGCTCATGCAATACCTTCATCAGTTCGGCGACTTCCGAGCAAAGTCGCTCTGCCAGATCATCATCAACCTGTTCGGCCTCGGCTAAATCAATAAAAACTTCTTCCAGCGAAGCGGGCAAGGTATCAGAAACTTCTGAATGTAACGGAGGGGAGGTGACTTGATCTTCTTCACCAAAAAAATCATCGATCATGCCGTTCACTGATTCGTCACTTTGTTCCTCTGCGGTTTCCAGAACAATTCCCTGATCTTCTTCGCCAAGATCAAGGGTGAGAGAATCCACGTCACCAATGACGGAAGACCCTTCCTCTTCTTCCGCTACTCCAAGAATGACCTCCTGATCCTCCTCGGAGGAAGTGACCGTTTCAACAGTATCGTCAACATCTTCTCCAACAAGGAAGGTGTCCTCTTCATCAGTCGATCCTTGCTCAGGGGAAACATCCGAATCCTTCTTTCCTTTATGAATGACATCACTGAACATATCATCAATAAGATTATCCACCGCCGGACAACTTTCAGTTTCAGGATGGGCCGGCACTTCAGAACTGGAAAGATCTCCTTGAGATCCACTGTCCGCCAGGGACTCCTCATCAAAAAAAGAATCAAGACGGTCATCAAGCTCGGGGAAATCCTCATGATCACCACGTTCAACAATAAGCTCATCACCTCCAACTCCACCATGTGAAGCCATCATCGATGATGCACCGGCAGGCGCTGATTGGGCAGTTTGTTCTTCAGTCCCTGTTTTCTGAATCCTTTCCGAACTGGTAGTAAGCTCAGCCTTTAAAGCGTTATATTTTTCAACTTCGGCATAGAGAATTTTTTTCTTACCCCTGGGGGTTAATCGTGACGAAGTAACGACTTTTTCAAGAGCCTCATAAACGGAAAGAAGAAGTTTTATAGAGTCAGGATGCGCTTTTACCCTGGCACCAGTGATGTATTTCCCCAGGGCCTCGAGAATTTGAATAAAAATCTGCAGAAGTTTGTCTTCGTGCCATATCTCCTTTAAGTGGCTCACCTCAAAATTAAATCTCTCCATGTTTTCATCATTGATCTCCCACTCAAAGGCTAATACTGCTGTCTTCAGAGCCTGTATTGTTTCACTGACTTTCTGCTCATCAGAGGCGGAAACCATTTCGTTCTTTTCCACATCGTCTATCATGAGATCTTCTTCAGTGGATGAGATCTCTTGCACATCCCCAACCATGAAGTCTTCTTCCGTCGTTTCCGTCATTTCTACAGACCCGCTCATAAGATCTTCAAACTGGCCTTCAGCTTCGCTTCTGATATCCGTGTTCACAAACAACCTCCTGTTTCGCGTTCTTCTAAACAACCACTTTTAAAAAAATATCTTTATTC
>JAOZOY010000082.1 GCA_029933005.1 Deltaproteobacteria bacterium
ATGAGGTGCTACCCGAATATTTACAGTCGTCAGTTGTTACCATTGGCGTTGTTTATTTTTTCCCTTGCAGGATTCCAGCAAAACAATCCAGAATCGCCAAATAAGAAAAAACGGTGCATAAAGAAGGGAGCGATATACTTTAAAACTTGCCCTTGCCGTTAGTAATCCAATAAAAATGTAGATCGTGAGGCTAAGGAGTATGCTGATCCAGATATAAAAATTCAGAGTCCCTTTTTGAAAATCAAAGAGTACATAAAGACTAAAACATCCCAACACCATAATAACAAAAAGTGAAAAGGGGGGCAGCAGCAGTTCCATTGAGCTGTCAAAATAACTGATATTTTTTTCCTTAATCCCTTTTTTCAGTAATTGAGGAAGATACTTGTTCCTGACCTCGAACTTGCCCATATCCCATCTGGTCCGCTGTCCCTGGGATTGATCAATATCTTTATGCAGTTCTACGCTGATGCGGGCGTTATGTGCAAAGACGACCCGTATGCCCTGCAGTTGCAAAAACATACCATATTCAATATCCTCAACCATTGTGGTCGTATTCCAGCCATATTTTTCTATGACATTTCTTGCAAAACACATGCCCGTTCCCATGAGGTTTGCTGACCAGCCCAGTCGGCTCCGGCCATGATAGCGTAAATTGCGGTTTAAGGCAAAACCCAGATAGGCAAGGCTTTCCAGGGGAGAACGATCTGGATGGCGGGGTTCTGAGTATGCCTGTACAACTTCTGCGCCCTCAAGAAAGTGGTGGTTGACAACAATGAGGAAATTTTCTGCCATATGGGTGTCTGCGTCTATCACAACATAGGCATCATGATTTCCTGTGGCGAGTAACTGTGGAAAAACCCAGTGGAGGACTGCTCCTTTCCCGCGTTTGTCGGAATCATGGCGATACAGGCATGTCGCCCCAAAACCTGCTGCTATCTCTCCCGTATTGTCATCACAATTATCTGCAACGACAATGATCTCGTACAGCTCATTGGGATAATCAATGTTCTTTACATTTTCCAGTGTCTGAGCAATCAGGGCTGATTCGTTGTGGGCAGGAATTATGATCGCAAATCTCATTGCAGGGGCGGAGAGATCCTCTCTTTTATGGGGCCGGAGGCTGGCAATGGCAAGGAAGAAAAGATAGCAGAAAATGAGAAGAAATCCCACTCCGATAATGAGAAAAAGAAGATCAACCAGCATGATTATTCCTTCTCCCACCACCAAATCTGCTCCAGAGGAGATAAAGAATAAATTTTGTGTTTCCGATCAGGTATCTGCGCCAGAGACGTTTGGGCTCTATTGTTAAGCGACACAGCCATTCAAACCCATTGTCCAAGAGCAGTTTTGGGCCCCTTCTCGTTTTGCCGGAGAGAAAATCAAAGAGTCCACCCACGCCCCATACAACTTTGGCATCCAGTTTTTTTGAGTTCTCGTGAATCCAGAATTCCTGCAGTGGCGCACCAAAACCCACTAGGATGATATCCGGCCTGGTTGCATTAATTTCTGCTATCAGGTCAGCACATTGTTTCTGTTTGAAATATCCATGATGGGTTCCGCTAATGAGCAGATTGGGAATATTTTTCCGTAAGTTTTTGGCAGCATTTTCAGCCACACCATCAATGGCACCTAGCAAATAAATTCGCAATCCCTGTTTTGCAAAATCCCTGCACAGATCAGGCATGAAATCTGCGGCAGTCAGTCTGTCAGGCAGGGTATTGCCCCATAATCGAGCGCCCAGAACTACACCGATGCCATCTGCATACACCAAATCCGCATTGTTGATAACATCTTGGTATTTGGAATTATTTTTTGCTATCAACATGCAGTCTGTATTGACATACATGATTTTACTTTGTACGCCTGCTGCTATATATTGAGTAATCTTTGTGCCCAGGCCTTTTACGTCAAGAACGTCAATTGTGGTGCCAAGCAGATTAATAGTTGTACGTTCCATATTCGCCCTCATAGGGCTATGAACGAATTTTTGCAAAATCCAGGAGATGACCAAATACAGCTTTACCTCCCCGAAGAACATAACTCATGTCTTCAGGGGTTCTGATTTTCATCAGTTGGCGCAAAACAAACTTAGGGGTTATGAATGATTTATAAACATCGCTGCACATTTTCATGATCTCTTCAGGTTCCATGTCCGGCATGGTCAGAACAGGTTCCGTCATGTCATAACGCTCCCAACAATCATATGGATCAAAAGCAATCCATCCATTTTCTTTGGCCTCCTCAAACAGAGGAGTGCCGGGATAAGGGACAACCACTGTTGATTGCAGCATTTCCGCATGCCCTTTTGCCATAAGTGATCTGGCAAGATCAAGGGTTCGTGCTGCGTCATCACGTGTTTCCCATGGGTAGCCGACCATGACTGTCAGTTGGATGTCCATACCCGCCTCGGTGGCTATGCGGCAGCCTTCGACAATGTCTGCAACTTTGATATTTTTTTTGATCCGGTCAAGTGTGGCCTGATTGGCAGATTCGAGGCCGGATTTCATCTTTCGAAAACCGGCTTTTTTCATGAGAGGAAGCAGCTCCGGTTTTTTGACCAAAAAGTCAAAACGCATATTGCACGAAAAGAGAATTTTTTTGTTTAAACCGCGTTCTATCATACCGCGGCAGAATTTTTCCAGCCATGCACCGGCGGGAAAGTTTCCGCTGTCATCGAATATCTCTTTTACTCCATACCGCGTGACCAGCATTTCAATTTCATCAAGAAGACTTTCAACGGTTCTGGTACGAAAATTCGGAAAGAGTGTCGTCCATGAACAAAATGAGCATTTGCCCCACTGGCAATCTCTGCCCACCATGGTATAGCGAAAAGGTTCACGTTTTTTCCATTTCTCAAAATAGAGGTGCGCTTTCGTTAAATCTCGGTCAATGAGAGGCAGAGTGTTTAAATCGTTTTTCAAAGAAAATGGGCCGGAGTTTTTAAGTGTTCCATTGTCTCGAAAATATATACCACCCGGCATACTGCCATTGCCTGATATGGCATCAACGAGCCCTTTCAGTGAAAAGTCATAGTCTCCACCGGTAAGGACAAAGTCAACTTCTGATTGCAGGAGTGATTCTTCCGGCAAGGCGGTCACGTGATCGCCCATGAGGACAGTTTTGATCTCCGGGGAGATTTTTTTTACATCTTCGATAATAGACCAGTGAAGTTTAACTACCGGTGTTTTTGTTTCAAAAACAATGAGATCCGGGTTTTCACTTTCAACCGTCTGCAGAAAGTGTGAGTAGCTGTGACTCTCGGCAATACCATCGTACCAGATAACGTCATGGCCTGCTTGATGCAGGATAGTCGCGGCATAGGCGGGGACCATCGGATATATATATGACCCTATACACATCCATTGAAATTGCCGGTTCTGGGTGAGCATCGGGCTTCCCTTGCCTTTGAGCTCGGGATAGCTGATCATTATTTTCATTTATATTTATCTGGCACCGGAGGCTTTTAATACAGCCGGGATTGTTTGTAAAAGTAATTTAATATCTAGTCCAAGTGACCACTGATCAATATAGCTGAGGTCAAGTTCTATCCATTCGAGAAAAGGAATATCGCATCTTCCTTTTACCTGCCAGAAACAGGTGATCCCGGGTCGTACACTGAAACGACGGCTGAACCAGCGCTGGTCAAATTCATTGTAATCTCTTACCGGAAGAGGTCGTGGGCCAACCAGGCTCATATCGCCTTTAAGTACGTTCAGTAATTGGGGAAGCTCGTCAAGGCTGCTTCTTCGTAAAAAACCACCAATTTTTGTTATTCTGGGATCTTTTGAAATTTTAAAAACCGGCCCACAGGCTTCATTATCTTTTTCCAAATTTTTTTGCAATTTTTCAGCGTCTTGCACCATGGTTCTAAATTTATAGATATTGAACCTTCTTTTGTTTAGGCCAAGCCGTTCCTGAACAAAAACAGCAGGACCAGAAGAGTCGATTTTTATGGCAAGCATTATCATTAATAATATTGGAAAAAGCAGGATCAGGAGAGTAGATGAGACGATTATATCCATGATCCGTTTAATCAAAAGAGCGCCATTCTCCATAGTGCCGGTATATAATGTAACAATGGGAATTCCATCAAAAGTGGTCGTCATTGATTTGGTAAAACTATCATGAAAGAAATCCGCAAGTATTCGAACGTTGATCCCTTGATCCATGCATATTGTAATGATTTTGTCATACTGTTCATATTGTGATTTGATGGGTAAGCCAATCACCACTTCATCGATAACATTGTGTTTCATATATTCGTCCAGATCAGCAATGGGAATAAAACGATGACCATTGTTGGTGTTGCCGTAGCTTTTGTCAGTCCATTCAGTATCTATAAATTCCACAATTTCATATCCCAATTGCGGTTTGGTCAGGATTTTTTCGGCAAAATTCAAAACCCGATCGTTTGTACCGGCAATGAGTACTCTGCATTTGTTCTGCTCAAATATTTTAAAATGTTTCATAACCGCTCTGACCATAAAACGGCCGAAAATAGTTCCTCCTGTACTGATAAGCCAGAAGAACAGAAGGAATGATTTTGAAACTAGTATAATGTTAAAAAGAAAGGCCACAAAAAAAATGCTAATGCTACCCACCGTTGTTGCCTTGAAGATATAGAAGGCTTCATTCCAACAAGATAAGAGATGAATGGCATCATAAAGTCCATAATATGAAAAAATCAGATACCAGCTGACGACAAAACCAATCATGAGAAGCATGTTTAGTACGCTTATGCGAATGGCAAAAAAAACTTTTAGTGAAGTAATATCCAGCTGTTGATGCGAAAGAATGACTGCTATCAGAAAAGAAAGAACAAGAATGCATAAATCAACACATTTGAAACTTCTTAAAAGCAGTATGTAACGATAAGAAGATGCCATAAGATGAGTACGCTTTGTAAGGATTAGTTTTGACGTAAGCGATCACAGAACCCGAATCTTGCCGCGATCAAGGCGTCCAACATAGAGGGACTATAGTCCCCGCCCTGCTTTGGGGCTGTTACAGAATAAAGAGTTACTCAAAAACTTAAAGGTTTAACCCGTGATTGGTTACGTTTTGATTTTTTACGAAACCATCAGTTTTAGCTTAAGGGCTGTTATGTGTAAGTACAGCAATATTTATGCCGCCCAAAAAACCGGATAAACAGCTTTTACCGTGTATTCAGTCTGAACAAATACGGGGCATATAGCCCTTGTTTGGCCGATCAAACTGATATTATCCTGCAAAAGCCATTACGCAAGAGAGTCACTATTCCGCAAAGACGCATATCCACCAGTGTTAAATTTTGGTGTCTTCCGGTTATTTCCAGGCGGGGAAGGCAGTTAAGATAATGACGATGGCCTGGGAAGATAGCTCCCTCTCTGACTGTTGTCATTGTGTGAAAACCGCATTTACCGGCAATTTTAAATTCACGTTTTCCTGCTTCATCAGGTCCTCCGAATGGATAGGAAAAGTGCTTTACCGGTTTACCGGTTTTATCTTCAAGCAGGATTTTGGAATTTATTATTTCGTTATACACATCACTTTCTGCAAGTTGATTCAACTGATAATGGTTCACAGTATGGGCACCTATGGTTACCAGTGGATCATTCGCCAGTTCAATGATCTGACTCCAGCTTAGTTGTTGCTCTGCATAACAGTCTTGTTTAATGTCGTATTGTGAAAATAGAGAAGAAATCACTTCCTGACGCTGTGACTTTGAAGTGTTAAGAATCAGTTCACGAATGGTTGCATATGCCTGCTCCTTATCCTTGCTGTCCGCGGTGTGGAAAGAATAGTTCTGTCCCTTGCAGGTGAATGTCAGCTTCTCATGACTGAGAACCAGATCTTCCAGCATATACCACCACAGGGTGATATGCCCCTCCGGGAAGGCTGTGGCAATATATACGGCGTATGGACATTGGTACTGTTTGAAAATCGGGTAAACAATTTCATGGGCATCAGCATAACCGTCATCAAAAGTAAAACAGACAAAAGGGCGCTCTTTTTTTTCTGCTGTTATTCTGTGGTACATTTC
This sequence comes from Deltaproteobacteria bacterium, assembly GCA_029933005.1. GTDB lineage: Bacteria > Desulfobacterota > Desulfobulbia > Desulfobulbales > SURF-16 > JAGHCC01. The sequence goes on from JAOZOY010000082.1 coordinate 6,023, forward strand.
ATCAAGGGAAATAATGTCATATTCTTTCTTTTGAAAAAACAGAATGAGTTCTTCAAGAAATTGAGGCGTAATCTCAATACGTGAACTGGCAGCTATGCGTGGTTTGGGTTTGCTGCTTGCCGGGAGCACCCGGTGAAGGACAAGGATTACACCCTTACCTTTGAAAACAGGTTTAAGCAGCCAGTGTACTTTTGTGTACTTGAAAAAGCAGATGGCTGCTTTCAGCGCTGTATGTTTAAGCCGGCCCATTGTGCGTTTACAGTTTTTTAAGAAACACAAGTTCAGTATAAAGATTGTCAATATGCCCGGGCTGTATCTCTTCGAAACGATAGAGACGTGGATAGCGTAATGTATAATTGAAGCCTGGGCCCGGGGGGGAAACATCACAAAGGCGCTGGTCAATAACTGTAAGAAAAGTTCGGTTATACATAAAGAAAAAACGTTGGATACGAGGAAAAGCTTGTTTAAAAATTGTCGAGTCACTGATAAAATAAATCTGCGTAAAGCGGATTTTCTTTTTTCGAATGGTATTGTATATCAGGTAACAATACTGTGATTCGTCGTCTTTGTTAACGGCTAAGAGGTGTTTACAGGAATCAAGATCATGATCCTTGAAAAGAGCAAGATCCTGAGTATTCAGCTTTGCGCGAATAGTTTCACGGTTCGAGAAAAGAACAGTGTCACCTGCGAAAGATAATGAAGGAAAAACCGGAAATATTTTTACGCTGGTTTCCAAATTTTTGAACTTGAATCGCTCAAGTATTAAACTGGCATCTTTCGAAGCAGTTAAGCTGGTCACGGTGATATCTTTTATGTTCAGTACGGCCAGAAGAAGATGAAGACTGCTTTTTCTATGTTCTTCAGGTACTATCCAACAAAAAAGATTGCAAAAATGATGAATTTTACTGAGAATTTTTCGTTCATAGAAAAATGTGCCGAGAAAACCTACTACCTTTTCTTTTTCCAGCAGCACATAGCCGAAATAATCGAACCGGCTGGACCAGCGTTTTTCCAGAAGGCGCCGCCAACAATCTTTATTCAGTTCACGAATACCAAAATGCTGCAATAAAGGGTAAATCTGATCCAGCATTTCAATTGTCGCTTTCTTAACAGTCGGCATAAATAGAGATAGCCTTGTAAGCGATCACAGAGCATCCTGAGACAGCTTACAGAAGGAGGGGCGGCCACAGCCGTTATGCCCCGTGGTTGCTTACATAGTCTTTTATTTCAAACGTACTTTTTTAAAACGTTCACTGAGTTTTATCGTATCAACAATGTTGACTTTTATAGGGATTTTATAAGGTTGCATGTTTTTTGCACAAAATTTCTTTAGACGTATTATAAAATCCTTTGTGTTCTCTTCAGTAATCAGGCTGACATCCGTACACACGATATTGCCGGTAATATTGTTTTTTTCGCCGTAGACAAGTACCTCTGCCACATTATCCATGCTTTGTATAAAGTTTTCGACCTCGGTTGGGGAAACTTTTTCGCCACCAACATTAATAATGTCACAATGGCGACCATGAATTCTAATGTATTCTCCATCTTCTTCAACAGTATCTCCGGTAATAAACCAACCGTCATCAGTGAATGGACTGGGAGCATTCAGATACCCCATCATTGCCGAATGAGCTTTGATTTGCAGGATCTTGTCTACTATTCGGGTTTCAAACCCTTCACCACCAATTTTCATCCATGGAGAATCGGAACTTTTTGATTTTGAACGTAATGTCCCCACTTCCGTAGTGCCATATTTCTGCAGAATTGTGACATCGGAAAACAACCTGGCGCATTTTTTCAAAGTTGATTCAAGCATGACTTCAGATCCGTAAGCAATGTATTTTAAAGAAGAAAGATCATATTGTGTGTAAGCTTCACTGAAGATAAGAAGGTTTAGAAAAGTGGCAGAGACCGGTAGAACCTCCACCTTGTATTTTGCAATAGCCCGACAAATGGCATGAGGGGCGCGATCTTCAACTGTCACCAGGCAGCTTCCATTGGAAAGGACATACAGTAAGGTATCGATTCCGGCAATATGGTCAAACAAAAGAAATGCTAATGTAGTGAAATCGTATCGTTTTACACTATATTTTTTTAATAGATGTTGGACATCATGCAGAATTGCCTTGCTTTTGCCGGTGGTACCGGAAGAAAAAAGAATAAGGCCGGGATGCTTCCTGTTTCGCAATTCTTCATAAAATTCGTGCCGACCTGAATATGGAAGTTGCATGATGCTGCAGTTATCGCTTTCATCAATCCGAAATGATATCTGACCCTGGGCGGTTTCAATAAATTCGCCTTTCTTGGTTTCTACGGCTTCGGTGAGCGGAACAACAATGCAACCTCGTTCTATAAGGGCCAGCAAAAGTGCTAAGGATTCAGGGGAAAAATCACCTTCAAGCACGGTAACGGTTCCGGGATGGATGGACTCCTTGTCAAAACGGCTAAGCCAATAATCAATCCGTTCAAGAAGGAAACTGTAGCTGAACAACTGTTCTTTCCAGACAATGGCAGTTTTGTTGTTATTTTTTTTGAACCGTTCTAATAAAAAATCAATAAACATGGATCATACGCCTCCCAGGTAGAGTACCTGGCCTGTAACAAAATCACTGTCGGAGTGTATAAAAAAATCAATTACATTTGAGATGTCACGCATTTCTCCATAACGATGTATCGCCTGTCGATCAAGAAGAGCGTCCATTTTTGCTTGTGGAACTGAGCGGATCAAATCCGTTTGTACGGGAGTTGGGCCCACTGCGTTTACTGTGATACCCAGCGGTGCCAGCTCACGGGCCAGGATTTCGGTCAATGAGACTATTGCGGCTTTTGATGCAGCATAAATTGCTTCGCCTTCAAGTTTGAGTGGCGTGGCAACGGTTGCGAAGTTCACTATTCTGCCGTATTTTTTTGTCTGCATCAGCTTTGCTGCTTCTCTGCAAAAGAGAAAGGTACCAATTACATTTGTGTTCAATATTTTATTCACAGTGGATTGCGGGGTCAGCAGGATGTGGTTCATTGATGCAATACCTGCGTTGTTCACCAGACATTCGAGGGAACCATGTATCTTTCGAATACTTCTGAACATGTCTTTCACTTGAATTTCGTTGGCGACATCAACACAAAAGTGGTGATAATTTTCTAATGTAAAATCCGCCTCCCCACGGCTGCAGCCAAAAACCAAATAACCTTTTTCAGAATAATATTGAGCAAGATATTTCCCAATACCTTTACGACTACCTGTTATGAGTATTGATTTGTTGTTACTCATTGCTTGCATCACTCAATAATTGGTCAATATATTCAGCCAGTGTGCCCACGGTTCTAAACGGGCTGTTTTTCTGAGACATGGCCTTTTCATCAGCGAGTGTTACGGAAAGTCCCGTTTCTTCTTCTATCTTTTGTTCCGTGGCAACTATAAAGGTGACCAGTCCAAGAGAGTTCAGCTTGCCCATATCTCCAAACACAACGGTATTAATGGACTTTTCAAGATGTTGTTCCCGGGGGGCAAGTAGGTTTGTTTCGTCAATGGCCTTATATATTATTTCTATGCTCTGCTTGTTGTCAGACACCGGAAAACCTCCTTTCCTGGCTGTATGGAAATGGTAAAACATGCTGGCGTCGTATTGATACCCTTACAGCCCCCCAAGAGGGTATCAATAGGGGGCTGTTACGAAATAACCATTATATTTTATGAATCTGTTGATTAATGAGGATTTTCGTAAGCAAATCTGGTGCCAGTCGTGGAGGGAGGGTAACCAATCACGGGGTAAAAGCACCAAGCTTACGAGGGAGGGGATGCTGCAAAGAGGCTGTTATCAATCAACATTCTTGTAGAAACCGAAATGAACGAATGGAACATTATTGGCGATATACAGTTGCACCCATGTATTAACGTTGCCAATTGCTGATTTTGGTACAAAAATGATGTCCAGAGGTTCAACGTTAATGTTTTGCGTTAAGTCAACTCCATTTTGCGCATCCTCAACGTTAACGGTCATAACAAAAGGCTTTTGCAAGCCATTACGACGAATGACAAGGACTTCATCTGACTGGCCACCTGGTTGTAATCCACCAGCGCTGGCAATGGCCTGTAAAATTGTCATGTATCCGTTTATGTCCACCATACCTGGAGCTTTAACTTCGCCGTCTACAAAAACTTTCTGGGTGGCAAAAGACCGGACAATGACACTGATTTCAGGATTATTCAGGGTTTTGGAAAATTTGTTTGTTAATACTTCAGTGAGTTCATTTGTTGTCAGCGTAGCGGCTGGAATGTCATGCAGCAACGGTAGCGAAATGCGGCCATCCGGTCGAACCGTAACTGTTTGATTAAGATCGGAGCTATAGAAGAATTTGATTTCCAGTTCATCCCCCTTTTGTATAATATACTGGGGTTGAGCAGAGGACAGTGCAGCCGGGGGTTGGTCGAGTAAACCCGGTGCGCTTATTTGTTGTGGCTCTTTGACAGGATTACTGCAACCACTAAAAAAAAGAAGAATTATTAAAAATAAGACAGTCAACCTTTTGGTTATAATCTCACCTGCAGGGAAAACTTTATTTAAATTTCCGGATAGAAAAGTTATCAGGAATAAGCGTTTTGATCGGCTAACTACAAGCATGATTTTTTGTTTATAATTTTCGATTGAATAAATAGTTACCCACCAAGGCATAGGTGAAACTGCAAGTTACACCTAAGATAATGCCAATCAAAAGATTAAGTTTTTTTCTGGGTTTGATGGGTTTTATGGGAACCATGGGTTTTTCGATTACGGCAACGTTCACCATTTTCTGCCTGTCCATCTCGTCAAGGACGCGGGTTTCTTCAAGTTTGCTGACGGAATTCGTATAATTTTCCTCTGCTGCTTCAGCTTGCAATTGCAATTTTTTCAGTTCTTTTTCTTTTGCCGCAAAATTTTGAAGTTGCTTGATAAGTTGGTCGAGCTGTTGCTTAATGGCGTTATTCTTAGCTTGTTGAGCCTTAAAATTGGCTTCAGTCAGGATAAGTTCTTTTTGTAGTTCCAGATATGTGTAGTTTTTCCCTTTTCGTGTGCTTTTTCCCCAACTTACAGGTTGTTCATTGATAAATATTTCAACTTGTTCAATGTCGTTGCGTACGGCTGAGACTAATCTGTTATCTTCTTGATATTTTGTTAGAAGTTCGTTCTCAACCAGCTGTAGTTCCAGTAGTTTGTTCCGGGCGTCATCAATATTATTATTTTGTCCCGATTCGTCAAAGAGATTAACTTCTTCAGGCATGCTGCTCAAGCCAGTTTTAAGAGCCCTTATCTTTTCCTCAAGCTCGCTGGCATCTCCGACACCTCTGATCAATAAAGTGTTAATGTTTACGTATTGTTCGAGAAGAAGTTTTCGTTGATTCTCAAGGGAAAAAATCTGATTTTCCTGTTTAAAGGTTTTGAGATTATTTTCAATAGATTCCAGTTGGTTGGTGTATTGAAGTACCTGTTTCTCCAGAAATTGGGCCTGCGGATTTTTGAAGAGCTCGATATGTTTTTCTTTAAAAAAATCCGTCAGCAAATTGACCGCTTCCACCGCCAATTCAGGATCATTATGTTGGAAGCTGACACCGATGACGCTTGAGTTCTTGATGTGAAAGACAGAAAAATTTTTTTTAAAACGCCTTACAGCATGCGAAAACATAGTTTCGCTACTCTTTCCGGATGTATCCAAATTTGGATACAGTCGATCAACTCCAATTGAACGTACTGTTTTTTCAACAAGTTCTTTGCTTCTATATATTTCAAGTTCAGTGTTAATGACACGCTCATTATCAAAGGTCAACATCGGCTGCACTTCACCTTTTTCAAGTTGATCCAGGGGCCGATAGACATATTCTCTACCGTATTTAATCATAACCGTAGATGTTATCTCATAAACAGGAGTCTGAGTTAACGTGATTATTATGGTACCGGTAACAATACATACAAAAATAAACAGCATCCCAAGCCTGCGTTTTTTTAGAACGCTGAAAAAATCATGCAAACTGTTTGTTGTATGTTGTTCGTTCATTTTTCAGAATGATCTTGGGAGGTTGAGGGGAAATAGTTGCAGGGCGCTCATTTATTAAGTAGTGTCAATTAGGCTAAATTTTAGTGTTTCCACGTTTACCGAAAACCGTATGCCCACCTCGCAAGGGGTGTGAGCTCTTCGTTGGTTTTTATACCCTAAAGGGCACAAGTACCCTAAAGGGCACAAGCACCTTAAACTGCAGGATACAAATACAAGACCAAGACCGACAAACAAGTACTTTGTTGCTATTTGTTGTTCCTGTAATATATGCCATTGAATAAGTGTAAATATTCGGCTAGCACCCCAATTTCGTCCGATTCGTCTTACTCACATATGACTAATATAGCTCGCAAGGCGACTTGAACGAACTTGGGGCACTATCCAAACATTTACAGACCGAGTTTTTCGAAACTTTTTCACACAAGCCGATTATTTACGAATAAGTTTTTACGAATTTTACATTTTTAACAAGTTAAATTGTCGTT
>JAOZOY010000083.1 GCA_029933005.1 Deltaproteobacteria bacterium
CAGGAAAACATCAGCGAGTAGATAGTTTTTTGATTTTTCCAGGCAAGATCCCGGACCAAGGCAACTAGCTGCATTATAGAGTTGTACGGAAATTTTCCGTCACCATTGACAATATCCTCATTATGGACTATTCTTAAAGCATAATTTATAGCTTTCCCTACTACCTTAATAATGGAGTCAGTAATGGCAATTGCACGTTTAGATATGAGGTTAAGTCCTGAAATTAAAGCAAAAGCTGAAAAAGCGTCAGCTCTCCTTGGGCTGAGGAGTTTAACAGAATACATCGTAAAACTGATTGATGAGAATTCAACAAAAGTCATTCGGCAATACGAAAGTATGGCAGTTGAAAATGATATTTTCGACAAATTCATACAGGCATGCGAAGGGCTACAATCTCCAAATAAAAATTTGATTGATGCCGCTGCTTTTACCAAAAAGCAGGGAATCAAATGAAATGCAGTAAAAGATTTGTCGAGTTGGACAAAGCTCTTCACGACAGAAACTCTTTTGATTGCGATTCAGTAGATTTAAATATTTTTCTCCAGCGGCATGCTCTCCGTCACATGAAGGTCGGTGTAAGCAAAACAATGGTGCTTGCCGCAACAGAGCAACTAGCCAATAAAAAATATCCTCTTTGTTCATTTTATACAATTGCTCCAAGTTCTATCCAGAGAGAAACGTTACCGAAAAATTTATCCAGAAAATTACCGCATTATCCTGTTCCGGTTTTTCTCATCGCACAATTGGCTGTAAACAAAAAAGTTCAGGGGCAACAGTTAGGTAAAATCACCCTCATAAAATCATTAGAGTTTTTGTGGCATGTTAATAAACAAATGCATGCTTATGCAGTTGTGGTCGATTGCCTCAACGAATCTGTTGAAAATTTCTATAAGAAATATGGATTTGATCATCTATATAAAGATGATGGTAAAAGTAGAATGTTTCTACCAATGAAAACGGTGGAGCAATTGTTCGAAATGCCAGACCATGACCAAGGAGGAATGGCTGGATAAACGGCATGAGGAATTATTGCCCTGCTGCTATTTCCATATCGTTTTTACTTTACCCCCATGTCCTTAATCCCCTCATTCTTGCTAATAGCTGGGAATTACTTGGCTGCCTGTTTGCCGCGGTATAAGGAGACCATCTTTGCATTTTTTGCTGATCTCCAATGGCATCTTGAAGGTAAGCCCGGTTTGCTGACCATTCTGCACACCAGGAACCAGACCCAGATAGATCATTTTCATATCCATTGTCTGGTGCTGGCCAAGGAGTTTAAAAACGCTATCTCTCAATGATAGAACAACGACAGGAAGGACTCAATTTACCGACAAACAGTACTGAACAGATGAAAACGGCATGGTCAAAGGACTGGGTAGTCTACGCGAAAAAACCATTCTCCGGGCCGGAACAGATACTTGAATATCTTGGCCGGTATACGAGTTATGCTTCCTTCAGACCCCACCTCACGGTGAACGCCCTTGCCCTCGGCTAGTAATTTTGTTACATTTCACAATGTTACATAGAACACTTACAGGGACTTTAACCCCATGAGTTCACGCCCATGCCAAGCGTACACAAAAAGTTAAACCCGACTTGCTACCCTGGCGGTTCTTCAGAATTGGTTGCAATTTACAAAGTTCCGGATAAAACAAAGGTTCACTGCCATTAAACCGCAAGCCGGTTAACAGACTCATTATGTGCAAAAATCTACTGGAATATCGTAATTCACATTTGTATAATTCTCCTAATTACAAAGAAAGGAGCTATGATGAAACTCAAATCTATTTTAATTTTGTCAGTTGCTATCTGTTTAATTTCGATGAACGTATTCGCCCAAAAAAATGGTGAAATCATTTTTTCAAAGAAATTGATCAATCCTTCGAGTCCAGCCGAATTAACAACTCAATTTCAATCGGGCGACTACATCTATTCGGTTGCATTTTTCGAAAAAAATATTTTGAAAATGATCGGAAAGGAGTCAGCAAAAAATGTTTCGGTGGAAGTATTTATTTACGAACTAAAGGCGCCGTTATACGATTATCAACAACCAAGCGAAATGCAATTAGAAACCAGCCCATTATGGGTCTCGGGGGATGCTCTTCAAAAAAATTATCTTCCGCTCGATATTATCCCGGGAGCCAGTGAAATGACCGCTTATGGCAGCGCAGACCTGGTGTACAAAAAATTTGGGCCAAAGTTTTACGGTCCTGTAAAATTTGCGGAACGAATGAGCCGGTTAGAGCCTGGTAAGCATACCATCATTGTTAAAATAAAATGCAATTACAATTTTGTTGCAGAAGGTAAGTTCGATATAAATGGGGATAATTACTCCGTTTACAATCAAATATCCGGTGAGATAAGCGAAGCCGCATCCAACTTAAAAACGAAGGGGATGATGATGCCGAAGGCAGCGCGTTCCGATAAACAACTGGAATCGGAGATGATCAGTGCTTTCAAAGCTTCGCAAACATACAAGGACAGGGTCAAAGGCGAAATTTTACGGGTTGTAATCATCGATCCCGATTGGATGATACGGAGAAACAAACTTACCGGTATAATTCTGCACAGATACATCAGGGCTGCAATCGCCGTAAAAAATAGCGACGGCACATGCACGGTTTGGCAAAACGTTACATTTCAGCAGGATTACGTGGGCAACAATTTCCAAAAAACAAAATTCGATGGAATAGGCGATCCGTTCAAAATTCCTTGTGAAAATGTAAATAAGTAAGCAAGGAAATTGACGCAGATCCTTTTCATGTTTTTTGGGGTTAAATAGCCAGAAAGAGGCTAAAAGAGGTGAAAGCATGAGACCTACAATAAAAGACTTTAAATGCAAAAAACTTATAACCTGAAGAGCGCCCCCCTATTCTACCCGAGATGGGGGGTTCTATGAAAATCTCTCACAGAGGCACAGAGTTCACAGAATTTTTTTCTGCGTCTCTGCGAGAGATTAACTTTCATTTCTCGATGTCTTATTTCATTCGCTAATCGGTTGTGCCGATTCGCCGGGATGGCCGTTACTTTGAAAAAGGTTTTTTTAATTTTATAATTTCAACTTTCCGACTTTGCATAACCCGTTGTTGTTTCACGATTATTATAGCGCAGGTTGGGTTGATGTTATTTCATGCTGCCAAGTTTGTTGGGTTTGAGATGCTGGAAAATCAGTAAATAGCCTGTATTTACTCAAACCCAACAATTCCGGCGGGTATTAAAATTTAACCCAACCTACGAAAAAACATCATTAAATCCATACAATACATTAACCCGGAAAGTTGAGTTATAATCAATGAAGGAGCATACCGGATGAGAGATGGTTGCCACGGAAAAGTAGCTATTCTTTACCCTGGAAATTATGAGGCAAGGCAAACAGCAACGCCCGGGAATAACCGCTTCTCCCTGATTTTTCGAGAGTTGACCGACTTGGGCATGGATGTTGAGCCTGCCGTATACCACGATGATTTCCGCGAGGAGGTTCGTCAGCAGCTCATGCAGGTTGACAGTGTGCTGGTCTGGATGAATCCTGTTCAGGACGGCCGAGATCGATCAATCCTTGACCCCTTGCTTCGGGAAGTTGCCGACGCCGGCATTTTTGTCAGTACTCATCCTGATATCATTCTGAAAATGGGCACAAAGGAAGTCCTCTATCGGACGCGCGATATAGGATGGGGAAGCGACACGCATCTGTATGGCAGCATGGAACAACTTCGCGCGGAATTACCCGCGCGACTGGCTGCCGGGGAGACACGCGTCCTCAAGCAGTACCGCGGTAAAGGCGGCATCGGAGTATGGAAAGTCGAACTGGCCGAAAATCCTGCAGAGGGTCACGACAGCAACAACGTCAACCCTCCACCCCAGCTCGACACGCTCGTCAGGGTCCGCCACGCGAAAAAAGGGAGTATCGAAGAAAAAATCTCACTTAGCGAATTCCTCGCTCGGTGTGAGCAGTATTTTAGCGGATACGGCAGAATGATCGACCAAGCCTATCAGCCACGTCTCCCCGAAGGCATGATCCGCTGTTACCTGGTGCATGATCAAGTAGCCGGGTTCGGGCATCAGGCTGTCAATGCCCTCTATCCGGCGCCCCCCGGTACCCCGCCGGATGAAGCTCCTCAGCCTGGACCCCGTTTGTACCATCCTCCCGACATGGAAGAGTTCCTGCCTCTCAAGAACACACTGGAACAGGAGTGGGTGCCGGCATTGCAGCGAGTGCTTGAAATCGCCACGAAAAGTCTTCCGGTTCTCTGGGATGCGGATTTCCTGCTGGGGCCGAAAAACTCTTCCGGCGAAGACACCTACGTGCTTTGCGAGATCAACGTCAGCAGCGTAGCGCCTTTCCCCGATTCAGTGGTGCCTTTCGTGGCTGGAGCTGTCTGTGCCCGGACAATCTCCTAGGCGCCTAGGAGATTAAAGTCAGAATATTTTGCTGCGCAACTTGTCTATTTGACATTAACAAATCAACCTGTCCCTTTTATTTTCCTTCTATTAGCTCTTGTATGTGTGCCTTCTCCAGCACTTCACGTAAGGCCTCTTCTCTATCCTTGGTAAGCGATGTCTGTATGACTTTGCCCTTGCCGGCAAATGGGGCAAGTCGTTCCAGAACTTTATCAGGAGTAGATTTTCTCACCAAGACAAAAAGGGCGGCGCTGCCGGGCTTAAATGACTCAGCCATCTCTTTCATCGTCTTGTCATTAATGCCGATATCGGCCATGGCACCGGAAATTGCACCACTGGCAGCTCCCACCGCCATACCAAGCAGGGGATTTAAAAAGATAAAACCGATCAACATGCCCCAGAAACCTCCACCCATGGCACCGGCAGCGGTAAGATTGACAGCCTGGTGGAGCTTGATCTTGCCCTGATCGTCTTTGGTGACAACCACGACGTCTTCCATATCGATCAGATATTCTTTTTGCATCTTGGTAAGTTCAGCCCGCATTTCAAAGGCTGTTGACTCGTCATCAAAAGTTACAACAACTAGGTTACTCATTTTGTCCTCCTAAAATTAAAAAACAGCAGCAGCATGGAATACTGCCACACTTGAAACTGTTCATTTTTTGTTACTTACTTCATAGCATTCTTCATAAAGATTGCTTTCTTTAAGATGCCTCACGAAATGGCTACAGGGCAAATACAACCTGCTCCAGTTCAGGCTTCATCTCTTCCGCGCCTTTAGCCCTTCACAATCTCCGCCATGACCCTGGAACAACGCGCACAGATCTCCGGATGGCTGCGGTCCTGCCCCACGGTTTCAGACCTGATCCAGCAGCGTTCACATTTTTCACCCCTGGCAGGTTTCACGAGAATCGACAAACCGGGAATTTCACACTCAACGCTTCCAGCCTTGGCCTGATGCGTCTGATGCATGGCCGAGACAATGGAAATCGTTTCCAGCTGGCGCCAGTTCTCCTTGAGAAAATCGCTCAATTCACCATCGGCGGCCAGCCAGACTTCCGCTTCCAAGGAATGACCGATTATCTTTTCACGCCGGGCATGCTCCAGCAGCCGGGTCACCTCGGACCTGATCTCCAGCAGCCGTTCCCATCTTTGTTCAAGATCAGGCTGCAGGTACTCATCATTAAACGGCGCAAATCCGGCAACAAAAGGATTGGCCTCCCGGTCAGCGTCTGGCGGCAGATAACTCCAGACCTCGGCCATAGTGAAGCTCAACACCGGCGTCATCATCCTGATCAAGGCATCAAGAATCTCGTAAAGCACGGTCTGGGCCGACCTTCGTCCCCTGGAAGCCGGAGTGGACGTGTACAGTCTGTCCTTAATGATATCGAGATAAAAGGCGCTCATGGTCACGGTACAAAAATAATGGAGAGCATGCATGACCGTATGGAATTCAAAATCACCATAGCCTTTTGCCACCTTTCTCTTTAACTGTTCCAGTTGAGAAAGGGCCCAGCGATCAAGTTCATCCAGATCGGCAAAATCAACCAGGTTGACGGCCGGATCAAAATCGGAAAGATTGCCGAGAAAATAACGAATGGTATTTCTGATTTTCCGGTAGCCGTCTGAAAGCTGTTTCAGGATCTCGTCCGAGATTTTGATGTCATCCCGGTAATCCTCGAAAGCGACCCACATGCGCAGAATCTCAGCGCCGTACTGATCAATAATCTCCTTGGGAGCAATGACATTCCCGATGCTTTTCGACATCTTTTTGCCATGACCGTCCACCACAAAACCATGAGTCAGAACACCTTTATAGGGGGGAATTCCTCGGGTGCCCATTGAAGCCAGCAGAGAGCTCTGGAACCAGCCGCGATGCTGATCACTCCCTTCAAGATAGAGGTCAGCCGGGACCGGCAAATTACGTTCCTCAAGAACAGCCGCGTAACTGACGCCGGAATCAAACCAGACATCAAGAATGTCCTCTTCTTTTTCAAATTCATCCGAGCCGCACTTGGCGCATTTGGCATCAGCGCCCAAAAAATCAGAAATTTCATGAGAAAACCAGGCATCCGCCCCTTCTTTAGTAAAAAGTTCGTTGATCCGTTCGTTAACCTGATCGTTATTGGCCACCTCACCGCATTTTCTGCAGTAAAAAACAGTCAACGGCACGCCCCAGGCCCTCTGACGGGACAAACACCAGTCAGGCCGGGTTTCAACCATGCCGTAAATCCGCTCCATGCCCCACTTCGGAGTCCAGGTCACTTCTTTGATTGCGGCCAGGGCCTTCTTGCGCAGATCATTTTCTTCCATGGAAATAAACCACTGCTCCGTGGCCCTAAAATTCACCGGCTTTTTGCAGCGCCAGCAATGGGGAAAGCTGTGGGAAAGAGTATCATGTTTGATCAGGCTGCCGTTTTTACTCAAGTCATCAATAATCACCTGATTGGCATCCGTGATGAAGAGACCGCTGTAAGGTCCGGCCTCATCGGTAAAACGGCCGTGATTATCAACCGGGGACAACGGCTCCAGACCATAGCGAAGTCCGGTGAGATAATCATCCCGACCATGACCCGGTGCCGTATGAACACAGCCTGTACCGGTATCAAGGGTCACATAATTGGCCAGAACCATGAGGGATTTCCGTTCCATAAAGGGATGTCTGCATGTCCGTTTCTCAAGGACTGCTGAGGAAAAGGTGGCGATCACCTGATAGTCATCAATGCCGAACTCCGCAAAAGACTGCTCCACCAGCTCTTCAGCCATGATCAGAACTTCACCGCCTGTTTCAACGGCGGCATAAGAAAAATCAGGATGAAAGGCCACGGCCAGGTTGGCCGGCAACGTCCAGGGAGTGGTTGTCCAGATCACCACCGAAACCTTTTTCCCGGCCAGTTCAGGGATGACATCAGACAGATCTTCCTCAACCCTGAATTTGACAAAAATAGAGGGAGAAGAATGATCGTAATACTCCACCTCGGCCTCGGCCAGGGCTGTCACACAGGATGAACACCAGTAAACCGGTTTTTTACTCCTGATCACCGAACCGTTCATCAAAAAACGGTTAAACTCCCTGGCAATGGCTGTTTCATAAGAAAAATTAATGGTGAGATACGGATTTTCCCAGTCACCAAGAACGCCGAGCCTCTTGAAATCCGCCTTCTGGATCTTGATCCACTTCCGGGCATACTTGCGGCAGGCCCCGCGAAAAGCCAGTTTACCGATCTTTTTTTTCTTTTCTCCCAGTTCCTTGTCGACATTATGCTCAATGGGTAATCCATGACAATCCCAGCCCGGAATATAGGGACAATGAAAACCTGCCATGCGTTTTGATTTCAGGATAATATCTTTCAACACCTTATTGAAGGCAGTGCCCAGATGAATATGACCGTTGGCATAGGGAGGACCGTCGTGGAGCATGTACACGGGCTTGCCGCTGCCTGCTGCCTCCAGTTGGCCGTAAAGGTCTTCCTTTTCCCATTTCTTCAGGAACTGAGGCTCTTTCTGAGTCAGATTGGCCTTCATTTTGAATTTCGTTCGAGGCAAATTCAATGTCTTTTTATAATCCACAACGTCTCTCCGTTTTATTCAATTCCGACACATCCTGCCTGACGAGTCTCTCGGATTTGTAACAAGTCAAATTTATACAATTTACCTCATCCTTACAGTTGCCGGTTTATACTTTTATATCAACAAGTTGTTACGGGTAAATAAAGTGCAAACTACTTTTGACCCTCTCGAAGGATGCTTAATTTCATCAAAAATATGTAAACGTTCACCAGCACCTCATCTTCATCCATTTCGGAGTCTCGCATACTCGCTTACCAAACCTGCTCGAATAGCACCAGTATGCTTCGCTGGCCCAGGTAAGCGAAGAACTCCGAAAGAACGAATCTAAGGCACTGGTAAACGTTTACAAGGACTGTGGTTCCCATAAATTAGTGACCCGATGAATGGTTACAAAAATCTAATGGCTCGGTACTATTTCAACTATCAGCCATGAGCCATGAACCAATAACCGCATCATTCAGGCACTGAACTTCTGAGGGGCTAAAATACCAGCTCACGGACAAGTTGCAAGGGTAAAATGGTAACAGAAAGAGGAAGGATGAAAAAGCACCCCTTTGCCCCGGTTTGACAGGGGAGAAATCAATGTCTATATTGCTCATTGCAGCACAATAAAAATAAAACGAAAAATTTCGGGTATTTTTTTTAAGGAGACAAGTCATGCCCCCAAAAATAATCGCCATGGCAGGCAAAGGCGGCACCGGGAAAACCACAACCTCAGCCCTGTTAATCAAATATCTGCTGGAAAACAATCAGACCCCGATCCTGGCGGTTGATGCCGACTCAAACGCCAACCTCAACGAACTGCTGGCTCTGGACGTGGGAACCACCATCGGTCAGATCAGAAAAGAACTAAAAGGGGATATACCCGGCGGCATGAGCCGTGATCAGTACATGGAGATGAAAATCCAACAGTCCATTATCGAGGAAACCGGCTATGATTTACTGGTCATGGGCCAACCTGACGGACCGGGTTGCTATTGCGCCGCCAACCAGTACCTGGCCATGACCATGGACCATCTTGCCGATAATTACCGCTATATCCTGGTGGATAACGAGGCAGGCATGGAGCATCTCAGCCGGATGAACCTGAGAACCATTGATTATCTGCTAGTCATTTCCGATCCGTCGGCCCGGGGGATTATGACGGCCCGGCGTATCTCGGAAATCACCGATCCATTGCAACTTGTCGTCAAAAAAAAATACCTGATTGTCAACCGTGCTCCTGAGCCAATGACAGCGGAACTTGACGCAAAAATCAGGGAAGCGGTGGATCAATCGGATCTTCCTCTGGGCGGGATCTTCCCGGCCAGCGATGAATTGGTGAAACAGGAGATCACCGGCGGTTCCTACCTTAAGCTTGACACTGACATCCCCATGGTCAAAACCGCGTTCAAGGCCTTTGATAAAATCTTTACTGAATAAATAAAAAAACGGCCACTCGGGAATCACAACCCGAGTGGCCGTTTTTTTATGACTGGTGGGGCATATCTTATTTACCCTATTTGAAAAAATTCAATTATGGCGTACGCACACAACGTACGTTTCCTGTATTGCCCGTGCTGACGGTGTCGGCCAATCCAGTGTAAAAACTGACCATCCAGATCTCTAAATCATCAGCTGTATCTGTCCAATAGCGACTATTAAAGCAGGTAAAGGCGGGATCAATGGTCGGGAACGAATAGCCTGTTCCACAGGTCGCCCTGTCAGCCAAAGGCGTACTAGTACCGTTGGTGCAGACAACCAGATTTTTTAGTTCTTCTTTGCCTGGTAGTCGCCAACCAAGGCTTCCCGGGCCACCAAGAGAACTACAATACGTATTGGCCTGGTCATGGGTAAATTGCCCAGGATGGCTTGTCTTCTGCCATTCCAACCCATTGATTAAAACTGTTTCAATGGCAATGCAGTTCTCGTCGACCTGACCATCACAGTTATCATCCGTCTGATTCCCACAAACTTCCACAGCCCCAGGATAGATGTTCTGGTTGTTATCGTTACAGTCACCCTGAGTCACCGAGTGTCCATCACCGTCATTATCCTGTACCTCAGTTATATAGGCGACTGTGTACAGGCCAACACGGTTAACTTTGACCAGAACAGAATCTGAGGTGGAACCAACGATCCTGGAAATTGTGTCCCGCTGCCACACGGTTTCTCCGGCACCCTGATGAAAAAGGATCGGCCAACCGCTCCAAGGATCAACCATGGGAATGGCAATATACATGTTTTCACCCAGATCCGGATGTCGCAGACCAATGGAAACAATGTATCCGTGACCATTCCAGAACTTACCTGCCAGCTGTGCTTCTATGATCTGTGGATCGTCGATGATATCCATCTCAGTAATTTCAAGTTCATATTCCTGTGGCACATAATAATCCTGCACTGTGCCATCGGGCCCGGGAACCTCTTGTTTAATATACAGTCTGGATTTATCTTCTGCCGGCACCAGTGATTGAGAAACGCCGGGGATTTCCGAACCATAGATTAAACTATCATCTACAACAGGATCTGCCAGGATAAAGGTTGAATGATCATCATGACTCTGGTCGACTGCCCCGTCACTATCCAGATCTGGTGTAAGTTTCCAGGTGTCAAAGTCAATGGCTTGCTCACAAACGTAACTGTCATTCCAGCAGAAAGGGGTAAGCGACTGGCTGGTATATGCATTAAAGTCAATAACGTGGGGGTCATCACTTGCAGAGGGTTTACCATTGAGAACCATAAATAAAAACTGGTCGGATCCCGCAGTAATAATATTGTTGTTTACCTCACAGCCGGTAGCATTTCGAAAAGCGGTAAAAAAGACCAACTGCGCTGATTCCCAGGATGGAACCCCATTATTTTGAATGGTGTTTTCAGTGATTTGATGTCCGGCACCGGTGACGGCAATACCTCCCAGTGAGTTGTTTTCAATAAGGTTCTCGTTTATGATGACCGAGGGTATGGCACCATCAATCATAAGACCTGCACTGCGCAGTTCCCTGGAACCGCCATTACGAATGGTGTTGGAAAGGATTTGGTTTCCGTAATTTATGTTGGCCGCATAGATGCCTGCAGAATCGTAAGACAAGGTGTTTGCGTTTTCAACCGTATTGCCGGAGATCGTGCTATCATTAACATATTCAGCCTGCATCAGCGTTTCGGCCGCCATCATGATTCCCGCAGATCCGGAATTCAGCACCAGGTTATCTGATATTGTATTGTTGTTGCAGTTATAATCAAGCCCCGGACTGAAGGCATAACTGACAATACCATTGACCAGTACGGATTCGACCGTATTATTGCTGATGTTGCTTCTCTTCGTGTTATGGAGGAGAATGCCGCTGTTATGGCCATTGGCGCCGATATTGGAAATCCGGACATTGTTCACGGTAATTCCCTTGCAGCCAAAGAAATAGGTTCCCACCTCTTTGGCTCCCCGGAAGGAGAGATCGTCTATACTCAGGTATTCCTGGAACTGAGTGACAAATCCCCACTGCCGCTGCCCCAGCTCCACTGAAATTGTGTCGGGATCGACATAGGAAAAAAGATAAATAGCTTGATCGCTTTCATCCCAGTACCAGTGTCCAGGCTGAGTTAAAGCGCCAGGAGCTGCAGATAAGCCGCCGGGAGCTGCAAGGGTAAGGAAAAATTTTTCCTCCTTCTTGGTTGCATCCAACTGGCGGACCTCGATTGCAGTCTCCGGTACCCAGTGAACGTCGGAGGTGCGGAAATAGGTGATACCTGAAACGGTGTTGTTTGCTGTATCCACAGATGTCACCCAGAGGTTACAGTAGGCGCCGCTGACCTGCAGCAGAATTGCACCGATATTCACCTCGTCCACAGGAGTGCTAGAATCAAAACTGAGGGTGGAAATAGACGGTTTTGCAGTTCCCTTGTAAATGACAAGACCCGGGTCACTATTCCAGGAAGGCTGAATAGTTCGATAAATATCGCCCTGTACCCGTTCCCACTGCAGGGCAACAGGAAAACCGGAGTAACTCCCGTCGATCATCGGCGGCAGAGCTTCAGGATCACCATACGCACCGAATTCAATGGGATAACAGCGTTCACCTGATGATCTGAACCAGATCTGGTCATGCCAGATTTCGCCCCGTTTAAAAAGGATCTGATCGCCTGGGCCAAAATTGCCGGCAGCTGCATTAACATGGATGAAACTTTTCCAAGCCTGCTCTTCTGAAGTGCCTGTGTTGCTGTCATCGCCACCAGTGGCGTCGACATAGTATGTTGTGCTAAATCCTGGCGGAGGAATTTCTTCACATGGCGTATCATCTTCCGGAGGTTCGCCGCAATAGAGAGGATCATCCGGATTTGTCCCATTTATGGTAGAGCTCAAATCCACCAGGGCTCCGGAGGCACATTGCCAGGTGGCAAAGTCTATGGGCTCATCACAGAGGTATTTTTTGTTCCAGCAAAATGGGGTGGTTGAAACAGCAGTATAAGCGTTGTTGTCGATTACATG
>JAOZOY010000084.1:0-9247 GCA_029933005.1 Deltaproteobacteria bacterium
ACCAGACCGACCAGACCGACCAGACCGACCAGACCAACCAGACCAACCAGACCAACATGAAATGTCCCTATTGTCATCAAGAAATCAAAGTATATAAAAATCCCGTACCCACCGTTGATATTATTATTGAAGTTCCAGGCGGCATCGTTTTGATTGACAGAAAGAATCCTCCTTTGGGGTGGGCCATCCCGGGAGGTTTTGTCGATTATGGTGAAACCCTGGAGCAGGCGGCTGTACGTGAAGCATTTGAAGAAACTCGCCTGAATGTGGAGCTGGTTGAGCAGATGCATACCTATTCCGATCCCCAGCGCGATCCCCGCCAACATACCATCTCCACAGTTTTTATCGCCAGGGCCGCTGGAATGCCCGTTGGGGCGGATGATGCGAAACAGGCGCGGGTGTTTACCCGTGACAATCTGCCCTTCCTTGTTTTTGATCATGCAGGAATTCTCGCCGATTATTTTTCTCTTCCAGATAGAAAAATATCAGGTTAAGCGTATTGCCCCATCTTTGAGAATGTATAAAATAATAATAATTACGATAAATTACTTGTGAATTCCTGCTTTTTTGTAAATATGTTGAGAAGAGATGTTGAAAAAGTTGAATTTGCTCCTTTTCTCTGGTATATAAACTCGATTACTAATTGGAAGGAGGACAAAGTTTAATGGGAAACAATGAAACAGAAATTAAAAATGACAGATTTGACTCTGTTGAAGAAGGTGCAAGTTTTGCTGAGCTGTTTGCGGCTGAAGATCTTACTGTCGCGAATGTAGGAGAAGTCGTAGCCGGAACCATCATTGGTTTAAGCAATGATTTTGCCGTGGTGGATATCGGTGACAAGTCGGAAAGTGAAATTTCACTCAGTGAGTTTAAGAATGAAGGTGAAGATGTCGAGCTTAAGGTTGGTGACGTTTTCGATGTCTTAGTTGAAAAACGCGAGGCTGAAGGCGGCCTGCGTTTGTCGCGGGAAAAGGCGATAGGAATCAAGGTCTGGGAGGATATTGCCAGAATCGAGGAAGAGGACGGCACGATCCAGGGTCGGATTGACAGTCGAGTCAAGGGCGGTATGTCCGTGGATATCGGTGTTCCTGCTTTTTTGCCTTATTCTCAGATCGATTTACGGCCGGTCAAAGATCTGGATGGTTTGATCAGCCAGTTTTTTGACTTTAAAATTTTAAAATACAACCGTAGACGTAATAATGTGGTTATCTCTCGTCGAGCCATTCTTGAGGAAGCGAGAAATAAGCTGCGTGAAAAAATGCGCGAAACCCTGGAAGAAGGGGCGGTTATCAAGGGTGCAATTACCAATATAACTGACTATGGTATTTTCATAGACTTGGGCGGTCTGGACGGGCTCTGCCATATCACTGATCTGTCCTGGGGCCGGGTCTCCCATCCATCCAAGCTGTTTAAGGTTGGAGAGGAAATCGAGGTTAAGGTTCTGAAATATGACAAGGAGACTGATAAGGTGTCCCTTGGCGTCAAACAGCTTAAGTCTGATCCCTGGACCACCGTGGAAGAACGGTATCCTGTAGGTTCCAAAACAGTGGGCCGCGTGGTCAGCATCACCGATTATGGTGTGTTTGCCGAACTTGAAGAGGGGGTCGAGGGACTGATTCATGTTTCCGAGATGTCCTGGTCCAAGAAGATCCGCCATCCATCCAAGATTGTTACGGTCGGCGATGAGGTTGAGATTGCCATTTTAAATATTGATGTTGATGCTAAACGGATTTCTCTGGGCATGAAACAGCTTCAGCCCAATCCCTGGGATCTGGTTGTGGATAATTATCCGGTTGGCTCCATTATCGAGGGCAAGATTAAGAATATTACCGATTTTGGTATTTTTATCGGTATCGAGGAAGGTATAGACGGTTTGATCCATGTGTCTGATCTTTCCTGGACCGAGCGGATCAAACATCCTTCCGAGAAATATTCCAAGAATGAGTTGATTCAGGCTGTTGTTCTTAAGATTGACCGTGAAAATGAGCGGTTTTCTCTGGGAATCAAACAACTTGAGCCGGATCCCTGGCAGCAGGTTATTGAGAAATATCCTGTCGGCACCCCGGTGGAAGGCAAAATCACAAATGTCACGGATTTTGGTATTTTTGTCGAGGTTGAGGAGGGCATTGAGGGCCTTGTGCATGTCTCTGAAATCAGTAAGGAAAAAATTACTACACCGGTGGGCATGTATAATGTCGGCGACATGTTGAAGACCAAGGTCATCAACGTTTCGGCCAAGGATCGGAAAATCGGCCTTTCGGTGAAGGCTTTGACCGATAAATCAGCCGAGGGCAGTTATATTGATTATCAGAGAAAACAGGCTGCCAGCGGTCCCTCGACCATTGGTGATCTTCTGAAAGAGGAGCTTGGCAAGGATAACGCGGAATCCGGTGACGAGCAGGATAACGACTAAGGTTATCGCTCAAGTCACTGTCTGATTATGTATAAGTGTTCACCAGCAACTCACGGAGTCTGAGTTTACTTATTTGTTCGTTTCGGAGTTTACGTTTACCTGGTCTTATCACTTAAGAGTGGCTATAACAGCGAAGCGGTGTCCTTAAACGAACAAATTTAAGGCACTGGTAAACGCTTACTGGACTGTGGCTTTCGTAAATTAGTGTGTCCCCGGCAAACGGTTACGATTATGTCGAAAAAAAGGTTGTTTCGCCAGATTCATCCTGTGATCACGGGTTTTTTGATCCTGGGAGGACTCATGTTTCTTTTTTTTGGTGGAATAACCTTTTTTGTTGCCAAGATGATCCGTCCCACAAGCGTGGATCTGTTTTCATCCGCTCAGGGGGTGGGCATTATTGAGTTGAAAGGGGTTATCACCAGCTCGGAAAAGACCATCGCCAACCTGAACGATTTTAAAAAGAAAGATAATATTAAGGCGATCGTTGTCCGGATTGACAGTCCCGGCGGGGCTGTGGGTGCTTCTCAGGAAGTGTTCAGGGAGCTCAGGCGGGTTAACCGGGAAAAACCCGTAGTCGCTTCCATGGGTTCGGTGGCTGCATCCGGCGGGTATTATGCCGCCATCGGCGCGGAAAAAATCGTGGCCAGTCCCGGCACCCTGACCGGCAGTATGGGGGTGATCCTCAAATTCGCCAATCTTGAAGAGATTTTTAAAAAGATCGGTTACAAGAGTGAGACCATCAAGAGTGGAGAATTCAAAGATATGGGCTCTCCGAGCCGCTCTCTGACCAAAGCTGAACGGGACATGTTGCAGCGGCTGCTTGATAATGTCCATGACCAGTTTATCAGGGATATTGCCGAAAGTAGAAAACTTGCCGAGGAGGATGTTCGGCAGGTTGCAGATGGCCGAATTTTTTCCGGAGAGCAGGCCCTGGAGTTAGGGCTGATTGATGCACTCGGCAACCTCACCGATGCGGTTCGCCTGGCTGCAGAACTTGGCGGCCTTGATGACCCGTCCCCCCGTTTGATTTATCCGGCCGAGGATGATTTTAGCTTGCTCAGGTTTTTTGGGGGAAAAAGGGGAGAGGCTCTGCTGGATCAGATGTTAAGCCCGGAGACGTCGCTTTCCTATGAGTGGAGTGTTGGCCGCTAAAAATTGGCAAAAAACAAAAAAATATTTTTTAAATAAAATACATACACTTACTGTTAAGGCGCTTATACCCGTCAAGCGAGTACGAAACAGAGTCCCGTTCTTTGTTTTTACTGTTTAGCTGGGTTAGACCTTTTTTGATATATTGGAAAAAAAGATGTTAAAACGTGATTTAGTTAATGCTGTAGCCGAACAAATGGATGGGTATTTGAAAAAAGATGTGGCCCAGACCGTTGATATTATCCTTGAGGCCATTGCCGACAGTCTGGAGGCGGGAAACAGGGTAGAGATCAGAGGCTTTGGCAGTTTCAGTATCAGGCAGCGAAAGGCAAGGTCGAGTAAAAATCCGAGAACAGGAAAAATGATGCATATTCCACCCCGGAAGACCCTTCATTTCACCATGAGTAAATCCCTGAAAGATCCCCTGGCTCATAAATAAAGGGTACTTTGAAAAATTAGAATTTTTCAAGGTGGCCTGAAGATTATCTGAACAGGGACAGATCACCCTTTCCTTCCCTGATAATTTCAAGCTCATCGTTGATCAGGGATACGATGCTGGATGGACTGGGATAGACCGAACCGCCGTCAATGATCACGTCCACTTGTTTTCCCAGTTTTTCTTCTACCTCATAGGCCTCTGACAGGGGTGAGTCATCTTCGCCCAGCGTGGCGCTGGTATTCAGGATGGGGTTGCCCAGCTCTTTGATTAAATCCAGACAGATGATATGATCCGGTACCCGGATTCCAACTGTTTTTTGTCTAGATGTCATGATTTTAGGTACAATTTTCATGGTTGGCAAAATAAAAGTGTAGCCGCCGGGAATGCTTTTTTTGATGAGTCGATAGGCCAGATTAGAAATAAAACAATACTTGCTGACATCTTTAAGGCCGGAGCACATGAAACTGAATGGTTTCTGCTTCGGTCTTTTTTTTATCTGGTAAACGCGTTTGACTGCTTTCTGATTATAAATATCACAGCCAATGCCATACATGGTATCCGTGGGATAACAGATCACCGCTCCCTGGCGCAAGGCGTCAACGGCCTGGCTGATCAGACGCGGCTGTGGATTGTCTGGATTAATGGAGAGTAATAGCATGGTTTATTGAACGAATATTGTTTTGTGACATCTGCATGTCCAGTTTTAATGGTGTTGCATTGAAGGTTGGCAAATTTTATTATTCTTTGACCCTTTGACAAAAGAGAGAAGTCTAATTCATTCAAGCGATGGAAGCAACGCTAAATCATGATATCGTCGCCGGAATTGATCTTGGCAGCAATAGTTTTCGTCTGTTGATCGCCACCAGGAGACGGGGGAAATTAGTCATCCTTGCTAAAGAGTTGGCAACGGTGCGGCTTGGCCGTGGCATGGGTGAAACAAATATTCTTGCTGCAGGGGCAATCAGGTGTGGTCTCGAGGTTGTACGGCAATATCGGGCGATCATGGATCGTTTTGTGCCGGGTGCGGTTCGCGCCTGCGGAACCCAGGCCCTGAGAGCAGCCGCAAACAGCACTGAATTTTTGCGGCCGGCTTCAGAGATTCTGGGTGTTGAGATAGAGGTCATCAGTGGTGAACAGGAGGCGCGTTTAAGTCTGGCCGGGGTTCTGTCGTCTTTCCAGATCCGGTTCGGCTCTTTTTTTGTTGCTGATGTGGGTGGTGGCAGTACGGAAATCATCTTTTCCGGGGAGGTCCGGCTTCGGATCAACAGTCTTCCCTTGGGCGTAGTGAGCTTGAACGAATTTTTGTTAAGCCGAGACCCTCCTGGTTCCGGAGATATCAGGGAGGCTCGCCGACTTATTCGTGAAATCCTTTTGCCTGTGCTCCCTCGAGGCGGGCGGATTCCCCACCTTATTGGTTCCGGTGGCACGGCCACGGCTCTGGCGGCTTTGTCCCTTGAGTTGTCTGAGTATGATGCGGAAAGGGTTCAGGGATTTGAGTTGAAGAAAAAAGAATTGGATCGCCTGCAGACCATGCTGGCCAGCCTTTCCACCGACCAGCGCAATGATCTGCCGGGCCTTGATCAGGGCCGGGGCGAGATCATTGTTGCCGGTGCCTTGATTTACAATGAATTGCTGGATCTTTTACACGCGGATCAGATATGGATCAGTGATGGAGGTCTTCTGGAAGGAATCGTGCTGAATCTTTTTTCTGATACTTAAATTAATCTTCCCGTAAAAAGTCAATGGGTAGAGCAAAAAAACACGGTCATTTCGTTTAGGGGCTGGATCATTTTGGTGTAATTGACTAGTATTATTTTTTGCGGTGAAAAATAGCGGAATTTGAATAACAAGGAGGCCTTGATGTTATCCGACAAGATACAACACGCCTATACTTTTGATGATCTTCTTCTGGTGCCGGCTGCATCCTCTGTCCTGCCCAATGAGGTTAATTTAAGTACGCGGCTAACCCAATCCATTACCATCAACATTCCTCTGGTCAGCGCGGCCATGGATACCGTTACTGAACATCGAACCGCCATTGCCATGGCCCGGGAAGGCGGCATCGGCATCATCCATAAAAATATGGATATAGAAGATCAGGTCCTTCAGGTACAAAAGGTAAAAAAATCAGAGTCCGGCATGATCGTTGACCCGGTTACCGTGGAAGAAGATCAGACCGTCGGCGACGTCAAGCTCATCATGCGGAATTATCGGATCTCCGGGGTGCCGGTTCTCCGGGGCTCCAAGCTGATTGGCATTGTGACCAACCGTGATCTGCGTTTTGTTTCCGATCTTGATTTGCGGGTCAATGAGGTGATGACCAGCAAGAATCTGGTAACGGCAAAAGCCGGGATTACCCTGGAACAGTCCAAGGCTCTGCTGCATGAATACCGGATAGAGAAACTCCTGGTAGTGAATGACAACGGTGACCTGCAGGGCTTGATTACCTTTAAAGATTTGGAAAAGATCAAAAAATATCCCTATGCGGCCAAGGACTCTCTAGGCCGACTTCGGGTCGGGGCGGCCATTGGCGTGGGTACTGATCTGGCTCATGTTGAACTCCTGATGAATGCCGGAGTGGATATCCTTGGCCTTGATTCGGCTCACGGCCACTCAAAGAATGTCCTGAATACTCTGCGGAAAGTAAAGGACGCCTTTCCTGATTTGCAGGTCATTGCCGGCAATGTGGCCACGGCAGAAGGGGCCGAGGACCTGATCAAAGCCGGCGTCGACTGTGTCAAGGTGGGGGTGGGACCTGGTTCAATCTGCACGACCCGCATTGTGGCCGGTGTCGGTGTTCCGCAGATGACCGCCATCTATAACTGTGCCGTGGCTGCGGCGAAACATGACATTCCGGTGCTGGCCGACGGCGGCATCAAGCATTCCGGCGATATTTCCAAGGCTATCGGCATTGGCGCCCATGCCGTGATGATTGGTGGTCTTTTTGGAGGTACGGATGAGACTCCGGGGGAGACCTTTCTTTATCAGGGCCGGAGTTACAAGGGCTATCGGGGCATGGGTTCCCTCGGCGCCATGAAAAAGGGAAGCAGCGACCGTTATTTCCAGGAGGACATTGACAGCGCCGCAAAGCTTGTGCCTGAGGGAATCGAAGGCAGGGTTCCTTACCGAGGCCCCTTGTCGGCCATCGTCTATCAGCTGATGGGCGGTCTGCGCTCCGGCATGGGCTATCTGGGCGCGAAAAATATTGAGGCGTTGCGGAGCAATGCCAAGTTTGTCTGTATCAGCCCGGCTGGTCTCAAGGAAAGCCATGTTCATGATGTTATTATTACCAAGGAAGCGCCGAATTATCGGCTTGGCTAGGATCAGCTTATAACAATCATTGCCTCGAAAAACGCAGACAAAAGATTTTTCACTTTTCGTGGCTAAAAAAGATACAAAATAAAATGAATATCCATCACGAAAAAATTCTTATTCTTGATTTCGGTTCTCAGACTACCCAGTTGATCGCTCGGCGTATTCGGGAACAGAAGGTCTACTGTGAGATCCATCCTTACACACTGAGTCTTGACAGGATCAGGGAATTGGCGCCAATGGGCATTGTCATGTCCGGCGGGCCGGCCAGTGTCTGTGATGACGATGCACCGGTCAGTGATCCCGGACTTTACGAACTGGGCCTGCCTGTCCTGGGAATTTGTTATGGAGCCCAGCTCATGGCCCGGCAGCTCGGCGGTCGGGTGGAGCAGGCAAAAAAACGTGAATTCGGCAAGGCGGATCTTGAGATTATTTTTCGAGGCGGTCTCTTTGCCGGCCTGGAAACCGGTGCTCGCCGTTACCAGGTCTGGATGAGTCATGGCGATCGTATTGAAGAGTGTCCGGCAGGTTTTGAGGCATCGGCCCAGAGTGGCCATTCACCTTTTGCCGCTATCCGCCACAAAAAAGAGCCCTTTGTCGGTGTCCAGTTTCATCCGGAAGTGGCCCACACCCCCATTGGTACTGATGTGCTGCGTAACTTTATTTTCGGGATGTGCAACTGCAAGCCCAACTGGACCATGCATTCCTTTGTCTCGACCACGGTCCTGGCCATTCGGCAGAAGGTCGGCGAGGATAAGGTGATCTGCGCCCTGTCCGGCGGGGTTGATTCGTCCGTGACCGCGGCCCTGGTGCATCGGGCCATCGGCGATCAACTCACCTGCATCTATGTCAATAACGGCCTGATGCGTACCGGTGAGACCGAGAGTATCCTCCAGTTCTTCCGGGAAAAGACGCATCTTAAGGTCATTGATGTGGACGCCTCGGAGTTTTTTTTGAAGGAACTGGAAGGAATCGTTGATCCCGAGGAAAAACGGAAACGTATCGGCTACGGCTTTATTAATATTTTTGAGCAGGAGGCCGGCAAGCTCGGCAACGTCAAATACCTGGCCCAGGGCACCCTGTATCCGGATGTCATTGAATCCGTGTCCTTCCGGGGCGCAGCGGTGATTAAATCCCATCATAATGTAGGCGGTCTGCCCGAGGTCATGAAACTTGACCTGATTGAGCCCCTGCGGGATCTGTTCAAGGACGAGGTTCGGGAGCTGGGCCTGGAACTCGGCCTGCCGGAAGAGGCCATTTATCGCCAGCCATTTCCTGGCCCCGGCCTGGGAATTCGGATCATGGGGGAAATTACCGCTGAAAGACTTGATGTGCTGCGCAAGGCCGATGTGATTGTCCTGGAAGAGATGAAAACATCGGGCTTTTACCGCAAGGTCTGGCAGTCTTTCGCTGTTCTGCTGCCCATTCAGACCGTGGGAGTCATGGGAGATGAGCGAACTTATGAAAATGTGATCGCCCTGCGCTGCGTGGACAGTGTGGATGCCATGACCGCTGACTGGTCAAAATTGCCCTATGATCTTCTCGGTCGTATTTCAAATCGGATTATTAACGAGGTTCGGGGGGTAAACAGGGTTGTTTTTGATATCTCTTCTAAGCCGCCGAGTACCATTGAGTGGGAGTAAGAGTTTCCCCTGGGAATAGGCAATGCTGAAAACCGGAATCTACGTTGACGCTGAAAATATCCGTCTGTGCGGTGGTTACGGGATGCGTTACGACGTGCTTGTCGATCTGGCCAACAGCGGCAATTCAATCATGCTGCGGGCCAACTCATATTTGGCCGAGGACCGGGAGCGGACCGAGAGTGATTCGGATTACCGCCAGAAACTGTATAATTACCATAATATCCTGCGGAAATGCGGTTTCAAGATCATTAAGAAATACGTCAAGCGTTTTACCGATGAAGACGGCATAGT
>JAOZOY010000084.1:9347-12374 GCA_029933005.1 Deltaproteobacteria bacterium
AATTATAACACCAGCCGGGGTTTTGGTTTTATCCAGCATCATCGCTTGACCAGGGAAGGGCTGAGCAATGAAACCGTCTTTTTTCACTGTTCTAAATCCACGGTGGAAAATGAGTTCCAGGTCTTTACCAATCCAATGAATATTTTTGAATTTCAAATCTCTCCAACACCAAAAGATCCAAACAGGCCAGAGGCAATGAATATCCGTCTGGTCAATGTTGACGATTTTTAGCCCATTAGGCCATATTATTTCTTTACCGGCCCTTAGCACCCGCTCAAAAAATTTATTTGCTCCAACCCTTTGGAGAATTTGTTTTTTTCTGGCCCTAAATATCAATTGTTGTCCATGATTCTGAAAGATGGTAGGGTTTCAGATCAACAAGGATGAAGTTCTTGAAGTTCAAGAATAGTAGCGAGATGGAGATTAAAAGACAATGAAACAGTGGCTTTTTTTGTGTTTTTTAGCATTTATTTTTTTGACTCCCAACGCAGCTCTGGCGCAGGAGGTGAGCCTGAATCTTGGTGAAATTATCACTCTGGCCCAGAAAAATAATCCGCTAATTGATGTGGCCAGGCAACAGTGCCTGCAAAGCCAGGGCATATTGACCCAGTCAAGGTCAAGCTATCTGCCCCATCTCTCGGTCGGCGCTGCTGCCGCACGGCAAAAAATTGAAGATTTGACACCTGATGATGAGGATTCGGTTTACAGTGCCTCCATCAGGGCCTCCCAGTTGATTTATGATTTTGGCAAGACCGGCGGGGCCATTGAGTCCAGCCGTATGAGCCTGCAGGCCTCGGATGACAATTTGTACCAGATCAGTCAGGATATTGTTTTTTTCAGCAAACAGAGATTTTACGATGTGTTGGCATTCAGACGGCTGGTTGAGGTGGATAAACAGGCAGTAAGTAATTATGAGCAGCAGCTCTACCGGGCCAAAAAATATTTTGATGCAGGTGTGCGGACAAAGATTGATGTGACCAATGCCGGGGTTGAGTTGTCCAACTCAAAACTGTCCCTTCTCAGGTCAGAGTCCAACGTGAAAACAGCCAGGGTAAAGCTTGAGCAGATCCTTGGCGTTCGTCCAAATAACGGCAATTACAGGTTGACCTATATTGATGTTCCGCTAGATAAACTGGCAGAGAGCAAACAGGCTATGCCAGGATCTGTTGATGATCAGCTGGCTGCCGCATTTGCCCATCGTTCTGATGTCATGGCCGTAAAATCTTTAATGCAGGCAGCCAGGGCGGAAATACGAAAGGCCAGAAGCGGTTATTTCCCCTCTGTAAACGCTAATGCAGGCTATGACGAATACGACACCGACCTTTCTTCAATCTCTGACCAGTGGCGCTTCGGGGTAGATCTCACCTGGGAACTCTTTTCCGGTTTTCAGACTGAAGGGGAGATCGTCTCAGCCAAGGGAAAATTCCAGGAGCTGAAGGCAGCGTTGAGAGATCTTGAGCTTGCCGTTCGTCAAGAGGTGACGGACAGCTATCTCCGGGCCAATGAGAACAGGCAAGGGGTGGATATTGCCAATGAAACTCTTATCCTTGCCCAGGAAAATTTTCATATGGCCAATGAACGCTACAAGGCAGGCCTCAATGATATGATCGAATATAATGATGCCCAGCTTCTCCTTTCCCGGGCCCAATCCAATCTGATTGTTACCTATTATGATTACCTGACAGCCTTGGCTCGCCTGGAACATGCGGTTGGTGTCACTCCGGAACTTGAGCCGAGAGATGCGGAAGGGCGAGAACCGTGTCAGGTAATGACGAATTAGAAATTACGAATTACGAATAATTCGTAATTTTAATTAAATTCAGGGATTTTTGATGAAACGAAAAAGAATCAACATATTGCTTTCAGCATTACTGTTACTGACGTTTTCCGCCTGTTCCGAGGACAAGTCAACGGCTCCTCCTGAACCGCCTCCTCTGAATGTTGAGACAATAACCGTCAAGGAAGAGCCGATCCCCATCTGGCTGGAATATACCGGCAAAACAGAGGCCAGTAAACGAATCGAAGTGCGGGCCAGGGTTGCCGGTATTTTGGAGAAAGTGCTTTTTACTGAAGGGAGCTGGGTAGAAAAAGGTCAGAAGCTTTTTGAAATAGAAAAAGATTCATTCCGGGAAGCCCTGCAGCAGGCCAAATCAAAACGAGATCGTGACCTGGCGACCCTTGGTCTGGCCATTGCCGACGTCAAACGCTATGAACCTCTGGTGGCGGAAGGCCTTGCCCCGCGGGCCACTCTGGAGCAGTATCAGGCGCGGAGGAACGAGTACATTGCCGTGGTGGAGGGTGATAAAGCCGCCATCCGTAAAGCTGGGCTCGATTTAAGTTATACCGATGTTATGGCGCCCATCAGCGGACGTATCAGTCGTCTCCAGGTGGATGTGGGCAATATTGTCGGTTTTTCTGAAAAGACCCTGCTCACAACCATTGTCTCCGATGATCCCATGTATGCCTA
Source organism: Deltaproteobacteria bacterium (assembly GCA_029933005.1). Taxonomy (GTDB): domain Bacteria; phylum Desulfobacterota; class Desulfobulbia; order Desulfobulbales; family SURF-16; genus JAGHCC01. The sequence continues at coordinate 11,815 of JAOZOY010000084.1, forward strand.
TTTTAACCCCACTGAGCAAGATTTTCAGATCATGCGGAAGTATGGTTCCGGTGAGGCTCTCCAGGCCCTGGTCCGAATCCCGGGAACACATGCGTATTTAAAACGTGATTTATTGAAAGGCCATATCAACTTCAGCGATAATCGCGTTGATTCCATGACCGGCACTATCACCATGCGGGCCACGGTTGACAATCCTGACCACGACCTGCTCGAAGGAATGTTTGTCTATGTTGAGGCCTTTGTCTCGGATCAGTATCCCTTCATGGTCGTGCCGCCCCAGGTTGTACTGGAAGACCAGCGCGGCAGCTTTCTCTATGTTGTTGATGAAAATAGCACGGCAAAACGGGTCGATGTTGAGCGTGGTTATGAGAGCCGCTACTCTCTGCAGATAGAAAACGGCTTAAATGACGGGGATAAAGTTATTGTTTCTGCAATCCCGAAGCTTCGGCCTGACATGAAGGTTGCGGCAACGGATGTTACTGCCGCCAAGGGTGTTCTGGCGATTATGAAGAAACAGCAGATAGCTAAGGAGCAGGAGTAACCATGTTATCCGTCTTCTT
>JAOZOY010000027.1 GCA_029933005.1 Deltaproteobacteria bacterium
ATTTTAATATGTTGTTCCATTTTTTCGATATTATTCTTATCTAGACCGGATTGTCTGAGAAAGAGCAGGTCATAATGGCACATAACCGCTCGTCTGCCTGGAATATAGAGGGTTTTGGTTATCTTTTTTGTTTCTGTTCGTCAACCTGATGCAAATAAAGTAATTTGATTATTAGGGAGATACCTTCAACCTGTTTAATTCTCTCACCGAGGCACAGATATCATAGATATGATTCTTTTTTCTCTGCTGTAGTCTCTGCGCCTCGGTAAGAGATAAATTCTAATATGTGGTTGTTTTTTACGAAATTATCACCGATTATCATCGGTCAGCTCCTACCATGTCGGGAATGAAAAATGATGTCTGAATTCCAAATTATTAAGCCTTATTTTAAAAAATATTTTTTTCGACTTTTTGTGGGAATCATAGCTGTTTTGAGCGTGGATTTTTTCCAGCTCTGTATTCCCAGATTGTTAAAAACAGCAGTAGATGAACTTGGCCGTTTGACTCCGGACAATGCCATTATTCTCCGTTTAGCCTTAGCCATCAGTCTTCTTGCCCTGCTTATTGCTGCTTTACGTTTTATCTGGCGTTTTCTCATTCTTGGTTTTTCACGCCTTCTTGAAATGGAGCTGCGAAACAGGTTGTTTTCTCATATCCTCACTCTTGATCGTGCTTTTTTTCAACAAAGAAGTGCCGGTGACATCATGGCCCTGTCCACCAATGACCTGCAGGCCGTGCAAATGGCCTGCGGCATGGGAGTTGTGGCGTCCCTTGATGCGATAATCATGGGTCTGGCCGCACTGTGCTGTATGATCTATATCCATCCAACTCTGACGGTAATCGCCCTTCTTCCCATGCCGCTGCTGGTGATTGGTGCCCGGTTGCTGACCCGTCGCTTGGGTCGTCTCTTTGGTACGGTGCAGGAGCAATTTTCCAATCTGACCGAATTTTCCCGTGACGCAATAGCCTCGATACGCCTGATTAAGGCCTATAATCAGGAGGACACGTATTCCAGCCAGTTTGACAAAAAAGGGAAAATATATGTCCGTAATAATTTTCGACTGGCCTTTGTCCATGGGACTCTTTTTCCCCTTTCCAGCGCCATTGCCAATGCAAGTCTGCTGCTGGTTCTCTGGTGGGGCGGTCGTCTTGTTGTTGATGCAGAGATTTCCATTGGTGATTTCATCGCTTTCATTGCTTACCTCTACATGCTGACCTGGCCCATGATGGCCATGGGTTGGGTTGTCAATCTTTTCCAGCGCGGCAAAATTTCGCTGCAAAGGATTCAAGAAATTTTCATGGCCAGACCACTTTTTTCCGAAAGCGAATATCCTGAGACGGTTGAAGAGATTCAGGCCATTCATCTTCGCAACCTCTCTTTTGCTTATCCGGGAAGCAGCCAGCTTGTTCTTCGAGATGTCAATCTGCGGATTCGGCCGGGAATCTTGGGGATTGTCGGCAAGACCGGTTCCGGCAAGACAACCCTGTGTCATCTTCTTACCCGTCTTTATCCGGTTGAAGGCGGCATGATTTATTTTAATAACCACGATATCAATAAGCTCGGTTTAGCGGATTTAAGATCACATATTGCCTATATCCCGCAAGAGGTACAGCTTTTTTCGGACAGCATTGCTCATAATATCCGTCTGGGCAAGAATGATGCAACTATTGAAGAAGTTGAGACCGCTGCCAGGATGGCGGTGATCCATGATGAGATTATGGCCATGCCTGACGGCTATGAAACCATGATCGGCGAAAAGGGAATTCTGCTTTCCGGTGGCCAGAGACAGAGAATTGCCCTTGCCAGGGGATTGTTGCTGAATCGTCCCATCATGATTATTGATGATTCTTTTTCAGCCGTTGACATGGAGACGGAGAACAAGGTGATTGAAAATCTTGCCGAATATCTGCGGGGACGAATCTGTATTCTTGTGTCCCATCGCATTGCGCCGCTCCGTTCGGCACGAGAGATTATTGTTCTTGAAAACGGCGCCATTGTTGGCAGAGGCTCCCATGATGAATTGTTGCTGAAAAACAATTTTTACGGAACCATCTGCCGTCGGCAGCAGGTAGAGAGATTCTGATGCGTTCAAAATTCGGTTATTTTGAAGACGATTACGTCCCCCGGGAACGGGACGGAAAACTGATTTCAAAGATTATCGCCATTGCCGCTCCTCACTGGAAATGGGTGACGTTCGGCCTTATCCTCTCTTTTGGAGTGACTGCGGCAAGTCTGGCTCTGCCTTATCTCCTCCGCCTTGGCATCGATCAATACATTGTCAATGAAGAGTTGGCGAATATTGAACGTGTGAGCGGGATTACGCAGTTGTCCTTTCTATTTCTCATCATCATGCTGGCCGGTTTCGGAGCCCAGTTCTGTCAGATCATAGTCCTGGAGTGGGCCGGCCAGAACATGATGCACAGTCTGCGCCGGAAACTTTTCATTCACACACTGCATCTGCCGATTTCTTTTTTTAATGTGACGCCGGTGGGCAGGATCGTCACAAGGGTCACTAATGATATACAGAATATGCATGAGATGTTTACCTCAGTTGTTGTTACCGGAGTCAATGATTTTATCCGGTTAGGCGGTATTCTGATTCTACTGTTCTGGATGAACTGGCGACTGGCCTGTGTTGTCAGTCTTGTTTACCCCTTCCTTGTCCTGTCAACTGTCCTCTTTGGTCGCTTGGCCAGGGATGTGTCCCGCCAGATCCGTACCAGCCTGGCCGGCCTGAATACTTTTATTCAGGAGAATGTTTCCGGTGTTTCCGTTCTTCAGCTCTTCGGCGTCCAGCAGGACTCGATGAACAAATATCATATCCTCGGAGAAGATTATTGCCAATTGGTCTTGCGCCAGATTCGAATTTTCGGCACATTTATGCCGCTGATCGAATTCCTGCAGTCAATAGCCCTGAGTCTGATTATCTGGTATGGCGGTGGAGAAATAATCAGGGAGCACATGACCCTGGGAGATCTTACCGCTTTTATTTCCTATATTCGTCTTTTTTTTCAACCGGTTCGTGAACTTTCCCAGAAATATTCTATTGTTCAGTCCGCCATGGCCTCGGCGGAAAGAATTTTTCATCTGATGGATCAGGAAAAGACTGACAGCACCGGAATCATTCCGCTCCATATTGACGGCAAAATTGAGTTCCAGGGGGTCTCGTTCTCATATGAAAAAAACCATCCTGTTCTGCGTAACCTCACCTTTACTGTCCGTCCGGGAGAGACCCTGGCTATTGTCGGTGCCACCGGAGCGGGAAAAAGTACAATTATCAATCTGATTGAGCGGTTTCATGCGCCGGATGAAGGTGCGATCCTGCTTGACGGCGTGAATCTGCAACAGCTGTCATCGGAATGGCTGAGAAAAATAATTGGCTTTGTCCCCCAGGACCTGTTCATCATAGCCGGCACTATCAGGGAAAATATTGTTCTTGACCTAGAGGTAAGCGACGAAGATCTTGATGGGATTCTTGATCTTTCCCAGATGAGTTCCGTTGTTAAAAATCTTCCGGATGGTCTGCAGACGCGAATCGGTGAAGGATTTGATCTTTCCAGGGGACAACAGCAGCTGATGAGTCTTGCCCGGGTATTGGCCCGAAATCCGAAAATTCTCATTCTTGACGAGGCCACGGCCAATGTGGACAGTGAAACGGAAATGCTTATTGATCAGGCTCTGGAAAATGTGATGTCCCAAAGGACTTGTATTTTGATAGCCCATCGTTTATCAACTATCCGGCGGGCAGACTGGATTCTGGTCATGGAAAGGGGAAAAATTGTTGAATCAGGCAGCCATGACGGTTTAATGGCTGAAAAGGGCCATTATTTCCGTCTGCAAAGGTTGCTGAACATTACGGAGTGAAGGTTTGAGATAATGGTTTCGTAAAAAGTCAAAATTTTCAAATTTGGTGACGCAGATTCAAGTAGTTACATAGCAAAAAAAGTGTTTTTTTGGCTTTTTACGAGATCATCAAGATTGAAGTAGTAGTTTTTTTGTCAAATGATCTTGCCGGTTTTACTCGAAAGAGAACAAAACCCGTCATTTGTCGAGAATTTCATCTCTGTTTTTTTTATACCACTCCTGGTCGCCGTAGAGGTTGTCGGAACACTCCGGACAGATGCCATGACTTAAATCCAGGCCGACATTTCGGGCAAGATATTCTTCAAGGGGTTTCCAGTCACCGTTTCCAATTCCCTTTCCCGCGTCATCTCTTATTTTTTTGCATACGCTGCAGATGGGCAGGATGCTTTCGTAGAATTTGACTTTTTTCTGCAATTCCACCTTGTCGATGCAGTTTCCAACCCGTAATATCAGCTCTTCGTTATTGCAGGGCTTCAGGAGATAATCGGCCGCACCGAGGCGCAGCGCTTCAATCGCTGAATCGAGCTCACCATAACCGGTCATGATGATGACCGGTATATCCGGAGATTTTTTCTTGATTTCAGCCAACAGCTCCAGGCCGCCGATACCCTCCATCATGAGATCGGTGATGACCAGGTCATACTTTTCTTTTTCAAGCATGGCAAGAGCCTGCTCTCCGTTCTCTGCCGTATCAACGGAGTAATCGGAGCGGCGAAGGTCAACCAGGATACATTTCAGAATAATGATTTCATCATCAACGATGAGAATTTTTCTTTTCATCAATCAGCCTCGTATCAACGGGTAAAGTGATCGTAAACGTGGAGCCCTGACCGGGCCGGCTTTCCACGGAAATATTTCCTCCGTGGCTTTTTATAATTCCGTATGAAACAGGCAGGCCAAGTCCTGTTCCTTTCACAGCCGGCTTGGTGGTAAAAAATGGTTCAAAGATATTTGCTATATGATCCGGGTGAATGCCGCTGCCGGTATCCTTAATTTTTATGAAGAGATTATCTTTCTGCAATGTTGTGGAGATCGTCACCGTGCCTCCTTCCTCGGGCATAGCATCTGCGGCATTATTAAATAAATTCACCAGCACCTGTTTGATCTGATCCGGGATAGCCCAAATAAGCGGAACAGAAGCATCAAATTTTTTTTCGACCCTGGCTTTTTTGTTTTTAAATTGCTTTTTATGAAAAAGCAGGATGCTGTCAATGGATTGATGTATATCGAACAACTCTTTTTTCCCGGATGAAGGCCGGTTAAACTGCTGCAGTTCCTTGATGAGAAATTTCATCCTGTGGCATTCCTGCAATGCGATATTCATAAGCTCTTGATACTCTTCGCTGAGTGATTCGTATTTACGGATACTGTAGATGACATTCATCACACCATGTAAAGGATTATTGAATTCATGGGCAATGCAGGCGGACAGGCGGCCAATTGCGCCTAATTTTTCCGAATGAAGCAGCTGCTGCCGGGTCTGCTCAAGCTCTTGCTCCGTTTCATGCTTTTCCGTCATATCAAAAAATGTACTGATCATGCCGTGCAGTGAATTACCGTCATCAAGCAATGGTACAGAATGAACCCTGGCAAATTTTTTCTCCCTGTCGATTGTCCTGTACTTGATTATTTTTTCCGGTAATTCCTTGCCCTGCAGAAAAGCCGCTAAATGACAATCTGCACAGCTTTTACTCCTGTTTTCAAAGAAAGCATAGCAGTGTGTTCCCAAAATATTTTTTCTGGCGCAATCGAAATAGGAGCAGAAGGCGTCATTGACCCGCTCTATCTGACAATCTCCGGAGATGATGCACAGCGGCACGGCAACATTAAAAATTTGATCCAACTCCTGATAGGCCAAAATCAGATTATGATGGGAAGTTGTCTGGTCATCCTGCGCTTTTTGTAAACTGACAATATTCTCTTCAAGAGCATTGTTTTTGATTTTTAATTCACGATGAGTTTTTTCCCGGATTTTTTCGGACAAATAGGAGTAAAGAGAGACAACAAAAAATGACGGAAAAAAACGCAACATCAATTCATTGGGATAGATAAAGAAAGATTGAGGATGAAGTGGGAAGATAGTGTGGAACAACAGGGGAATTGCCAGACAGATTGTCGCGGCGGCGCCTCCGGTTGAACCTAGCAGGAAGGAAGAAAACAGGGGATAGGTATAAATCCAGACAAAAGCGGATCCACCAACGCCACCGGAAAAGAAAAGGTACCAGTAAAGCCCTGTCATGGCGCACATTCCACCAAGGATAACCCTTCTGTATTGGTGGCATGTTTTTAAGTTAACAAGAAGGATTGCCAGGATGAAGGCTATTAAAAAATCAGCGATAAACAGGTTTGTTTTTTTTTGAAGAAGAGCCAGAAGCCCCATGGGAATCAAAACAAAAATTCCGCTAACACTTATGAGGTTCATGAGCATGATTCGACGCACACTTTCTAAATCATGCTCTGGTTTCACACCATTAAGGATGATATGTTGATAACACCATTGGCAGCGATGGGAAATGAAACTAACGAGTGGGCTCATTATAATTGTCAGGGCTTGTTGCCATTAATGAATGGGGTACGGATGAGGTGCTGTTGAATAGTGACACAATGATCTTAATTCAGAAATGAAAAAGTGACTGAACCAGGTCATCCATTCTGGAGTTTATCGAGTTTTTTTTCCAGTTTCTTGGTCTCTGGGCAATCAGGAGAGAGCCTGAGTACCTTATTAATATATGCCCGGGCTCCGTCATATTCTTTGTCCTCCATAAGAAGGAAGGCGAGATTGAGGTTGGTGCTTTTGTGCTGGGGAAGATAACCAAGAGCGCTCATGTAAAAGTATTTTGCCTTGTCCTGATTTCCCTTCTCTTTGCAACAAAAGCCTAAGCGGTTCCAGAAACGGACAATTTTTTCCTTATCATCTTCACCGAATTTTCTCAAAAAAAGATCGTCAGCTTCATCATAAAGACCGGCAGCAATAAAATCCTCAACAAGGTTTTTTAATATTTCCTTGTCGTTTTTGGCAAGTCTAACAGCGGTTTTCAGGTGATGCGCTGCTTTTTCCGTCTCACCAAGTCGCCCGTAAGCCGCGCCAAGATTGCGCTGCATTTCCAGTTTGTCCGGAATAAGAAGGACAACTTCAGAAAGAATTTTTGCCAGTATTTTGTCATCTTTTCGTTCATTGTGGATTTCGGCCAGAGCGATAAGGGCATTGACATAAAGCCTGGAGAGGCTGACGCATTTATTGAAATCCGTTATCGCCTTTTCCAAGTTTTTGTTTTTTTTGTGAATAAGTCCCGTGTAATAATAGGACATGGGGTTTTCCGGTTGGTGCCGGGTCGCGACATTAAAGCATTTCAGAGCCTTCTTGTCGTTATTGTTGAGATAGTAAAATTTGCCTGCGGTTACCGCTTTTTCATACATTGTCGGCGTCATCTTCTGCCGAATGACTTTTTTCAAAAAATCGTCGAGCTTGCCGACATTGGGCGGCTTCAAGATGTAATAATCAACCTCGGCCTGGAGGGTATACATGATTTCGCTTTGATTGTCGGCACCGGTGATCATAATAAAGGGTAAATTGTAAAACTCTTTGGAAGCCCTGATCTTATGTAGCAACTCCAGTCCGTTCATGACAGGCATGAGCAGGTCACAAAGGACAATGTCAATGGAGTTTTCCTGGATGATCTTCCAGGCCGCGGCTCCATCCCCCGCAGACATCAGGTTGGTGTAATCAAGTCCATACAGCATGGATTCAAGCAATTTACGCATGGCTTGATTATCTTCCACAATGAGAATTTTATATTGATTTTTTTTCACGTATTCCTTGAAAAACCAACCTGAGCAGCTTGTCCCCGGGGGAGTTTAAGGGACAGCAAAAAAAAAGCATTCTCGGACGGTTTCCTGGTTTTCCTGCAGTCCCATGTTCATGTTACGATAGACAACTACTTTTTATGGCAGGTTTTACAGGATTTGCCCTTCGGTACTTCCATCTCAATATGGCAGGGCCAGCATATTTTTTTATGAAAATCATTTTTCATTCCTGTCATGACTTCCGTTTTGATACTTAATGCGCCACCCTGATCAGTGTCATGGCATTTCACGCAGTCCAGTTTATCCTGGTGAAGCTTGTGCGGAAAAACAACAGCCGCCTTTTTGCCTTCTATCGCGTGCCTGGCTTTCAGATCCATTTCCGCTGGACCACTGTTGGCCAGGCAAAGAGCCGATATGGAGAGCAGGCTGCCGGTCAGAATGAAACTCATCATTCGTTTTGTCATTTTTTTAGCTCCAGAGTATTGATTTTTAAAGATTTTATAAATAAACAGAAAAAAACTCAAGACAATGCTTCTCATACTCCTTTTTCTTTTGCAATCTTTTTTTCGAGACCTTGCAAAAAAAAGCTTTGCATTCTAGTATCGTAATTTCAATTAGGGGCTATTCACTTCGGGGACCTTGAGTATATGGTAGGTTGGGTTAAGCGGATTACATGCACCATTCATGTCAGGTTCGCCTGAGTTCGTGCGACCTCAGCATGCCGATATTGCAAATTAGCGAACCTAACTAAACAATGCGGCAGCTTCCGGCTTAACCCAACCTACTTTCAATTTTCAAGGCTTGGTATTAATTCAGGAATAAAGAAAATGTCAGATTTTTTAAACACCATCAACGGTATTGTCTGGGGGCCGGTTACCATTGCCCTTCTTGTCGGCACGGGTATTTTTATCACGATCCTGATACGCGCTGTTCAGGTTCGTTGGTTTTTCTATGGCTGGAACCTGATTACAGGCAAATTCGATGATTCTGAAGATGAGGGAGAGATTACCCATTTTCAGGCCCTGTCAGCCGCCCTTTCCGCTACCATCGGCACTGGAAATATTGCCGGTGTCGGCACAGCCGTCGCCCTGGGCGGACCCGGCGCTATTTTCTGGATGTGGGTGACAGCCTTTTTCGGTATGGCTCTAAAATACGCCGAATGTCTTCTTGCTGTAAAATTCCGTGTCGTCCATGAAGACGGGACGGTCAGCGCCGGACCCATGTATTACCTGGAGCACGGTCTCGGCCAGAAATGGCTTGGAGTGCTTTTTGCCTTTTTTGCGGCAATGGCCTCTTTTGGGATCGGCAATATGGTACAGGCAAATTCCGTAGCCGAACCTGTTCTCACCCATTTCGGCATTCCCAAGATTGTCACCGGCGTTATCATCGGTCTTCTGGTTTTTGCCGTTATTGTCGGCGGTATCAAGAGGATCGGCCAAGTGGCCAGCCGGCTGGTGCCTTTCATGGCCGCCTTTTATATTCTGGGCGCTCTTTTGGTTATTTTTAAAAATTATGAAGGCATACCAGCTGCTTTTTCACTGATTTTTCACGATGCTTTCACCGGCACGGCAGCCACCGGCGGTTTTGCCGGTGCCGCAGTTGCCCAGGCCATTCGCTTTGGTGTCGCCAGGGGGGTTTTTTCCAATGAGGCGGGACTGGGCAGCGCTCCCATTGCCCATGGCGCGGCCCAGACAAATGAACCGGTCAGGGAAGGCCTTGTTGCCATGCTGGGACCTTTCATTGACACCCTTGTCATCTGCACCATGACCGGCCTCGTGATCATCATGAGCGGGGCCTATGCCGAAGGATTAACAGGGGCCGATCTCACGGCCCGGGCCTTTCAGATCGGCCTGCCCGGCCAGGGCGGCTATATTGTTGCCCTGGGCATCATTATTTTTGCCTTTTCAACCGCGATCAGCTGGTCATACTATGGCGACCGCTCGGTGGAATATCTTTTCGGTCCCGGCCTGATCATGCCGTATCGAATTTTGTATTGTTTTCTATTGCCCGTCGGGGCAACGGTTGAATTGAGCCTGGTCTGGACCATTTCGGATATTTTCAATGCCCTGATGGCCTGGCCAAACCTCATTGGCCTGCTTTGTCTGAGCGGGGTGGTGATCAGAAGCACGAAGGAGTATTTCAGCGACCCGGCTCGGGTGTTCCCCAAAAAAATGATTTAAGTGTTTTGTCCTGTTAAAAGTGAACAGACCTGTTGCACAATCTGATCAGAACCATAGTGAGGATAAATTTAGGAGTGTTCCTTTGGATCTAATAATTACATTGCAAATTCCCATTGAAAAAGACGGGATGGATGAATATGTAAATGCCGCTTCACAAAAGCTGAAAACAGGTGAAGGACTCTCCATAGTGAAAATTCTCAGTAAATCACTTGATCTGAGCAATAAAGAACAGTTTTTTTATAAAATCTCACTTGTTGTAAGGACTAATGTCAGCTTTAAAAACAAACAAAACTTCCTCGTTTACACTGAGCAAATAAAAGCACAGTGTAAAATAGCAAAGATAAAGGATAGGCCTGTAATAGTTGGTTTCGGACCTGCCGGCATGTTTGCGGCTCTTGAACTTATTGATTGTGGTCTTAAACCTTTAATTTTTGAAAGAGGGAAAAAGATAGAAGAACGCTCCATTGATGTTCAAAGATTTATAAAAAAACGGGAGCTTAACCCTGAATCAAATATCCAATTTGGTGAAGGCGGCGCCGGTTCATACTCGGACGGCAAGCTGTTTTCCCGGAGAAATAATAATACAAGCTATGTAAATCGGGTGTTGAAGACGTTTATTAAATTTGGTGCGCCTGAAGAAATAGAGTACATCAGCAAACCTCATCTGGGGACTGATGTGTTGTGCAAAATAGTCCGTAATATAAGGCGTTATATCCTCGAGAGAGGCGGTGAGATACATTACGGCTCAAAAATGACGGACATCCTGATATCGGAGGGTACGGCCTCAGGTATTATCATAAATGGTGAGAAGGAATATCTTTCTTCAAGTATCTATATTGCTTTGGGCCATTCTGCCCGTGATACGGTTGAGATGATGCATCAAAAAGGCATTGCTCTTGAGCCGCGGCCGATTTCTGTTGGGGTGAGAGTCGAGCATCCTGTTGAAACTATTAACCTTATGCGATATGGCGAAAAATATAAGGATTCCCCGGAATTAGGGGCTGCCACCTATTCTTTGAATTATACCAATCGAAAAATTAAACGAGGAGTTTATACATTCTGCATGTGCCCTGGAGGTGAAATCATTAATGCTTCATCTGACCAAGGTCTGCTGGTTTTGAACGGCATGAGTTACTCACGCAGGTCGTCATCATTTTCAAATGCAGCGCTGGTGGTAAGCTGCCATACCGATGATTATAAATCAATCAGTCCATTGGCTGGTATGGAGTTCCAAAAGGAAATTGAGCGAAAGGCCTTTAACGCAGGAGGTGGAAGATGGGAAGTCCCTGCCCAGAATTTGATGAATTTTTTAGGCGAGAGGAGTTCTGCCGGCTTAAATGAAAACTCGTATAAGATGGGGGCCGTTCCTGCTGATCTGAAAGATATCTTTCCAGGATTTGTTGCTGAGGAACTGTTAGCCGCATTTAATAAATGGAAAGAAGAAGTTCCATTATTTGTTTCAAATCAGGCGATATTGTTAGGAGTGGAAACAAGAACTTCATCTCCTGTACGAATTAAACGCAATGAAAACTTTGAATCAGTAAATACAAAAAATTTGTACCCGATAGGTGAAGGTTCAGGCTATACAGGCGGTATAACGAGTTCTGCCGCTGATGCTATAAGGGCTGTCGCAAGACACCTTGAAAGGATCACTGCTGTTCGTTTATAATTGTTTGGCCCAATTAAATCAGGCCAAGACAGTAGAAGATATGAATATTCCAACTCTTGCTTTGTATCAATTAAACGGCAACAGGAAAGGAATTTGGGCTGTCACAGTTCAGGCAAATTGGCGTATTATATTTCGTTTTAGCGAAGGTGATGCAGAAATTGTGAATTATGAAGATTATCACCTAAATCAATTATGTTGCAAAATATGACTCTGTAGGCAAAGCAGATAAGCTCTTCACCAACCTACAAAGCACTATAAACAGTCTCGACCAACAACCAAAAAGAGGCCATGTCCTGCCAGAGCTAGAAAGAATAATGGACTATCCAGGGATGCTGCTGAACAGATGTTATTTTTCATCATGTTTTTTCCAGCCGATAATGGAGGTTGCCGTAAACATACCGAAAAGAACCACCTCCGGCCACTGGTTGCGGTTGATGTTGATGATGATGAAGCCACAATTGGACAGACACCAGATAGGCCAGCACAATTTATTCTTGTGGGCATTGAGATAAGCGCCACTCAAGGCGATTGATGTAAAGATCCAGCTCCAGGTCGTCATGTTTTCCCTCTTTTGATTTTGCCTATCATACCACACCCTTCACTGGCTGGAAATCCTAAGTGTTCACCAGCACCTCATCATTTGCGCCTATCTCGGAGTCTCGCAAACTCGCTTACCCGGCCTGCTCGAATAGCACCAGTATGCTTCTTAGTCCCAGTTAAGCGTAGACTCCGAATGAACGACGAAGGCACTGGTGAACACTTACAAGAATGAGGTCATCGTAGATCCGTACCCCTGGGAACGGTTACAGGAAATCTTTCCTTGATCCGGTTTCATCCGAAAATTTCAATCTTGATTCTCATGGATAAAGCGGTATAGTGGCGTATGCGAATGATAATATGGATTTTTTTAATTTAAGGATGTATTTATGAAAAAAATTGCGCTTTTACCAGGAGACGGAATCGGTCCGGAAGTCATGCGTGAAGCCGTTAAAGTTCTTGACGCTGCCCAGGATATTTTCTCCTTCAAGCTTGAATATGTCTATGAAGACGTGGGCGGCATTGCCATTGACAATCATGGTGAGGCCCTGCCCTCTCAAACTCTCAAAACATGCGAGGAAAGTGACGCAATTCTGTTCGGTTCCGTTGGCGGGCCGAAATGGGAAACTCTGCCACCGCATCAACAGCCCGAGCGGGCTGCCCTTCTTCCCCTGCGAAAACATTTCGACCTGTTCTGTAATTTCAGACCGGCCAAGGTGTTCAAGTCTCTGGCTGCGGCCTGTCCGTTACGGTCTGATATTATCGGAGACGGATTTGATATCCTCTGTGTCCGGGAACTGACCAGTGGCATCTATTTCGGTGAGCCGAAGGGAAGAGAGGGAAACGGCCCTGAAGAGAAGGCCTATGACACCATGGTTTATACCAGGGCAGAGATTGAACGTATCACACGGATGGCCTTTGAAGCAGCGCGTATTCGGAGAAAAAAGGTCACTTCCATTGACAAGGCGAATGTTCTGACCACCATGGTTCTCTGGCGGGAGGTGGTCACTGAGATTGCTAAAGAATATGAAGACATTGAGTTAAACCATCTTTATATCGATAACGCCACCATGCAGCTTGTTCGTAATCCCCATCAATTTGACGTCATGCTCTGCGGAAACATGTTTGGCGATATTATTTCCGACGAATCGGCCATGCTGACCGGTTCCATGGGATTGCTGGCATCTGCCAGTCTCAACAAGGAAAAATTCGGTCTTTTCGAGCCGGCCGGCGGCTCTGCTCCCGACATTGCCGGTATGGGAATCGCAAATCCCATTGCTCAGATTCTGTCCGGCGCCATGATGCTGAGATACAGTCTTGACCTCCCCGAGGCAGCCAATGCAATTGATCAGGCTGTTGCCAGGACACTTGACCAGGCCGTTCATACTCCTGATATTGCCGTAGATCGCGATAAAACCGTCAATACGGTAAAGATGGGAGATGCAATCGTCGGGAATCTGGAGTGCTGAGAACCACTGCCATTGTTCTTGTCGAACCGCAAGGCCCATTAAATATCGGCTCGGTCTGCCGGGTCATGATGAATTTCGGTTTTAATGATCTGCGACTGGTGAATCCCAGGGTGGATCATTTGTCTGACGAGGCCAGGAACATGGCGGTCAAGGCTGGATCATTACTTGATAAAGCCGCTGTCTTTTCCGATCTTGCCGAAGCGGTCGCCGATTGTCATCTGGTGTTTGGCACGACCCGCCGCTTTGGTAAATATCGTGAGGAATTTATCGGCCCGGATGCGATTGGTGAGCGGCTGTTAACCCTGGTTCCAAGCGACAGGGCAGCGCTGGTCTTCGGTAGGGAAGATCACGGCCTGACAACAGCCGAACTTGATTTCTGCCAGGTTCTGGTCACAATTCCCACCCGTGATGAGCTGCCTTCCATGAATCTTGCCCAGGCGGTTTGTCTCTGTCTTTATGAGATAGAAAAAAAAATTGATGGCTGTCGAACCAGGATCCCGGATACAAGGACACCGGCCCTGTCTCAACACCTTGAAAACATGTATCAACACATGCGTCAGACTCTTTTGGATATTGAATATCTTGATCCGCAAAATCCCGATCATATCCTGCGCGCCTTCCGCCGCATCTTTAGCCGTTCAGATCTCACTGAACGTGAGGTCCTTATTCTGCAAGGATTATGGAGTCGTATTGACTGGCTGGACAGGGAGCGGCGCAACTGATATGGAATCATTTTTTTGCCACGAAATCCACTAACTACACAAAAAAGAAATTTTTTTGTGTAGTTAGTGGCTGAAAATAAAGTTTTTGCGTACGTAAATTAATGTCATCCCACCACAACCATCACTGCTTATTCAGGTATTTTTTATGCGACTGATCCGCGATAAAGTACTTCAATGTCTTTATAATTATTCCGACCAGGATGAAAATCTCATTAATGAGTTGAACCGGATTATCGATGACATGGGTGTGCTGACCTGTTCGGTAATTTTAAATGTCCTGACTCATCTGGATCTTCCAAGCCGGGAAGCGGAAAAATGCTGGCATGAAATTATATCCCATCGTCAAAAAATGAGAGACCTGCTGGGCCGGAAAGTGAAACTTGCAACAGCCATCTGTGACTATTTCTGTTCAGTTCATCTGTCATTGAAAAGCCCGGTTGTTGTTGAAATTCGTATTTTTGAAAATACAATAAAAAATATCAAATATGACAAGTTGACAGGTCTGTATAATCGCCATTTTTTCGATGACTCCCTGCAGAGAGAGATCAACCGTGCCAAACGTTATAAAACCGATCTGTCAATTTTGTTTCTCGATCTTGATGATTTTAAGCAGGTCAACGATACCTTCGGTCATCTTGCCGGAGATTATCTATTGGAAAACATAGCTGAAATCATCAGGACACAAATTCGTTCCGAGGACATTGCTGCCCGGTATGGCGGTGAAGAAATTATTATAATCCTGCCGGAAACAGGAAAAATTCAGGGCCTTATTTTAAGCGAGAGAATCCGAAAAAAAATAGAAGAAGCAAATTTTGTTTTTGAGGACAAAAAAATTATTATGACTATCAGCGGCGGCCTGGCATCCCTTCCCATCGATACAACCAATGGCGCTGATCTGGTGAAATACGCCGACACTGCCATGTATAAGGCAAAGGCGGCAGGAAAGAACAATGTTATAGCTTTTTCTGAAAATAAAAGGCGGTATGTCCGGATTAATTTTGTCTCGGAAATTCAGGTTCATGAAATCATTTGCGAAAATATCAGGGATATATTTTCTGCCAAGTCAAAAAATATCAGCTATTCCGGTATTCTTTTTGAAAATAGTTTTCCCCTTATTCTCGGTACCAACCTTCAGCTTCAACTTTCCTTTGGCAATGATGTGATGATTCAAATTCTCGGTACTGTTGTCCGAGTTGAGGCCATTGCTCCTGACTGCTTTGACATTGGAGTTTGTTTCCTGAATATTGATAAAACAGCAGAAAATGAAATTTCACGCTATCTGCAAGAAAAGGTAAACAGCTAAGCTTGACTGAATCACCTGAAAGAGTTCACGGCCTTTTTGCTGAAAATCTTCTGACCTGGTTTGCCGAACACCGACGAGATCTGCCTTGGCGACGAACTTATCTTCCCTATCATGTCTGGATTTCCGAGATCATGCTCCAGCAGACGCAAATGGACCGAGTCATCGACTATTTCAAGAAGTGGATGAGGAGATTTCCGGACATCCCCACTTTGGCCCTGGCTCGGCAAGATGAGGTTATGAAAGCATGGGAGGGACTGGGTTATTATTCACGAGCCGGAAACATTATGAAGACGGCTGTCGTTCTCATGGAAAATGGTGGAAAAATTCCTGATAATCATACTGATCTTCTTCGGCTGCCGGGAATTGGACCTTATACGGCCGGAGCCATCATGAGTATAGCTTTTAACAGGGATTATCCGGTTGTGGACGGCAATGTTGAGCGCGTTCTTGCCCGGGTATTTGATGTTGATATTCCGGTCAAAACAAAACAGGCCCGGAATTTTTTTTGGGAGAAGGCGGCAAAACTTTTGCCGACCGGCAGAGCTCGCGATTTCAATCAGGCCATGATGGAACTCGGTGCCTTGGTCTGTCTGCCTAAAAATCCTGACTGCCACCTCTGCCCGCTTCAGTCGCAATGCCGGGCAATACAGTTTGACACCAGTTCACAAAGACCGGTGACAGGTAAATCATCTACCATTATTCCTATTGAGATGGCCACAGGAGTTTTGCTTAAAAATAATCTTGTTTTTATTCAGAAAAGACAGCCGGACGATGTCTGGGCCAATCTCTGGGAATTTCCCGGCGGCCGTTTAAAACAGGATGAAAAACCGGAACAGGCCCTAATCCGGGAATTTTTCGAGGAGACGGAGTTTCAGGTTCAATTAGTAAAAAAAATCACCACTGTTCAACACAGCTATATGCAATACCGTGTGATCCTGCACTGTTACTTCTGTCGTCTGGTTTCAGACTCGGATCTTCCCTTTTTGCACGCAGCCCAGGAATATCGCTGGATTGCCTTTTCCGAACTTGACCAATTTGCCTTTCCTGCCGGACATCGTAAATTGATTGATTTCCTTTTAGTTACAGATAAACAAACCAAGCCAGTCCCACTGTAACAATCAGTGCCAGCAACTGCAACGGGATGCCGACTTTAATATAGTCCAGAAAGCTGTATCCGCCCGGTTCCTGGACCAGCATATTGGCGGGTGCGGACAGAGGGCTGGAAAAACCGGCAGAGCAGGCTATTGCCACCGTCATGGCAAAGGCGTAGGGTGAGATGCCAAGGGTTATTGCCGTATCAATGGCAATGGGCGTAATCAACACGGCAGTGGGAGTGTTGGATAAAAATAACCCGGTCACCGAAGTCACCATAAAGAGAAGAGCAAGTATGGGGATTGGACCAAAATTCCCCATGACCTGAACCAGTCCCAGCGAAATCAGGTGTGCGGCCCCGGTTTTATTCAACGCTGTAACAAGAGGCAGAATTCCGGCAATCAGTACCACGGTCTGCCAGTTAATCACCTGGTACACGCCATTTAGTCGAATACATTTGCCCAGAATCAGCGTTAAGGCTGCCAATAAGGCAACGGTCACTGTCGGCAGAAGTTTGAGCACCATCATCACGACCATAACACCGATGATTGCGAGAACCAACGGCGCCCGTTTCAGGCCAGGAATCACTTCGCTGTAATCTCGTGGCATGGTGAGAAGAAGAAAGTTGTCATGATAGTTACGCAGTTTGACAAGATCATCCCAACCCGCATTGAGCAGCAAAACGTCCCCAAACTGTAACGGCAGATCCTCGAAATCGCTGGTAATAGGCTGCCTTTTTCTACGAATTCCCAGCACCAGGCAATTGAAGCGGGATTGAAATTGAAGTTCTTTGAGACTCTGACCGATCAACCTTGAGTCAGGAGTCAGCATAACTTCAACCAGACCAATTGCCTGGAAAAGCCGCTTTCTTCTGCGCTCAGTCGTAACTAACTGCAATTTTTTTAAACTATAATCTGTAACCAATCTTGCTGCATTTTTCGGGTCACCGATTGCCAGCATGATGTCACCCTGGTTAAGAATCGTCTCAGGTAAGGGGTGCTGGACAACTTTTCTACCCATATCCATTCTTTGAATGGCAATAAGTTTCAGTCCATAGTTTTTCATGAGTTGCACCCTGGCAACAGCACGATTGATAAGTGGTGAGCCGGCAGAAATCCGCAGGCGGGTGAGCTGATTCTCGAGACCGTATTCGCGGGCCATATCCTGTATCGTCCGGTCATGTTTTGCAAGTACGTCTGTACTTTTTCTGGCAAGTATATTTTTGCCAAAAAGAACCATGAATAGAATAGCAATGAACATAATAAGCAGGCCAAAAGGGGTGAAACTGAAAAAAGAGAACGAATCAAACCCCTTATCCGCAAGTACGTCAGTTATCACAATATTTGGCGTTGTGGCGATCAAGGTCATCATGCCGCTGACCATGGCCCCGACGGAAAGGGGCATCAGCAGGCGCCGGTGATTCAGACCTGCCTTTTCGGCCACCGTCATGGTTACAGGAATAAAGATGGCAATTGTTGCCGTTGAACTTACAAAGGAACCCAGCAGTCCTGCAGCGACCATGAGTATGATCATTAACCGTGTTTCATTTGTCCCACCGCCGCGAATGATTAATTCTCCGACTTTCCGGGCAATGCCTGTATATACGACGGCCTCGCCGATGATGAACATGGAAATGACAATCATCACTATGGGATCGGAAAAGCCTGCCAGTGATTCATGAACGGTGAGCACACCGCTCAACATCAGCGTTAGCATCACCAGCAGTGCGACCAAATCGTTTCTGATGCCGTTGGTGACAAACATTAGCGCTGCTGTCAGCAAGGTGGTAAAGACAATAAAAATGTCATGGTTCATCGCGTATTTTTTAAGAAATTTATTTTTTGAGTTGACCCTAAGAATGACAAGAAATCATTTTTCAGCATTCCGGCTAACATCGACAATGAGATGATTTACGTCAAAATGCAAGCTTGCTTTTTGATAATTATTCTATTTAAATTAGCACCGTTTGCAATATCAACACCAAATAAGGAACTATGCGATGTGCCGGATCAGATGGGTGAATTAATGGAAACACATGAAACATATGAATTTTCGGCCCCCATTATCAACAACCTTTGTGTCAAAGAGGTTCACGCGTATCTTGATGCGATTTTCAGGAATGAATAAATTTTCGATCAGCCTTTTGTTTTTTCTGTGCCTGATTGCGGTTTCCCCATGTGCGTATGCACAGGATGATGTATCGGGGGGGAAGGCGTCTGTTCAAAAAAAACTGGTCATGTCCCAGGCTGTCATGTGTGAAGGGGTAAAAGACTATGCGCCACAGAATCCAGCCGTTGTTTTTTCCATCGCCATCGGCAAAGTATTTTGTTTTACTTTCTTTACTTCGGTTCCCCGAAATATGTATATCTATCACAGTTGGTACCGAAGAGACCAACTGATCACTACAAAGAGACTGTCGCTCAAAAGGCCGAAATGGTTAACGTTCAGCTCAATTCATTTGCGAGAGGCCGACAAGGGGCCGTGGCGGGTGGAGATCAAGGACAAGAATAGTAAAATTATTAAAATAATGAGATTCAGCATCACGGATTAAATTTAAAAATGAGCACATTCTTTTCACAGCTCGCATCTGTCAGATGGCAGGATATTCTCGACATTCTGGTGGTCAGCTATTTTCTTTTTCGCCTGTATGTCCTTTTTCGGGATACATATGTTCTCCGGGTGATTTCCGGCATCGGATTTCTGTGGGTATTTCAGCACATGGCCGCCTACCTTGGCCTGATCGTTACAACCTGGGCGATGCAGGGTATCATTGCTTTTCTCGCCATCATCATTATTATCGTATTCCGCAATGAGATCAGAAATGTCCTGCAGGCCAAGGATATCGGAGCAATTCTTTGGGGATTCTCCCATAAGGCATTTTTTGCCTCGGAAGAAATCATCAGCAGCAGCATGTTTGCGCTTGCACAGAAAAAGATAGGTGCGCTGCTCGTGCTGCCGGCAAAAGATGATCTCCATGAAGTCGCCCAAGGAGGAATTTCCTGGCAGGGTGTTATTTCCAAGGAGATGATTTTAAGTATTTTCTGGCCCGACAACCCGGCCCACGATGGGGCAGCAATTATCAGAGGAGAGCGAATTGCCGAGGTCGGGGCCATACTTCCCCTGTCCCGCAGCACAAATCTTCCCTCATCCTATGGAACCCGTCACAGGGCCGCCTTGGGCCTGTCTGAAAAAACAGATGCTCTGATTATCATCGTTTCCGAAGAAACCGGTCACGTGATGGTCGCCAAGAACGGTGAAATCAAAAAAGTCAACGATAGGCTGGAGCTTCAGAAGATTCTGCAGGAACACAGCGGGGTGTCGATAGACGATCAGGGAGTCAGACAGGGGGAAGTTTTTAAGCTCGGCTTCGCCGCGGCCGTATTGCTCATATTTGTAACTGGTATATGGTACAGTTTTTCGAGGGGGCTTGAGACCCTGGTTTCCCTGGATGTTCCTATCGTGTACCAGAACAGGGACTCGGAGATGGAACTTCTGGGTTCGTCACTTAATACCGTGAATGTGCAGCTGAGCGGCGCCGGAGCGCTGATTCGATCGATCAAGCCCGAACAGATAAAGGTCAGGGTCAATCTGGACAAGGCTGTGGCCGGGATCAACTCATTTTCAATTACACAGGAAAACATTTCACTACCGCCCGGCGTTATTTTAAAAAAGGTGGAGCCGCAGGTCGTGGATGTGAGCCTCGATATTCCCATTAAAAAGAAACTGCCCATCCAGATTGACTGGATCGGAAGACTTGCTGATCATCTGATTCTTGAATCAGCCAGTGTCGATCCGGAAAGAGTCTCCGTTGTCGGCGGGAGCAAAATACTGGAACATATAAGCACCATCTACACGGAGAAAGTCCAATTGGAGAATATCACTAAATCAGGGCGTCGGTCGGTTAAGCTGGTCCTGAATCCGGCATCTTTAAAGGCAAGGCGCTCTTCAAACAGGCAAATCACCATCACCTATGTGGTCAAGAGCCGGGGAAAGATGGCTGAAAAGTAAAAAATAATTTAACATCCTTCGAGCATTTTTTTCTTTACAGGCTCATGAACATCTGACGCATGCTCGTCAGCCGTGTGTGTTGCCTCCTCTACTTTTTCAGAGTCCGTCTCCGTCGTCTGCTCATGCATTCCCATAGCGGCCTCGTGTGCAGCCTGAATGGCCTCACGAACCTTATCATGCGTATCCGCTCCATGACCATGCTCTGTTACCGCATGTTCCGTAACAGTTTCACTTTTTGAATGCACTTCCTTTTTTTCCTCAGAGTTACCACAACCTCCGGCCATTAATGCTAACGCAAGTGAAATACTTACAATTCCTGATACGGCTAAACGTTTCATCCTTTTTTCTCCATTATGCTTGTATTTAATTTAGCTGTTGTGTCAGCCATCATTTGCAAATTTGTTCCTAACAGGATCGGTAGTTTGCCGGTCATAAAAAACCGAATTACCATAAATGTGGCAACCTGGCTGACTATTTAAGCCCCGGGCTTTCCTTCCCCTGATTGTTTTCGATGTTTAGGCCGATATAAAATCAACAATTAACATATAAATTCATCGCAGGCAACAATATATCATCTAGTAAGCAGCACTGAAAATCACTTTAATATCTTTTTGAAGAGGAAATGGTTTCAAGCGCTAAAGCGGCAGCCCGTTTCGAGGCTCCGCCTTCACCCAGCTGGGCCCGGATCCGGGAAAGACCGGCAAGCATTATGTCTCTTTTTTCCCCTCCCGGCAAAAGACTCGTAAGCTCACGGACAATGTTATCTGCTTTGGCTTCATCCTGCAGTAACTCAGGGATAATCTCGCTGTTGACGATGAGATTTGTCAGTGAGGCATATTTGACCTTGATGAATCTGTGGCCAAGAAAATAGGTTAACGGGGAAAGTCGATAGGCGACCAGCATGGGAACATCCAGGATGGCAAGCTCCAGGGTTACGGTGCCCGAGGCGGCCAGGGCCAGGTCACAGGCAGTCATGAGGTCATAACGGTTTTCGGAGATCACTCTGATGTCAAATTTGACATCTTTGAGACCGTTTTCGTCAAGATCAGCACGTGAAAGAGTCGGAGCAAGGGGCAGCAGAAAGAGTATCTCTTTATGCTCATCAGATAATTGTTTTGCCGCCTCCAGAAATAGAGGCAGCATGGTCTTGATTTCTTTTTTGCGGCTGCCGGGGAGAATACCGACAAGAATTTTATCGGCCGGGATGTCATGGAGCTGAAGAAATTCTTTTTTCCCCATAGATGTTTTAACTGAATCCATGAGAGGGTGGCCGACATAGTCGACCTCCATGCCGTGCAGGTGATAAAAATTTTTTTCAAAGGGCAGAATAACCGCCATCCGGTCAACAAGACGGTTTATTTTTTTTATTCGACCGCTGCGCCAGGCCCAGACCTGGGGACTGATATAATAAAAAACCGGAATGCCCAGTTTTTGGGCCTTGCCGGCCAGGATGAGATTGAAATCCGGATAATCAATGAGAATGAGCAGGCTGGGATGCTTGTCCCGCAGCCGTTTTTCAAGGGTCCGCATGGCCGCCCGAATATCTTTAAGATGGGCCAGAACCTCAACGATTCCCACCACAGCCATTTTTGCGGCATCGACGATGATCTCCATGCCCTGCTGTTTCAGGGAGTTCCCTCCCATGCCGCAGAAATGATATTCCGGCGCCATCTGTTGCATGGCCCGGACAAGACCGGCGCCATGGAGGTCGCCGGAGGCTTCTCCGGCTATGAGCATAATTTCAGGCATAAGGGAGTATCAGAAGTCAGAAGACAAAAATCGTAAAACAGACTTTATACTTCTGAATATGAGAACAGTTGTTTTTTTGAAAATAAATTGTCATTTAAATGCTCATTTTCCATTAACACGGAATTTAAGGCTTGCTGTATAATTGAAAATAACCACAGATTATTCTCTACTTCTTTCCCTCTTGACTCCTGTCTTCTGACTCCTGAATTTTTTCCATAATCTCAAGAGCAATGGCTAGGGCCCGGCGCCCTTCCCTGCCCGATGCCGCCGGTTTGGTGCGATTTCTGACATTTTTGACAAAATCTGTTAATTCTGCCTCCAGGGCGTCGTGATCACGGAAACAGAATTCAAGATAATCATCATCCTTCAAATCATTTCCCACGGAAATTTTATCCCGTTCAATGACCCTGATCTCTTTTGAGCCATAATCAACTGTAATGGCGCTTTCAGGTTGAAAGATCCGTAAACTGCGAACCGGATTTTCAGCAATACGGCTCACTGTTACATTGGCGCGGCAGCCGTTGGCAAAGACAAGCTGGACATTGGCAATGTCGGTATGATTGGTAACCACGGTCATCCCCATGGGATAAAGGGATACAAGTTCTGAATCAACGATACTGAGAATAATATCGATATCATGAATCATGAGATCAAGGACAACATCCACATCAGTTCCACGATTGGTGAAAATATGAGTCCTTTGGGATTCAATATACCTGGGACGGGTGAGATAATTCCGCATGGCCACGATGGCCGGATTGTAGCGTTCAATATGGCCCACCTGAATGATTCGTCCCGATTCATCCGCCCGGGCGATGAGTTCATCCGCCTCGGCCAGGGTGGTGGTCATTGGTTTTTCAATCAAAATGTCCCTGGAGCCTGCCAGACAGTCAAGAGCTACCAGGTGATGGAGACTGGTGGGAACAACCACGCTTAACGCATCCACCTGGTCGATCAGTTCCTTATAATCGGCAAAAGGGGTGCAATGAGTCGTTTCCGCCACCTTCTGAGCCGTCTGTCTGTCTACATCAGCGACTCCAACAAGGGAGACATTATCCATGGCAGCGTATTTCTGGGCGTGATATTTACCAAGATAGCCGACTCCGATCACTCCAAGCTTTAATGTCTCTGTCATGTTTTTTGCTCTTTTCCAAATTTTGTTATAATTTCCTCAATACAAGCAGTGAGATTCGCCCTGACCAGCACCGGTTCATCCACCGGTTGAGCCAGACCATGTGCGAGGAAACTATCGACCAGAAGGGGCAGGCTTTTTATCGTTGCATGATTCTCGTGACCGGCGGCAATCTCCCGGAAATATTCCTTGTATCTTTCCATCAGCACTTTTTTGATCGTCTCGGTCAGTTCATTGATGCGATTCTGTTCCAAGGTGTCATCGGCTTCCTCAACAATGCGGTCAACGATACTGACAATAATTGATTTATGAAAATTTTCCATGATTCCGCCGATTTTTTCAGAATCATGTTTCTGCAGATATGCAAAAGTAACCAAAAAAGAGGAAAAAACAACAAATTCATTAATTTTAAAACCATGAATGCCGAGATCGGGAGTATTAAAAAAATCAATCAACCGATCCTGTGTAAAGCGAAAATTTTCATGAAGTTTTTGCAAAGTTTGAGCTGTATTCAATTTTATATCCCCAGATAAGATCTCTTAACATCTTCATTGACAAGAAGTGCGGCTGCCGTGTCTTCCATGGTAATGGAGCCGTTTTCCATCACGTAACCGCGATCGGCAACATGGAGGGCCAGGTTGGCATTCTGTTCCACCAGAAAAATCGTTGTATTTCGCGTCCGGTTGATTTCCTTGATTATGATAAAAATCTTTTTAATGATAAGCGGCGCAAGTCCCAGGGATGGCTCATCCAGCAAAAGGAGACGGGGTCTGGCCATCAGCGCTCTGGAAATGGCCAGCATCTGTTGCTCGCCACCACTCAGGGTGCCGCCTTCCTGATGCCGCCTATCAGAGAGAATCGGGAACATTTCAAAAATCATCTCCAGATCGGCCCTGATATTTCTTTTGTCCGTGCGCAGAAAAGCTCCCATGTCAAGATTTTCCATAACAGTAAGATAAGGAAAAATATGACGGCCTTCGGGAACCTGGCTTATTCCCCGGGCAACGATCTGCTCGGCGTTTAAGTCGTGGATCGGTTCACCGAGAAAGGTAATTGTGCCGCTTTTTGGCGGTACAATGCCGGAGATGGACATAAGGGTAGTGGTCTTTCCTGCCCCGTTGGCGCCGATCAGGGTAACTATCTCTCCCTCATCAATATGAATGGAGATATTCTTTAAGGCCTGAATATTGCCATAATAGGTCTGTATATTAACAAGATCAAGCATCAATTTTCCGTGCCGAGATAGGCCTTGATGACTTTTGGATTGTTGCGGATCTCAACAGGTGTTCCCTGGGCAATTTTTTTGCCGTAGTCCATAACATAGATTCGACTTGACAAACTCATGACAAGTTTCATGTCGTGTTCGATAAGAAGAATAGCCATCCCCTCATCGCGAAGGGAAATAATCAGATCGTCCAGCTCTTTTGTTTCCATGGGGTTCATTCCGGCCGCAGGTTCATCAAGCAGAAGAAGAAACGGTTCCGTGGCCAGGGCCCGACCGATTTCAAGACGACGCTGGGCGCCATAGGGAAGATTTGTTGCCTTCATGTTGACTGAATCAGCCAGGCCGATTTTGACAAGAATCCGGTAGCTGTCCTCAACGATTTCTTTTTCTTCACGGATAGTGCCCGGTCCTTTGAAAACAGCGCCGAGGATGGAAGCCTTTGTCCGGCAATGACGGCCGATCATGATATTTTCAAGAACGGTCATTTCAGTAAAAAGACGGATATTCTGGAAAGTTCTGGCCATGCCTTTTTTTGTTACCTGGTTTGGTTTCAGGCCGTTGATTATTTTTTTTCGTCCATGGGGCGGCGTGAGATAGACATCTCCTCCTGTTGGCAGGTAAATACCGGTGATGCAGTTGAAAAACGTACTTTTCCCGGCCCCGTTCGGACCAATCAAGGCAACAATCTCGCCGGTGTTGATTTCCAGGTCAAGACGATCAAGAGCCCGGAGACCGCCAAAATCCATGCTCAGCTTGTCAACAGTCAGGATCGGTTTCATTTTATACCGGCGGCAGGATCATCTGTTTTGCGGAATTGATAGCAACGCCGCCTTGGGGCTACAAGACCTTGGGGACGGAAAACCATCATCATGACCATGGTGGCCCCGAAAAGAAGCATTCGATAATCGGAAAAGGCGCGGAGATATTCCGGCAGTAAAATAAGGATAAAGGCGGCAATGATAACGCCGAGGATCGAGCCCATGCCGCCAAGAACTACAATGGACAGAATAATCGCCGATTCAAGAAAAGTGAAACTTGCAGGGTTGATAAAGGTTGTTTTGGCGGCAAAAACGACCCCCATCATACCGGCCCAAGTGGCGCCCAGGGCAAAAGCGGTCAGTTTTGTCTTTGTTTTGTCAATCCCCATCGCCTGACAGGCAATTTCATCTTCACGCAGAGCTATCCACGCCCGGCCTATGCGGGAATGCTGTAATCGGTTCACCACAAAAACGGTAAAAACGGCAAGTCCAACCATGAGAAAATAGATATAGATTGTCGCTGCCTGCAGGCTCATCTCCATCCCGAAAAATGAAGGTCTGGGAATATTGGCGATCCCGCTGGGACCAAAGGAAAAGTCGTTCCAGTTTTCCAGGATAAGACGGATAATCTCCCCAAAACCAAGAGTGACAATGGCCAGATAGTCGCCGCGCAGCCTGAGGACCGGAAAACCGAGCAGAATACCAAATAAGGCGCCCAGCCCGGCGCCAATGGGAAGCACAGTCCAGAACCCGAGGCCGAAATGATAATTCAGCAAGGCGTAACTGTAGGCACCCACGGCATAAAATGCCACATAACCAAGATCAAGAAGTCCGGCCAGTCCGACAACGATATTGAGCCCCAGCCCCAGTACAACATAAATAAGAGCCGTTGTCATGATATTGGTTTGATAGGTAGAAAAAACAAAGGGGAAACAGCAGATCACTAGCACAGACAGAGCCACTAGCGGAACATACATTTTTGTGGCGATCCGGAATGTGGAACCAGCCGTTTGATCGGTATCATTTTGTCCGATTTTTTCCCTCCGCCTCTGCACAGCCCGGCCAACCAGGGAGAGGATAAAACTACCCACCCCCACCAAGATCAGGTTGTTCCAGCGATAGTCTACGATCTCCTCGTAAGGATTGATCCTGATCACCATGATGGGAAAGGTCAAAAAAATAAACCAGCATGATATGAGAAGGGATTTTTTTATTTCATTAACAAAAAACATGGAAAATCAATATGTTTGTCAACAGACTTCATTTATTTTGTGAAATGTTTTATAACTGTTTATTTGAATCATACCTTCTTCGACTCACTACGGCCCAGGATGCCGGCCGGCCGGAAAATCAGAATCAGCACCAGCAGCGAAAAGGCAAAGACATCTTCATAATCACTGGAAATATAACCGGTGGCAAAGCTTTCAGTCCAGCCAAGAACAAAGCTGCCCAGAACGGCGCCGGGAATGCTGCCTATTCCACCTAAAACAGCAGCGGTAAAGGCCTTTATGCCGGCTATAAAACCAATATAAAAATTAATCTGGCCAATATGGGAGGCGATGAGAAGACCGCCGATGGCGGCAAGCGAGGAACCAATAATGAAAGTAACGGAAATGACCCTGTTGATGTTGACGCCCACAAGCATAGCCATCTTCCTGTCTTGGGCAGTTGCCCTCATGGCCTTGCCGATACGGGTAAATTTGATAAGGAGCGTCAGCAGAACCATGGCCACAGCGGTCACAGCCAGAATAACAATTTCAGATGAACCGATGATATGAGCCCAAGGCTCCATGAAAGCGAATTCCGGAATCAGGTTCGGAAAAGGCATGAAGTCGGATGTCTGGGCCAGAAGAACATAATTCTGCAGAAAGATGGACATGCCGATGGCGCTGATGAGCGGAGATAAACGCGGTGCGTTGCGTAGCGGTTTATAAGCAACCTTTTCAATGGTAAAACCGTAGGCTGACGAATAGACCACCGCCGCCAGTCCGGCCAGAACCAGAATGGCAAACGGGTTAAGGCCAAATATAGTGAGGACGCTGGCGGTAATAAGGGCGGTGAAGGCGCCGATCATGTAAATTTCGCCATGGGCAAAGTTGATCAGACCGATGATCCCGTACACCATGGTATAGCCCAGGGCAATCAGGGCATAGATGCTGCCTCTGGTCATGCCGCCCAGGAAAAGTTCGAGGAAATATTCCATCCGGTTACTTCAACTCCACGTAAACGTTCACCAGCACCTCATCTTCGTCCATTTCGGAGTCTCGCATACTCGCTTACCTGACCTGCTCGAATAACACCAGTATGCTTCGCTGGCCCAAATGAACGAATCTAAGGCACTGGTAAACGTTTACAAGGACTGTGGTTCCCGTAAATTGGTATCCCGGTGAACAGTTACAACTCCACATATTCACCATTTTGAACCTGGTACATGGAAAAACCGACTCCAATGGCATCTCCTCTTTCATCAAAACTGATTCTACCCAGCGGGGTTTCAACATATTCATTTTTCAAGGCCTTAGAGACAGCGACATAATCAGTTGTTCCAGCCCTGGCAATACCATTGAGCAAGGCTTGGGCGGCGGAATAGGCATTCAGTGAGAACACGCCGATTTCCTTGCCAAAACTTTTTTTATACTTTTCTGTTACTGAAACAGCCAGGGGATTTTTTGATACATCCCTGGGGCCTGTGGCATAGACTCCCTCGGCATATTTCCGGGCGACTTTGATAAAGGTCTCATCCTTCACTCCGTCATCCGAGATAAAAAAGATTTTCATTCTTTTTTTACGCATTTGCATGACAATTTTTGATGCCTCGGGATGATAACCGCCAAAAATCACCCCGTCAGCTTTTTTTCGCCTGATTTTCTGAACCACGGCGGAATAATCAACCGCGCCCGGAGTGACTCCCTCAAAGAGGACGACCTCGGCCCTGCCTGATTTTGTGATAAAATTTTCGGCATATTCAGCCAGTCCCTTACCGTAATCCCCCTTATCATGGATCACGGCAATTTTTTTCAATTTCAGAACATTAACGGCAAAATCAACCTCGCTGCGGGCCTGGGCATCGTCAGAGGCTATGGTTCTGTAAAAAATAGGATAATCTCCACTCTGGGTCAGGGCTGGATTGGTGGCCGAAGGCGACATGACGATCACATTTGCCGCTTTATAAATTCCAAGGGAAGCCTTTGTGGCGCCGCTGCAGATATGACCCACTACAACATGAACTCCGTTTGAGACAAGTTTTGTTGCGGTGTTGGTGGCGATTTCCGGCTTGCAGACATCATCTTCGGCCAAAATCTCCACTGTCCTGCCAAGAATACCGCCGTTTGCGTTGATTTCCTCAACCGCAAGCTTCACACCATTCAGGGCGGGTAGA
This sequence comes from Deltaproteobacteria bacterium, assembly GCA_029933005.1. Lineage (GTDB taxonomy): Bacteria > Desulfobacterota > Desulfobulbia > Desulfobulbales > SURF-16 > JAGHCC01. The sequence continues at coordinate 28,893 of JAOZOY010000027.1, forward strand.
CCATAGGAGGCAAGATCGCCACTGAGTGATCCGGCAAAACCGATTTTGATCGTTTCTCCGGCGTTAACCGGGCCGCTTAATGCAAAAACAACGGCTATGGCGGAAAGAACGAGATTTAGAGTTATTTTCATAAATGATTTTCTCTCAAGTAAAAATAAGAAAGCGTAATAATATTGCCGATGTTAATCTATTCAAAAATATATCTTTGTCAATACGCTAAAAAAACATATAAATATTTGGCGGTGCTGCTGAATATTTACAAAAAAACATGATCATATTAACAAAAGAACCAGGGATTTGATAGATGGAAAATCAGTATTTTAAAGCGCTGTTGGTCAGCGAAACAGCCGATCATCATTTTACCAGGGAAATCATTACTCGCCAGGTCAAAGAATTGCCGGCCGGAGATATTCTTGTTCAGGTCCGCTACTCCTCTTTGAACTACAAAGATGGCTTGTCTGCTTCCGGAAACAAGGGGGTCACCAGAAAATATCCTCACACACCCGGCATTGACGCGGCCGGAATTGTGGCCGAGAGCAGCAATGACAATTTTCATGAGGGCGATGAAGTTATTGTCATGGGCTACGATCTTGGAATGAACAGGCCGGGCGGATTCGGTCAGTTTATTCGGGTTCCGGCGGACTGGGTCGTCATGTGTCCATCCGGATTATCTCTTTTTGAAAGCATGATTTATGGAACAGCCGGCTTCACGGCGGCCCAGTCTGTTTTGAAACTTATTGAGCACCCTACTCGGCCCCAACAGGGCAAAATCTTGGTGAGCGGGGTTACCGGTGGTGTTGGCAGCGTCAGCAGCGCTCTGCTCGCCAAACTCGGATATGAGGTTGTCGGCGTCAGCGGTAAGCCTGATGCCCTGGAATTTTTGGAAAATTTTGGCGTTCACGAAATTATCAGCCGGGACGAGGCCACGGACAAGAGCGGACGGCTTCTCTTGAAGACAAAATGGGCCGGGGTGATTGACACCGTTGGTGGTGAAATTCTGGCGACCTCGTTAAAATCAACCAAATATGGCGGGGGCGTGACCTGTTGCGGCAATGTTGCCTCCCCGGAACTTGCGACAACCGTCTATCCCTTTATTCTTCGAGGGATCAGCCTTTATGGTATTGATTCGGGCAATTGTACTCTTGAAATTCGTGAACAGATCTGGCGAAAATTGTCATCAGAGTGGAAAATTGACCAACTTGACAATCTCGTCAAGGAAATAGGTCTTGATGAGCTTGATCAATTTATTGATTTAATTCTTCAAGGAAAAACAAAAGGACGAATTGTCGTCAACATGGAACAATAAACTGTTTCTTACACAGTTATGGTTAAAAAAATTGACTTTTTTTTAAATTTCATTAAATTATACACGTTAGGAAAAAGATAATTGTTATTAAGTATAATTATAAGGAGAGAGGTTATGAAAAAAACAATTTTACTGTGCGCAACGACGCTGTTTGCTGCTGCTTTGCTGCCAATGAACAGTATTGCTGAAAACAAAAAAGGTGATATCACCTTGACGCCATTTGTTGGCGGCCATCTTTTCGAGGGCAACCAGAATGTTGATAGCGATGCATGGTCTGTAGGCCTGGGAATGGGTTACAATTTGACGGATCACTGGACAGCAGAAGGTGTTTTCAAACTTATGAATACCGACGAAGATACGCCGGATAGCAATAAGAGCATCGATGGTCGTCTTTACCACGTTGATGCACTTTATCACTTTAATCCAACCGGTAAGTTTGTTCCCTATCTTGCCGCCGGCGTTGGCGGTATCACCTTGGACAATAATCCCGATGGGCCTGAAACTTCAGCTCTCGTGAATTATGGTGCCGGCCTGAAATATTATTTTACCGAAAAAATCGCCCTTCGAGGTGATGTCCGTCATCTGGTTACTTTCGACGATCATTATAACAACATGACCTATGCTGTCGGCCTGACTTTTTTGTTAGGTAATACTGAACCCGTGCCAGAGTCGGAGCCTTTTGTTGAACCTGTTGCAGTTGACAGTGATGGTGACGGCGTCACTGACGACAAGGATAAATGCCCTGGAACACCTGCGGGCCTTGCTGTTGACAAGGACGGCTGCCCCTTGGAGATCACGGAAGAAATTTCCATCGAGTTTGATGTTGAATTTGATTTTGGCAAGTCTGACATTAGATCAATTTACAAGGATCGCTGCGGAGAAGCATGCCAATTCCTTAAAAATCATCCGAACTCGATTATTTCAGTCGAAGGTCACACTGATTCCGTGGGACCGGAAGAATACAACATGCAATTATCCCTGGAAAGAGCTGCCAGCGTCAGACAATATCTGGTGGATAATTTCTCTGTTGATCCCAACCAGATTACGGCCATTGGTGTTGGCGAATCCAGACCCATTGCCACAAACGACACCCCTGAAGGTCGGCAGCAAAACCGGCGGGTTATAGGTGTGATCAAAACTGAAGTAAAAGAATTTAAGAAAAAATAAGGATTGATGAATCCGTACTTATGCCTTTTAGCTAAAAAATCTTTTTTTCATCACAGAGAACACGAAGATCACAGAGAATGATTTTATTAAAATCCTTGCCTCGATAATTGCTGTGCGCTCTGTGGTTTCAATATTTAGGAGGAAAATTTGGATAAATACGAATGCCCATGCGGTTATATTTATGATCCCGAAGAGGGAGATTATGAACATGGAGTGGAGCCGGGAACACCCTTTGAAAAACTGCCTTCTGATTGGGTTTGTCCGAAATGTGGCGCTGTAAAAGAAGATTTCTGGTTAGCTGAATAAAAGTAAAGTTGTAACTATTCAGCAGATAAGCGTAGACTTCGAGACAACAGAGGTGAAGATTCCGGCATTTATTATAAAAGTAACAAAAGAATTCTATCGTCATTCCGGCATGTTTTTAGCCGGAATCCAGAATGGAGTGTGTGGCTGATTTCGTTGGAATTGAACTTTAGCAACGACACCAAATCTTAAAAAAAGGGGCTATTCAGTCCCTTTTTTTTTGCAACCATAAGAGTCCGCACCGAAATAACTTCAACAACATTTAGATCTCAATTTTACGAATTTATTTTTGAACGGATCTTTAGCCTGAAATTTATCCTGCAGGGTTGATCCGTTTCACTTTCCAGTAAATCTATTTTTCCTATAGTCCGATTGACAATTTCATTCTATAATGATTTATGATTATTTCTTGCAATGGTAAGAAATTTGCTTTTTCAACTATTGGTGGACTCGTAAAAAGCCGAAATCCCAAAATTGATGACAATTACTCAACGAGTAATAATGTAAAAAATCCAAATTTTGGACTTTTTACGAAACCATTACTGTTGAGCAATATTATTTTTTCAGGGTACATTGTTGAAATCGTAAAATCAATTTATGGAAAGGAATCGTAATGAAAAATATCGAAAAAAAATTTATACAAGATGTCGACAATTTGGTACCCAGACCGGATATTGCTCTGGATGTCCTCAGCATGGCCCATGATATTAATTGCAACTTTTCCGAGATGGCAAAAAAAATTGAAATGGACCCGAGCCTGACAGCCAATATGCTGCGAGTGGCCAACTCCGCCTATTTTGGCTACATGAGAAAAATAAATTCAGTCCATGAGATCATCATTCGTCTTGGTATGGAAAGCGTTAAGCTCATTGCCATTACCAGCGCCTCTGTGGGATTGATGAAATCTCCCCAGGAAGCCTACAATATGGAACCAGGCAGTCTCTGGTATCACTCTCATGCCACGGCGATTCTTGCCGCAATTCTTGCCGATTATGCCCAGGTTGAAAATAAATCAGCAATATACACTGCTGCCCTGTTGCATGATATCGGTAAAATTCTTTTGAACCGTCCTCTGCAGCTTGAGAGTTGTAATCGTGACGTTCCCAGAAAATTTGCTAGTTTTGTAGAATTGGAAGAATATATGCTGCAGACGAATCATGCCAAGGTGGGCATGGCGCTCCTGCAAAAATGGGGACTGTCAGAGAATATCACCATTCCTGTTGGATTCCACCATACTTTGAATTGTCCTGAAAAAGACAAACTTCACTCCCAAATTATTTATCTGGCCAATTTTCTTGTTGAAAGCATTGGCATCAGGTCTGTAGCGCCAGAACAGTATATGTTTAATGTTCATGAATTTCTGGAACAAAATCAATCTATTCCCGATGTGCCCAATGTTCAGGCCAATATGGAAAACATTATCAATGATTTTTTTACTCAATTTAATCAGACTGCACCCAGCATCTGATTGCTCACAGGCAAGAATTGGTAAAAAGAAGGTCAGCAAAGAAGTCCTGGTAACATTGTCATAAAACAATCTATTCCTGATCTTCTCCTATAAAATCTCAAAGATCAATATCATCGAAAAAAAGTCAATATTTTTTTATTCCTGCCGGACACGCCTCCCTTTTTAAACTATTCCAATAGCAATTTTACGCAATTTATGGTTGTATTTCGCAAAGTTTGGTTTTAATCCGTTCGATCAATAATCAGAGGCTGGGATCTTAGTCATTTGTGTGGTCTTCGCACAATTAAATTAAGGAACCATAGACCAAAAAATCCTTGTTTCACGATAATATTTTAATTGGAGGAAAAAATGCCGGATCGAATTTATAACTTCAGTCCAGGACCCGCCACCCTGCCCAGGGAAGTGCTGGCCCAGGCTGCCAAAGACATTGTCAATTACAATGATAAAGGTATCGGCCTGATCGAACTGAGTCACCGCAGTAAAGAATTTATGGCCGTTGCTGAGGAGACCGAGGCCCTTCTTCGGGAATTGCTCAATGTACCGGACAACTATAAGGTGCTCTTTCTCCAGGGCGGCGCATCGACTCAATTTGCCATGATTCCGATGAATCTCCTTGGCCCCGGTAAAAAGGCGACCTACCTTAACACCGGCACTTGGGCAAAAAAAGCGATCAAGGAAGCAAACATCATTGCCAGTGCTGATGTGGCCTATTCAAGCGAGGATTCTTCATTTAATCATGTGCCGGCCCAATCTGACTATACTGTCGATCCTGAATCGGAATACCTTTATTTTGTCTCCAACAACACAATCTACGGCACACAGTTCCATACCTTTCCTGAAACGGATAAAATGCTTGTCTGTGACATGTCATCCGACATTCTTTCCCGCAGGATAGACATTAATCCTTTTGGTATCATTTTCGCCGGCGCCCAGAAAAATATGGGACCGGCGGGCGCCACGGTCGTGATCATCCGGGAAGATCTCCTTGACAGGACACCTGATTCCATCCCCACCATGCTTCGTTACAAAACTCATGCCGACAAGGGTTCCATGTTTAATACCCCGCCTTGTTTTGCTATTTATGCAATCGGCCTAGTGCTGAAATGGCTCAAAAAAATGGGAGGTGTCTCGGCACTGGAAGAGATGAACCGGGAAAAAGCGTCTCTCCTTTACCAGGCCATTGATGCAACAGACTTTATCAAGGGACATGCCCGGAAGGATTCACGCTCAATGATGAATATAACCTTTAACCTGCCATCTTCCGAACTTGAAGATCAATTTATTGAGGAAGGACTTGCCAAGGGTCTTGACGGTCTCAAAGGCCATCGCTCCATTGGCGGAATCAGGGCCTCCATTTATAATGCCTTTCCCAGGCAGGGCGTACTAGATCTGATTGAGTTTATGAAAGAATTTGAGCAGAAAAACGGTTAGGGTGCTTAAAAAAAATAAAATTGACCTGAAAAATTTGACCAGGTCGCAACTCACTGACTTTGTCTTGGCCCAGGAACTTTCGTCGTTCCGGGCCAGACAAATCTTTTCCTGGCTCTACCGTCCCGGCATCACGAATTTTTCCCAGATGACCGATCTGAGCAAAAAACTCAGGCAATCCCTAGAAGAACAGGTCTATTTCAGCTCCTTGACACCGGCCGTGCGTGAGCAATCAGTGGATGGTACGATTAAGTACGGCTTTCTGCTCGATGACGGCGCCATGATTGAAAGTGTGCTGATCCCGGAAAAAAACAGAAATACCCTCTGCATTTCTACCCAGGTCGGTTGCGCCATGGGTTGCCGTTTCTGTCTCACGGCGACCATGGGTTTTATCCGTAATTTGACTCCGGCTGAAATTGTCAATCAGGTCTGTGCCGTTCTTGCCGATGTCACGACACATGAGATGGGCACGATCAACAACCTGGTTTATATGGGCATGGGGGAACCCCTGGCTAATTTTGACAATCTGCTGACCTCGCTCAGGATTGTAATGGATGAGCTCGGGCTTAATTTTTCCGAACGGAGAACAACCGTCTCAACCTGTGGCCTCGTCCCCAGGATTAAAGAACTTGGAGAAGAAATCCGGGTCAACCTGGCCATCTCCCTTCATGCCGCAGACAACGAAACCCGCAGTCAACTGATGCCGGTCAACCGAACCTGGAATCTTGACAGCCTTCTCCTTGCCTGCCGTGAGTATCCCCTGGCCAAACGAAGAAGAATCATGATCGAGTATATTCTTTTACGCGACATCAATGATTCGGAAAGCGATGCAAGGCTGCTTGCCCAGAAACTCCATTCCATTCGCTGTAAAATCAATCTGATCCCCTGCAATGAAGCGCCCGATCTTCCGTTCCGTAAACCCTCTCAGAAAAAAATTGATCGTTTTCAAGAAATATTACATGATGCAGGCTATACGGTTATTGTCCGTTCCAGCCGGGGGAGCGACATTTCCGCTGCCTGCGGCCAGTTGGCCGTTCAGGGGAGGGAGAATTAAAAAACAGCGTGCCTGAAAATAATTTCAGTACATTCAATCGTAACCAATCACGGGGTAAAATCACCAAGCTTTCAGGTAACTCCTTATTCT
>JAOZOY010000143.1 GCA_029933005.1 Deltaproteobacteria bacterium
CACCATTGACTCCCGGTCGGAAAAACCCGCCGAAAAGCAGCCATGACCGGCAACAGAGCCATAGAACCCATCCCTGACCGCCTTCCCTGTGTTTTTTATCAATCATCGGCTTAATTGGTGTGTCTCCACCCCTAACCTGATTAGGAGATGACAAGCATTTCCAGGGCAAATGGATAAAAAAGTATAACACAGAATTTTTTCAGGATTTTGCATCCTATTTCAAAAAGCATCACATCACACAATAAACAATTCCAGTTCTACATGGCAAAGGAAGCAATGGCAGGGCGGAAAAGATTAACGAACCTATTTATTGCATTCTGGAAATATTTTACTGCCTCCCGTTGACCTTCGGGAGTAAATATATTCGAATCTATTTTTTTATTTATGCCTATCGTTAGATTGTCAGCATCTTTTTTCAATGAAACAGACATGCCTAGAACATCACCAATATTTTCCTTATTATCGATAAATTCTTCATAAAGACTGTCTCCCAAATCCCCTTTCGCCCTCAACATAACCCCAACTGCATTCCCCTTATCAGCTATATATGCTGTCAACCATGCTTCTTTAGTCCATGGAAACCGAAATTTCATATTATGCACATGGGGGGCTTTCGGCATTACTTGCTCGGGGTCGTCAAGAACCAATTCATTGAGCAATTTCTGCCAAAAATCATGACATTTTGAATAATTGTAGTCCTCACTTTCTCCGGTACTGGCATCGTCTTCTACATCCATATTCTGTGATATCGCAACAATTCTTTCAATGATTGACGTTTTTGCCAAAATCCTAGGCTGCACATAAAGCTGTCCAGCCTCCGCATCTTCATAAATTGCCACTTCTATCATTGCCAGTGAAAAGAGCATGGTACCAGTTTCCATTAAAAATTCGGCTATTGAATGAGTTTGAGACCGAATCCCGTCTCCCGCAATTAACAGGAGAAATTTTCCATCTTTGAGATTTTGGGTCACCGCATCCACAAATGCGGCTTCATCTGGTACAGACTCACCGGACGACAACAATAATTGATAGAGATAATTTCCTTTCCTGCCCGTGGCCTGTGACACCTGGCGCTGAAGATCGGCATAATCCCATTTTTTCAGTGCCTGAGCGTAATCAAGGATTTGGCCAATCACTTTTCGTCGTGATTCCGGATTCCGCCAAAGTTTTGTTTCTAAAACCACCAAGCGTCCATGGGGAGTAATAAAAATGGCATCAATATAACCAGCGGAATTATGGAGTTCCTTACACACAGGAATCAATGGCATGAATGCTCGGTCAATTTCATCTATAGGCAAACATTCCGGATGCTCGTACAACAAATCTCTGAGCCATTTTTCATTATAGCAACAGTTATTGTCAGTTGACAGTTTCATGCGGGCAAGCTGCCTGCTGCCTCCATTCACTTCAACAACAATTGGAGAGGTAAATTGTGTTTTTAGCCTATTCATTTTCTTTACATCCCTTAAATATGAAGTTAGTGTATCATGAGATTGTTTTGACATTGCCTTTCCGGCACAACACCAATTCATCAACGCACTAATCGCCGAAGATGGATCATCGCATGGGAAAACAGCTTCTCGATGAAGCAGAAGCACATCAATCAAGTACGAAATCAATTCCACATCTTTCTGATCATTTGTTTCTTTATACTGTTTTTGATCACGGTTTACATCCGCTTTAATCATTTTATAATCATCACCATCGGCAACAAAATGGACAACATAGATGCAAAATCCTGTCCAACTACGATGAAAAAACAACTTTTCATTTTTCCAATAGATGAACCATTTTTCTTCCATTTCACGGGGTACAACTCCCCTGCGGATGGCACTCATTTCCCATGACGAGAAAGTTCTGTCCAAAGGAATAACAGTTCTTTTTAAAGGAAGTTTTTCAATCCACCAATCTTCAGGTTTTGCCGTATTCATCTATTTTTCTCAGTCAAATCAATCACACCCGTTCGCTTCACTGGCCAGAAACCGGCTCATTTTGCCAAAACCGGTGACCACCACTTCCTTTTTCGCCCGGGTGGCGGCAACATAAAGCAATGAGCGTTCGTGAGCTTCGTGTTCTTTTTTGACCACTGGATCGTCAGATACCTCGCCGTGTCCTTCCCAGGGAATAATTGTATCATTGACCCCGGCGATGACAACCCGGTTGAACTCCAGTCCTTTGACCCGGTGCATGGTAGCCAGTCTGACTCCTTGCAGTCCGCGATCCTCCGGCTCGCTGCGGCGGATAAAACAAACCTCCCTGCCCCTGGCTTTCAGCGCCCCCTCATACTGCTTCAACAAGTCACGGGTTCGGGCAACCAGACATATCTCGCTAACCGCGCCGCCCTCGTCTTCCACCTGATCAAGATAATGAAGGATATAATCAATTTCCTCCTGAAAAGTAGAAAAGCACTTCACCACCGGCGCCATCCCTGACAGCAGGGATCGATAGCCTTTCTGCGTGTCCAAACCACCGTCCAGATCGTCAAACTCCATTCCGCTTAGCAAATTGACCGCCCAGCGCCGGTTTTCCTCGGTGGTCCTGTAGTTGATTTTAAGCTTCCGCCCCCGGCCGCGAATATTGATGCCGCATTGTCCCAAAACCACTTGATGACGGTAGATCCGCTGGTGAGCATCACCAACGATAAAAAGATCATTTTTCTGCTCGCCGCCGGGAATCATCTGCCTGATCAACTGAAAGGCCTGTCTCCCCATGTCCTGGGCCTCATCAACGATAATCGCCCGATAGGGAAGTACGTTGCCTTTCGCCTGGATCAACATCCGGGCGTCACACATGGCATCATCGATTTCACGCAGGTTATGTTCATTCAACAGCAGCCGATATTCTTCAAACACCGGCCAGATTACTTTGCGGTCCCGACGGTTCAAACGTACTCCCCGTCCGATTCTCGAAACCTGTAGATACTCGTTCAGAGTGGTAATGCCGTGGGTTTGAATCACCCGAACCCATTCTTCCCGGTAAAATCCTTCGGGTAAAGCAAGTTCCTGCGGCATCAGGGTGATCGCTTTGTCCCACAAAGGTTTTGCCCTCTGAAAATAATCAATATCATAATTATAGTCATTTCTACGGAGAAAGCCGGTCACCCAGCGATCCAGATTTACCACTTCTATCCGGCGCATCACCTCGGGCTGACAAATCTTGGCCAGATTATCTTTAATATCCGCCGCCAAATTTCTGGTAA
>JAOZOY010000144.1:0-1864 GCA_029933005.1 Deltaproteobacteria bacterium
CTGTTTTTCTATTGTAAATTTTTCAGCAACCCTTTGTTTTGCAGCATGACCTATCTCTTCTGCCTTGTCATGGTCGGAGAGGAGCAACAAGATTGCCCTGGCCATCGCTTTTGAGTCTTTGCACGGAACGAGCAAACCACTTACCCCATCTTCAATAATATCCAAAACTCCCCCAGCGGCTGTTGCCACAACCGGCTTGCCTGCCGCCATTGCCTCGATAACGGTCAAGCCGAATGGTTCCGGAGTCGATGAAGCATGGACGACCACATCAAGAGCAGATACTAAATCAGGGATATCACTTCTATGGCCAGTGAAAACAACCTTTTTTTCTAATCCCAAAGAAGGAACCATTGCCTGTAATTTGTCAAAATAACGACGGCTACTTTCATAGCTGAGTTCAGCTAAACCACCAATAATAAGCCCTTTGACATTATTATTTTTATTCGCCACCTCCGCGAAGGCTTCAAGAAAATATTCGTGCCCTTTCCACCAATCGATACGAGCTACAAGGCCAACCAGGACTTCATCAGGAAGACAGGCAAATTCTTCACGTATTTTCGAAGGATCAGACGGTTTTTCAAAATCGGACAAACTAATGCCATTATAAATGACTTTAGATTTTGCTTTAGATTCCCCCAGCGCGATGTGGTGTTTACTCACATCATTCGAGATATAGATATTGGCCTGAGACAAACCTGTAAATAATTTATCAAAAAGCGTATAGACGGAATATCCATGACGATGAGTTACACATGGGATGCCGGCTATCCTTGCGGCTAAAATTTCCGCCTTTCCTTTACGAAAATCACTATGGGTATGCACAAGATCAATTTTATTTTCCTTGATAATACGTACATATAATTTGATCTTGGGGGCTTCGCGACTCAAAAAATGCCCTGCGCTTTTCAGGGACAAATAAATCTGCAAGGCTCTTTTACCGAATTTATCTTCAATCAGCCCCGCGATATTTCTTTTAGCGGAAGACGGCGCAGACATCTTATCCTGCAAAACATCCCGGGATTTATATAACTCGATTGTCTGGATTTCTGAGGAAACAAGCCTATCTCGAATTTCGGAAGACTGGGGTGTATCAAAGAGAACGACAGGTTCAAAATACTGCCTGTCAAATCCCCGAACCAACTGATCCAGCACCACAGGAACCCCGCCTTTTGCAAGTCGTGTAATATGCAAAATCCTCTGCGGTTTCATTTCGTTCTTTTTTGAGGACACAGGCTCGATCTCATCTTTTACAGGTGTGACATGATTATTTCAGACAACTTTTCCGGAAACAAGACCACATCCTTTTACAATTATACCACATCAGCAGGAGGCAATTAACCATAAATAAGATGCAACCCGTCAGCAGGGCCAATTAAGATCCGGAGCCGTCACTTATCTTTTCAGCATACTGAAGGAAATCTTCAAAAGCAACTGACAAGATCGGAATAAAAAGCAAAATTATCCTGACACAGCACCCAAAGCCCCAACCAAAAACCTGTCAAGATTTCACCCTGGCCAGCGGGTAAGCCTATTGAGCTCTTGCGAATAATCTGTGAATAAAATCGACGACCGGAATTATTTCAAATAAAAGGTGCATCAAGTTCAGTCAGAGAGACATGGGGTGGCAGGTTATGAGTGGACACTTTATTAAGAATGGATTGTAATTATTGCAGGAGGTGTTTAATGAAAAAAAGAAGAAAATACACCCAGGAATTCTAGGAATCAGTTAAGCTGATTACCGAGGAGGGGTAAGCGATCAAAGGCACCGAATCTCCTAATCAAAATTTATGCCCTGTTGTCAAGAGTGCTTACCTGCCGCGACCAGGGTGTTTGACATAGAGGGGGCTATAGTCACCCACCCTGC
>JAOZOY010000144.1:1964-3193 GCA_029933005.1 Deltaproteobacteria bacterium
TGACGCCTCAAAGGCATAGGTATCACCGGCAATTTTGTTGTAGAGAGAGTTGTTACCATAGGGATTAACGCCACTGGAGACAAACCAGGTTCCATCAGGATCGGTGCCGGCATAACCATTGTCTATGATAACTATATCGTTGGAAGGTGGATCAGTCACGGGAGGAGAAGAGGAAGACGGACTTGTCCAGCTTACCTCTCTTGAATAATCACTTTCATTTTTGTTTGTGTCGTAGGCCGTAGCGGCAAAATAATAGGTCCAACCATCAGCGAGACCTGAAAGCGTATATGTGGTACGATTGCCTACATCAACACTATAGGTGTAAGATTGGCTTGAATTTCCAACATAAATTTTATACCCCGAAAGGGAAGATTCCGTATTCGCCTTCCAGGTGAATGTTGCTTCGGCTGACTGTCCGTTCTGGGGGCACAAAACAATGAGACTGAGAAAAATAAAAAGTGTGAAATTCAAGAAAAAAGAATGAGAAAGTCGGCGTGAAAATTCTCTTGCTGCAAAGTGTCGAGCCATGAAAATATTTCCTTTTAAGTTTAACTGTGTGGAGGTACTTCACTTAAGAAAATATCCTCAATTCGTCCGGTAGCCCTGCTGCCTTGTCCTGACGATTCAGAATTTAGGTCAGCGTCTTTTTGCGCCCCACTTTTCGAATGGTTTGCCTTTATCAGCTCCCAGAGGCCATGTATAAGCCAGATCCGGTTGCCGGGATAGAACTCACAAAGTTATGGTTATATGGATGGTTACGGAAATAGAAAGTAGTACTCTACTCTCATCAATTTGGTGATTAACATTGCATCTTGTGTGCCAGTTCGAAAATACGCGCAGATATGTCGTGATCTGAGAATAATTTATGGGGTATTTTGCAAAATTAGATTTTTCGATCTGCGATTCAGCTTGACTGCATGACAAGACAGAAATGCAACTCCAATCCAGTAATTTCAGTAGGTTATGGATGCTGAGTCAGAGCCCGCTCTCAACTTGACCGGGGATCCGGCATAATGAATTCGGCTTTTTTACGATTTTAAAAAATTTTACAGGTTATATGAAAAAATACAGTAAAGGGAAGAAGACATGCGGCAGGTAAGTAAGCAAAAAGGAAGCCCGTCGCCTTTCTGCGACAACAGGTGCCAATTAAGTGATAAATCTATTGATATCAACGTGTTATATTGTCTCAAAAATGACACACTGTCTATTGTTATAAACTTATGCAAATT
>JAOZOY010000145.1 GCA_029933005.1 Deltaproteobacteria bacterium
GCCAGGCGCAAATTTACCGACATTATCAAAGCCCAGGGGAAAAAGCGTAAAAAAACCGGCAGCGCGGATGTGGCCATCAGCTATTTCCGCAAACTGTATGCTATTGAAAAAGAGGCCAGAAAGAATAACTATTCCCCTCAACAGATATATGAAATGAGGCAGGAGAAAGCCAGGCCGATTCTGGAAGAGTTTCATGGATGGCTGCAAAAACGCGCTCCTCAAGTGCCACCCAAGAGTCTGCTGGGGAAAGCCATATCATATTGTCTGGCCCAGTGGGATCGTCTGGTTGTATACCTGGAGGACGGTCGCCTCTCCATAGACAATAACGCAGCAGAGAATGCTATAAGGCCTTTTGTGCTGGGTCGTAAAAACTGGTTGTTTGCCGGCACTCCGGAGGGGGCAGAGGCCAGTGCGTTATTGTACAGCCTGCTCCAAACTGCGGAGGCCAATGGACACGAACCATACAGCTATCTTCGGTTCATCTTTGAAAGATTGCCCTATGCCACTACTCTGGCAGAGTATGAAGCCCTGCTACCATGGAATATTGATCCCATAAAACTTGCGGCCAAGGTCATTGATACAGGGGTTTAATAAAGCGCTTACAATCAGAAAGATTGATCAAACTTTTTTCTATTTTACCAGATTTATCTGTTGGGATCCCTGTTAACAGTGGGATGGATGCCATCAGAAATGATTTCTTGTTACTTACAATAGCACGATTGTATTCACGAGCAAATGAGTCTAATTTCCATTGAAATAATTCCCGTTGAGATGACTCATCCATTGTAAATTCATGAGGGTCTTCAAAAAATTGTGGTCGAGAAAACCATATGGCCTGATTCTGGAGCATATTTACAAATTTAGTAAGAGTAAAATATCGCCATAATTTCTTTGGAGGTGTACTTATGCCAGGAAATGAATCATGAGAGCTTATTATTTCTGGACGTTTGTAATCTTTCATTATAAGCGTACCGTTGTCTAATGCCTCGTTTTCTGTAACATACCGAAAGGAACAGTTGATTTCCCCTAAGTACTTAAGAAAACGAGCTCTACATGAATCAAGTTGCTCATCCCAATCCCCTTTATAAATTTCAGGATGTTTATTCCTAAATTCTGAATTCTGCTTTGATTGTAGAATATGAACAGAAGGCAACGCAAAAAATATTTTTTGTCTTTGTGGATGATAAAAATCCATGGCATTAAAAATCCATTTTACACTCGTCGGAATGTTCTGATTCATCCAGTTTTTAATTTTTAGGTGTTGCTCAGAGTCTGGATAGAAATGAATGTGCAATTCTCTTAAATCTTTTGTTTGTTCAAATTTGGGAAATAAAGGTAATGGATCAGGACCATTCCAACTCCCTATGGGTAACTCGGTATCCCACTGTTCTATTTTAAGAATGCTAGCTGTGTATTTTTTTCCGTTCTTTTTCGGTGTCATTACTTATAATATTTTCACTCAGACGACATAAACACAGATAGCGCTGAGGATTTGCGGCAGCAACCATATACACTGTTACTGTTTCCGATATTGAACTGGGCGCCAAGACGAAGGTGTTGGGAGTCAAATGTATAGTATTATGCTCCCATTATTTCTTCTTTTTCAGTGGTGGTGGCCGGAAGAGACATATCCTGCTCCCTTGTGCCTCACCTCTCTGGGATGTTCTGAAACAGCTCCATGAGCGGCTCGTTGATAAAGTAGTTGTACCGTCCTATTTTGGATTTTCTTAACAATCCGTGTTCAGTAAGTTGGTCTAAGTATTTTGTAGCCGTCAGACGCGAAACCTGCAGATCATTCTGGAGATAGGCGATTTTAGTGTAGGGATGGCGGAATAGATTGTTAAGCAGATCCTGACTGTAAATTTTGGGAAGTTCTGATCTGATCCGGTGCTTGTATTCCATCATGATATTTTTGATGGATTGAATAATCCAAATGGTTTGCCGGGCAGTGGTCTCCACACCATGCAACATGTAGAGCAGCCAATCCTCCCAGGCATCCTGTTCCCGGACGGCCTGGAGCAAGTGGTAGTATTCGGTTTTATTGCGGATAATGTAGCGGCTTAAATAGAGCACCGGGATATCGAGCAGATCCTTGGCTACCAGATAAAGGATATTGATAATGCGCCCCGTGCGGCCATTACCATCGTAAAAAGGATGGATGGATTCAAACTGGTAATGAATTACGGCCATTTTCACCAATGGGTCAAGGTCGGCCATGTCATCATCATTGATGAACTGCTCAAGATTTGTCAGAAGGCGGATAATTTCATTTTGATCCTGGGGTGGAGTGTAAACCGTAGCCCCGGTCTGTTCGTTTTTCAGCTCAGTGCCGGGCAATTTGCGGATACCGGCATCATTCTGTTCCAGTTCCTTATGGATCTCAAGAATATGATTGACCGTTAGTAACCGGTTTTCCCTGACCAAGGCAAAACCTTTTTGCAGGGCAGCGGCATAATGCCCTACTTCCTTGGCTGCCGGATTTTTGATGAAATCTGCAAACAGGGTGGATTTATAGAGATCGTCGTGGGTGGTGATGATGTTTTCAATCTCGGAGCTGTCCTTGGCCTCCTGCAAGGTCAGGGTGGAAATGAGAATAGACTCGTTGGGAATGGTGGCGGCCATACCCTTAAGTTCAGCCAGATAGCGGTGGGCGGACGCTGTTTTCCTGAGTACCGCTTTGGTCTCTAGTTCTGCATCTACCGGCAAGGATTTTAAGGTAAAAGTTGTCATTTCTTATACACGACAGTTTTTCATGTATAGAAAATCGTATTTTCTATACATGTCATGTTTAATGTGTCTCCTTTTTGCCTCTTCCTATACATGACGCCATAACCCTTTTCACTTTCATGGGAAATCGGCTATGCGTCCTTGACTATGCGGGCTAATAACGGTTTCGTCAGTCCAATCGCAGGCCAGCTCCTTTTGCGTCATGCCAAGAGGTTACATATTTTCCGGTGGTTCAAAATCTTAGCAGGTGAACCTGAAAAGAAGATGCCTGATGTCAAAATATTTGTATCAAGCACTACTCTCACCTTGAAGCCCGTGCGCTCTTGATTGCCATTTCAATATCAGACTTTTTAAGCCCAACTTGTTTTGCAGTCTTCCGGGCTTTTTTTGTCAAATCGTCAAACTCATCAATAGTAGGCGGAGATATTTTTTTCAGAATCACGACATCCTTATC
>JAOZOY010000146.1 GCA_029933005.1 Deltaproteobacteria bacterium
CGACTTTAAGGAAACGCTCTGCTTACAAGGTTACAAAAGAAAGGATTGACCTGATTTACGAAGGGATTACGACCGCATCCCCGGATCGCCGCAACAGCCCCCAACATCAGAAAGGATTGACCTGATTTACGAAGGGATTACGTCACGCTGAATGGATCTATGAAAAAACTCATTGTTATTTTCAACCATATACTGACCGAACGTCAGCGCGAGGACTCCCGTGATTCGTTGAAGGTAGAAAAAATCATCCTTCCTCCTGATAATCTGAGGAATATCTGGAAACGGGTGCCTTCTGATCTTGAAAATCTTGATGGATATCTGCAGCCCATTGCCGCTTGGCTTAAAGAAACAGCCGAAGTATCTGATTATGTTCTGATCCAAGGCGAATTCGGCACTACTTTTTATCTTGTCTCCCTGGCCCTGAAACAAGGACTGCAGCCTGTTTATTCCACTACGGACAGGGAGGCTATTGAAGAACATATGCCTGGCGGAGAGGTTGAAGTCAAACATCGTTTCCGCCATGTCCGCTTCAGAAAATACCGAGGATTGATGCCATGACTGCCACCCATCTCTGTCTGATTTCCGGGCAGCCAATTCCCAACCTAGTGCCGCTTCTCCATGAAAAACCGGCAAAGGCTGTTTTTCTGGTCTCGGCTGAGATGAAAAATGAGGCGGC
Source organism: Deltaproteobacteria bacterium (assembly GCA_029933005.1). Taxonomy (GTDB): domain Bacteria; phylum Desulfobacterota; class Desulfobulbia; order Desulfobulbales; family SURF-16; genus JAGHCC01. The sequence continues at coordinate 677 of JAOZOY010000146.1, forward strand.
TCGTCTTGTCCGAATTTTACAACCCCGCGGCATAAAAGTGGAGACGCATATGATTTCCCCTTATGATTTCGGCGAGGTGGCAAAAACCTGTGAAAGGTTAATTGAAGATATTCCCGGCTCCCTGGTGTTAAATGTGACCGGCGGCACAAAAATAAGCGCCCTGGCCGCCTTCCAGAGTTTTTATTTCAATGAAAAGGACTGTCGAATCATCTATCTTCATACGGCTGCAAATTCACTTTTACAGCTTGCTCCTGAAGAAGGTATGGAAACAATCGGCAACCTTGTCAGCATCAAGGAGTATTTGTCAAGTTATGGATTGAACATAACCAACAAGGGGGACTTACCGGCAAATAGTGGACAACGGGCTTCCCATCTCACTGAACTCTGTCGTCTTTTTATCAAGAATGAATCTCTGCTGGCACGTTTTAACGGCGCCATTGCCTGCTATGGCGGGTCCCATGGCAGGTATGCCGCCATTCCTCTCAATACTCTGGGAGAAAAAGCAGATGACCTTGCCCTTATACTTGAAAAAATCCATATGGCGACAAGACCAGGCTCCGGGATCCTCCAGATACCTTCTGCTGAAAAACTCTTTTTCTGTCATGGCGGCTGGCTGGAAGAATATGTATTGCATGCTGTCCGAAATCTTCGGATCAAGGGATTAAATCCCCTGATCAACGTAAAAGTGTCTTGGGACGGCTCCGGCCCCAAGCCAACTACCAATGAATTTGACGTGTTGTTCACTAACTGCAACCGGCTTCATCTGATTTCCTGTAAAACAAGCGACCTGGACAGACCGACCACAGGTTCAATTAAAGGAAAGGAGGCGCTGTATGAACTTGATTCTCTGTCGGAAGCTGCCGGTGGTCTTTTTGGCCGGGCCATGCTCTGTTCCGCCAGAAAGTTGGCTTCTCATAGCTTGAAACGGGCGGAGATGTTGAACATCAAGGTGGCAGACAGCGCTGAACTCTTTAAACTTCCTGAAATTTTACGCAAATGGTGCGGAAAATGAAAATATACATCACCACTCAGGGATCGCGAATGATACGAGAAGGACGCCATCTTTTAATTAAAAAAGATGATGATACCTACCACACCCTTTTTGTTGAAAAAATTGAGCAGATTATCCTCTTCGGCAACATTGAAATCACTTCGCCGGCCAGGCGTACGCTGTTACAACACAATGTTGACACGGTTTTTCTGACAAAAGACGGTCGCTATCTTGGCCGTTTTTCCCTGGCCGAGCCCAAAAACATGGCATTACGGATTAAACAGTTTGCGCTGCTTGGCGATAAAAAGTTCGGTCTTGAAACAGCCCGGTCCATTGTCCAGGGGAAATTGGCCAATATGATGATCTTGCTCGGGAGGATTAAACGGACCAGAAAGAAAAAAGATGCTGGCGTTAAAGCAAGAGAGATCAAAAAACTGATGGGCTCGCTTTCGAGGGCTGAGAGCGTTAACTCCATTCGAGGGTATGAGGGAAAAGGCAGCGCTATTTATTTCAGCGCTTTTCGTTATGGATTTATTCAGGATCAGCAATTCTATCATCGGGTAAGAAGACCGCCGACAGATCCTGTCAACGCGGTTTTATCTCTGCTCTACACTTTTCTTTTCAACAGAATTTACGCGGCGATCCGCCGTAATCATCTTGATCCGTATCCCGCCTTTCTCCATGTTCCCGACTATGGCCGGCATTCGCTGGTGATGGATTTAATGGAAGAATTTCGTGTCATAGTGGTGGATACCCTGACCCTGTCGCTGTTTAACCTGAACATTTTAAACCGGAATGATTTTATCATAAAGAAAAAAACAGCTGAAGATACCACAGAGGAGATGGGGAAAAAAGTTGATGTAACCCGTGACAGTCTCGGACGGATGAATGATCCGGAATCCTGCGAACTCTTTGATGTGCCGTCCCAGCGTATGGAGGAAAAGGAGGAAGAAAAAAAATATGACAAAAGCGGCAAACTACCTGTGAAACTGACACCAGAAGCAATGCATCGGGTTATAGAAAATTTTGAACGAAAACTCACTTCGGAATTCCGTTATGAACCTTATGACAAAACAATTACCTATGGTGAGGCCCTTATCGCGCAGGCCGGTCAATTTCGTAAATATCTTGAAGGTGAAATCTCAATTTATGAACCGTTACTCCTGAAATGAAACATGAATACGGTTATCACCTACGATATCGCCGACAATAAGCGACGGACAAAACTCTCTCAATTTTTAAAGGAAATAGGGATCAGATCGCAGAAGTCCGTCTTTGAGTGCAGGCTTGACAGGCGGGAAATACGGGAAATACGCTATTATTGTAAAAAAAATCTTGATCTTGCCAAGGATTCGGTTCGAATTTACCGGGTTTGTTCGAAATGCATGGCCAAGGCGGAAATCCAGGGTCAGGGGATCACCTTCAGTCAACTGGACTGGATTATTATTTAGATTTACCCCTGATAGTCTCGTAAAAACTACATTTTGCCACTTTCTCGTCATTTCCG
>JAOZOY010000147.1 GCA_029933005.1 Deltaproteobacteria bacterium
GCCTGATATCCTGCCAATTAGTCATATGTACAATCTATAAAAACTGGATTATCGAGATTAAAGCGGTGCTGTACTATACTTGAGGAGCAGCCATGAATAAGAGCCAGAAAACCAGTGAACACATCCTCGTCAACACTATCCTCAAAAATTGCACAGATTACGCTATTACCATCACTGATTTTGATCTGCGCGTCACTCATTGTAATCCCCTGGCCGAAAAATTATTTGGCTGCAAGGAGGAGGATGTTGTCGGTAAGACGATTATGGAAATATATCTCCACGAGCCAGCTGCAGTGAAACGTTTTCACAAAATCATTGAAGAAGTTCAACGTCTGGGCGCATATGAATATATGATCGAACCGGAAACCGAAGACGGCGGACATCATTTGCGGGTAAAAGTAATTGGACTGGCCGCTGATGGGGGGGGCTTCTCCGGCTATATCTTGTTCAGTAAGGATGTAACGCAAGAGCTGAAATTGACTGAATCGTTGAAGGAAAATGAGTCAAACTTCAGGCTCATCAATGAACATATGTCGGATGTTTACTATCGAGCCGGTAATGATGGGAAGATTATCGCCACAAATCCGGCAGCATTGAAATTATATGGCTATGATCATCTTGAGGAGCTTATCGGCAAACCCGTCCTTGATTTCTACTACGATGAGAACGATAATGAAGCATTTATGAAGGAACTGAAAAAAAATGGTTTGGTTAAAAACTATCCGCTGAAACATAAGCGAAAAAACGGTGAGCCGCTATTTGTGGAAATAAATTCAACTCTTCTTTTTGATAAAAATGGCAATATTGATGGTGTGGTAGGCCTTCTTCGTGATATCACCGAGAGGTATTTAATCGAGGAACAACTAAAAAAATACCGTATCCTTCTAGAAACAAGCATTAATGCCGTTCCCTATATGGTATGTATCAAGGATGGGCAAGGACGATGGTTGCTTGCTAATGAGTATACCCGTAACCTTTTTCAGCTTAAGGGGGTGGATTATCAGGGGAAAACGGATATAGAGCTTTCTGCTTTCAACAATTATTACCGAGATTCCTTTCTTAACGGTGCACAGAGTGATCATAAAGCCTGGCAGCACGGAACACTATCTTATAGTGAAGAAGTTATTCCCGGACCCGACGGTTCAAATCTGATCTTCGATATTGCGAAAATTCCCCTCTTTAATTCCGATGGCAGTCGACACGCACTGGTTGTTACCGGGTTTGATATAACCGAGCAGAAAAAGATTGAGGAGAAATTTCGCGACCTTTACGAAAAAGCCCCCTTGCCATATCAATCTTTAGATGCCGATGGCTGTCTGGTTGACGTCAACCATGTCTGGCTTGAGACCCTTGGTTACACGAGAGAAGAGGTGATTGGTAGATCATTTGCCGATTTTCTCCTGCCAGAAGAACGGCCCTTTTTTTATAGTCACTATTTGTCTTGCGAAACACGGGGAGATGAACAAGTGGTTGAATTAAAGTTGGTCAGGAAAGACGGGACTGTCATTCTGGCCAATTTTGCCCGGGAAATAACCTATGGCAGGCAACAGCAAATGATCAGAAGCCACTGTATTTTTAGTGATATTACGAAGCAAAGACAGACAGAAAATGAGCGGATAAAACTGGTCTCGGCTATCGAACAGACAACAGAGGTTATAGTCATAACCAATACCGAAGGAACAATCGAGTATGTCAATCCCGCGTTTGTCAGCCTTACCGGCTACAACCTGGAAGAAGCGGTTGGCAAGACCCCCCGTATCCTTAAAAGTGGCCGGCATGATCAGTCATTTTATCACGAGATGTGGGATACCCTCCTTCATGACAAGGTCTGGAGAGGTCATTTGATTGACAAGAAAAAAGATGGAACCTTATTCGAACAAGATGCAGCCATCTCGCCGGTCAAAAATACTCAGGGGGAGACTACTCATTTCGTTGCGGTCAAACGTGATGTTAGCCGGGAAATGGCTCTTGAATCACAGCTGCAACAAGCCCAGAAGATGGAGTCTATCGGTACCCTGGCCGGAGGGATTGCCCATGATTTCAATAATATTCTGACGGCAATACTCGGTTATGCCGAGCTGGCAAAAAATGATCTGCCAGCCGACAGTAAGGCCAATAAAAAAATTGATAAAATCATTAACGCTGGAGAAAGAGCCACTGGCCTGGTAAAGCAGATTCTTGATTTCAGTCGTAAAGGATCTCAGCATCTGCAATTATTGATGCCCCACCTCATTGTTAAAGAAGTCTTGAAAATGATGAGTGTTTCACTGCCGACAACCATTACCATAGAAAAAAATATTGATCCTGAAGTTGGTTTGATCCTAGCCGATCCAACCCACATACATCAAATTGTCATGAATCTGATGACCAATGCCTTCCAGTCCATGAAAAATGAAAAGGGGGTTTTAAGCGTCAGCTTGTCCCGCCGGGAATTGGGGCCGGAAGAGATAGAAGGTCAGGATGTGTCTCCGGGGGCATTTATTGTTCTCTCAGTCAGCGACACCGGCTGCGGCATGGATAAGGCTACCATGGAGAGAATTTTTGAACCCTATTTTACTACCAAGGAACAGAGTAAAGGGACCGGTCTCGGACTCGCGGTTGTTTACGGGATTGTGAAAAAATATCAGGGTTTTATCAGGGTAGAGAGTGAGCCGGGACAGGGGACTTCTTTTCATGTTTACTTCCCGGCCATGAAAAAGAATATTGCAACTTCGAAAAAAAAGGAAAATGAGAAGCCTTTACCAACCGGAACGGAACGGATACTGGTCATTGACGATGAAGATATTATTCTCAACTTGCACGAAATACTGCTCAAAAACCTTGGCTATCGGGTTACCGCTACCATGGATAGCCTGGCTGCCCTGGAGCAAATCCGCGCCCATCCCGACTACTTTGATTTGATCGTTACTGACCAGACGATGCCCAACCTGTCCGGGGCCGAACTGGCGCGGGAAGTTTTGCGCCTCAGGCCCAACATGCCCATTATCCTCTGCACCGGTTACAGCTCAGTTGTTTCAGTCGCAGAGGCATTGGCAATGGGCATAAAAGAATATGTTAAAAAACCAGTTAAACCCTGGGAACTTGCCCAACTTGTCAGGCAGGTGCTGGATCAAAAGTGATAGTGGCAGGAAAAAATGTGCTG
>JAOZOY010000085.1 GCA_029933005.1 Deltaproteobacteria bacterium
ATCGCATAGCCGCCCATCAGCCCCGGCAAAGAGAGTCCGGAGAGTCAGGTGGTTCAGGTGCTTCAGGAGGTTTTGCTGGAAGTGGTGGTTCTTCCGCTCAGGTTGGTGATGGCACCGGTTTAACAGGAGAAGGGGGCCTGGGTGCCCAGAGTCAACAGACTGTTGAAGTTGCTGCTCAGGGGACTATTCCTGATGGAGGCGTAAAAGGACCCGGTGATGGTGCTAAGGGCGGCGGCGCTGGTGGTCAGTCATCGGTTTCCACCGGACCATCAGGCCGGGATACCTTGGCTGTAGATGATGATATCGTTGCCCGGCAACTCAGGGAGGCGGCGGAAAAGGAAACAGATCCCGAGTTGAAAGAGAAGCTCTGGGAAGAGTATAGAAAGTATAAGGCGGGAAAATGAAAATTGAATTTCAAGTTCATTCTTCTTTTGACTTTGGATGGAGCTGGATTGTCTTATTCTTGACGGCCGCCATGTTGTCTCAACTTGGCGGTTGTGCCGGGATGCCGGGTAAGCAGGTTCCGGACCAGGTGGCTCTTCTTGCCGCGGAGAGGGAATTGAGCGATGCGGAACTGCTTGATGTCTCCATCAAGGTTTTTGATCCGGGTGAACTTCCCGATGATGAAGATGGGCAGACTGGCCTCTCTCCGGAAATTCGCGAGGCCGAGGCTCGTTTTGTCCCCATCCATCTCAAGTATACCATGCAGCGCAGCGGCTACTGGGGCATCGTGCGCGTCGTGCCCGATGATGACAATGGGACGGAAATTCTGGTCCGAGGCAAGATCGAGTATTCCGACGGCGAGAGCGGAGCGGTGAGTGTTGAGGTCGTCGATGCCCGTAATACTGTCTGGTTTCGCAAGACCTATTTGGAAACGGCTAATCGTAAAGAGCATGAACGTACGGAGCCGGAAAAAAAAGATATCTTTCAGGATCTGTTTAATACCATTGCCAATGATATGATTGAGTACCGCAACAGCCTCTCTCCGGCAGAAGTTGAGGAGATCAAACAGGCTGCCGAACTGCGTTTTGCCGCAGCCATGGCGCCGGATGCTTTTACCGGCTATATCGAAGAAGACCCCGACGGTGCTGTTCGTATTATTCGCTTACCGTCAAAAGATGATCCTATGCTGGACAGGGTGCGGTCCATCCGTGTCCGGGATGACATGCTGGTGGATGCCATCAACGGCTATTATGATGCCTATTATCTTGATCTATGGGAGCCCTATAACGATTGGCGCAAGTTTCGCAGCGAAGAAGTTGTGGCCATGCGCAATCTTGAACGGGAGGCGTTGACCCGGCAGGTGCTTGGTGTTGCAGCCATCGTGGGTGCTATTGTCATCGGTGCTTCCGGGGACGCTGAAACCAGGGCGCGAACCGGCAGTCTGCGTGATGTCATGCTCATGGGCGGTGCTGCGGGTGTATATGCAGGGCATCAAAAAAGTCAGGAAGGCAAAATAAACCAGGCGGCCATTGAAGAGCTTGGCGTTTCATTTTCTTCCGAGGCGGAACCGCTGGTCGTCGATGTGGACGGTGAGACGGTACGGTTGACAGGGTCGGCTGAGCAGCAATATACCCGTTGGCGCGAGTTGCTGCGGCAGATTTACGCCAGGGAGACCGGCCTGATACCGGTAGATCCTCAGCTTTCGGTTGATGATGAGCAGGTGGAGAGTCCACGGAATACGTTCTCAGATGATGAGTAATGAACCGGGAAATAATAATCTTGTTCCGCCGGATGGAGGGAGTGACCAGGGAAAACAGAGAATGCTTCCTTTTTGGCTCTTTGTTGTTTTTACCCTGTTCATTATTCTTGATTTAGCGGTTCTGGCATACTGGCTGTTGCCGGGAAAAGAGAGTAAACAGCCTGTGCCGCAGGAGGAAATTCAGGAAGAAGCTCCTGCCCTGTCAAAGCAGGAGCCGCCGCCTGCAATGGACATTGCTTTAACTGAAGCACGCATTGGAGCCGAAGAGCGGCTTGGTCTCTGGCTGCGTCTGCAGGCCCGGGCCGAGGCCGAGAATGTTGCCCTTTGGGGCACTGAAACTTATGCGCATATTACGGCTCTTGTCGCCCAGGGTGATACGGCCTTTGCCGAGAAAGATTATGCCGGGGCGCGGGAGTCCTACGAGCAGGCCGAGGGTCGTCTCCAGGCTTTGCTTGCCACCAAAGCGGAACTTTTTTCCACGGCCATGGATCAGGGACGTACGGCGCTTCAAGAGCAGGACAGTGAATCAGCAGTGCAGAGTTTTGAATCGGCCCTGATCCTGGAGCCCGGGAATGTGGCGGCTTTGCATGGATTGCAGCGAGCCCGAAGTCTTGATGAGGTGATTCTTCTTCACCGACAGGGCCAGCAATTAGAAAAAAAAGGCCGTCTTGGCGAGGCCCGGTTGATATTGCTGGAGGCAGCAGAGCTTGATCATGAGTTCATGCCGGTCATCGAGGATCTGGCGCGGGTTGAGACGGGACTGAGTAAAAGGAAATTTCAAGAGGTTATGAGTGGTTTTTTTGCTGCTCTGGACAGGGGAGATTTTAGAGGAGCCCGCGGTTTTTTACAGAGAGCGTCAACGATCAGGCCTTCGGAGCCGGTTCTTGCGGACGCCGGAAAACAACTCAAGGCAGCCGAAGTTGCGGCCAGGTTGTCCAACCTGGAGAAAAAATTTAATGGGCTTACAGCCGCAGAACAGTGGCAGAAAGCTCTGCTGGTTTGTGAGCAGGCCCTGCAGATAAGCCCACAGGCCGGGTTTGCCGTGAAAGGGCTCGTGGGTATCAGGCAACGCATTGCCCTTGATAAGGCTTTACAAAGTATTCTGGCCCGGCCGCAGCGATTGCAGGAGGACGGACCGCTTGCTGAGGCCGGTCAAACTCTTGCTCTAGCCCGTTTGATTGCGGATCCCGGACCTAAGTTGACAGCGCAGATCGCCTCTCTTGACCAGCTTCTTGTCAATGCAGCCAGCGAGGTTGATGTCATCCTGCGCTCCGACGATGCCACTGATGTGGTTGTCTACCGGGTCGGGCGGCTGGGTTCATTTTTGCAAAAACAGCTTAAGCTTCGACCCGGAACCTACACTATTGTCGGCACTCGGCCTGGTTTTCGTGATGTGCGGCATACGGTTTCAATTGGGGCCGGCCAGAGTTTTTCCCTTTTTATCAGTTGCGAGGAACCCATTTGAGCCGTTTTTTCACGATTTACTTACATGATGAAGTTCGCGAATACAGTGACCGCGACTTGCCGCTGACTGTGGGCTCCGGAGCGGATGCCCATATCAGCCTGACTGACGGCAGTCCACTTGAGGCCCATATCGCCGATTCTCGCGGGCATCTCTTTTTACAGCCGGCTGACGGCGCTACATCGGTCTATCACAATGATACCCGCCTCTCCTCTTCCGTATGGATCAAGTCCGGTGACAGCAGCAGAATAGCCGGAAATATTCTTCATTTTTATATATCCGGGGACAGGGTGGAGATCAGATTGTCTGCTGCCGAGGAAACCGCGCTGGCGCCACCCCTGGCGCCGCCCCCCGGTTCATTGCGAAATCAGAGTGATGGCGCGGAAGGAAATCGAAAAAAGTTGCCCCGTTCGTCTGGGGAATCAAAGCGTGCCTCAGGCGGAAAAAAGCGGCGATACCTGGCAGGCGGAATTTTTCTCCTGCTGCTCGCGGCAGCGGTCTTTGTGCTTACGGCCCGCAGCGTTGAAGTTAGGGTGAAGCCTGCTCCCGAAGAGTTCTCTATTAGCGGTTTTCCGCCGGTGTTTAAATTCGGTCAGCGCTTTCTTGCCATTAAGGGAGAGTATACCGTGCAGGCTTCCAGACAGGGTTACCAGGATTTGACCGAAACGATCTCGGTTAAAGGGAACGGCCTGAATCAATTCAGCCTCATTCTGGAAAAACTTCCCGGTTTGGTGGATATGGTGAGCAGTCCGGTGGATGGGGCGCAAGTTTTTATCGATGATTTCCTTGTTGGCGTCACCCCTCTTGCCGGTTTTGAAGTCTCGGCCGGAGAGCATGGGCTGCGTCTTGTCAAGGAGCGATATCTGGCGCTTGACCAGCAGATCCAGGTGGAGGGGCTTGGAAGAAAGCAGCATTTTGAATTTGTTCTGCAACCGGCCTGGGGCGAGGTGACCCTTGCCTCTGATCCTGCCGGAGCTGTTGTCTTCGCCGGAGAAACCGAGCTTGGCAGGACGCCGTTGACCATAGATCTTCCCGGCGGAGAACACATCCTGATTCTGCGCAAAGAGGGATTCTCTGCTGTTGAAGTGGAACTTGAGGTAGAGGCCGGGGGGCATCATACTCCTAATAGAGTCGTGTTGTCTCCGGCGCCGGCAACAGTTATTGTCGAGTCTGATCCTGCCGGAGCCGCAGTCTCTGTTGACGGCGCGTTCAAAGGGACAACCCCTGTTACCCTTTTTCTCAGCCCTGAAGAGCAGCACCGGATCAGTCTCAGCCTGTCCGGTCATGAGGAGAGAAAATCTCTGCTGACTCTTGAGCCCGGCGTTTCCAGGGAGCTGTCGTTTACATTGCAGCCTGAATACGGTATTGTTTTTGTCAGCACGGAGCCGCCGGATGCTGAGCTTTTGATAGACGGCAAACCCCATGGCCAGGCCACCGGCCGTCTGCGTTTGACAGCCAGGAAACATACCTTAACCGTCAAGGCCAGGGGATATGAAATCGCCACGCGGACTATTACTCCGAGCAAGGCGAACAGCCGACAGGTGAATATCCGTCTGAAGCCTGCGGGCAAAGCTGCCGGTTTGCAGAGCACAGCTTCAAAGAATAAGATGGCGACAGCCGGGCATAAGATGATTCGACTTGGTCCTGCCGTCTTTACAATGGGTGCCTCACGGCGGGAACCCGGCCGGCGGGCCAATGAACAGGAACGCCAGGTGGAGATCACCCGGCCATTTTATCTTGCAGCCCGCGAGGTGACCAATGACGAGTTTCGCAGGTTTAAGCCGGAACACCGCTCCGGCCATGTTGGTGGGCAAACACTTGATAACGGCCACCAGCCGGTGGTGATGCTGAGTTGGGAGGATGCGGCCAGGTACTGTAACTGGCTCAGTAAACAAGAGGGTTTTTCCCCCTTTTATCGGGAAGAAAAAACGACCATGGTTGCAGTCAGTCCGGCCACCAACGGATACAGGCTGCCTTTTGAGTCGGAATGGGCCTATGGGGCCCGCGTGGCAGGAAGAAAGAATCCGTCTCGTTACCCCTGGGAGGGAACTTTCCCGCCAAAGACTCTGAGCGGTAATTACGCTGATGAATCCGCCCGCTCGATCCTGCCGGCAGTGATCAGGAGCTATAACGATAAATTTATGGTCACCGCGCCGGTGGCAAGTTTTTCGGCAAACCAAGGTGGTTTTTTTGATATGGGAGGCAACGTCTCCGAGTGGTGTCATGATTTGTATGCGCCGCAAAGCAGTGTTGGCGTGGGTGTCCGGGATGTCGATCCAACAGGGCCCGCAACCGGTACGCACCATGTGATCCGCGGCTCAAGCTGGCGCGACAGTTCCATCACCGAACTCAGATTCAGCTACCGGGCCTACAGCCGCAGTCCTGGAAACGACATTGGTTTTCGTGTTGCAAGGTATGATAGATGATGAAGTTTTTTTGTTTTTTTGTTTTCTTGATGACCGCTTTTCCTGCGACAGCCGCCGAACCTGTTAACCGGCAACCGGAAGGAAAAGAGGTGTCAAAGCAGACACTGCCGGTCACGGAACAGGAAAAGGTCACACGACCACAAAAGAAGCCGCTCGCGCTGAAATCCTTTACCCCTTCGGAGAAGATTGCCGCTGATGCCGTGGTCGCCTTTCCCGTTGATATCTGATTGTTCCTGAAATTTGACACCTGAGACCTGAAATTCATGAAAAAGCTACCCATCGAACTCCTCTATCAGGTTTTTTCTCTGCTCACCGCCTTTATTCTGGTGCATGGCGCCTATGTAACCGTAATCAGGCCCCAGGCGGACGCCTTTCTTTCCCGCGAATATGCCCGCCTGGCCGAGGATCCGCAGTATGTGCAGCAGCGTAATTTTTATGTGGTGCTTCGCGATTATGAACAGGAGGCCTGCTTTGTCTTGATGTTCTGGGCCCTGACCATTATGACCTATAAAGGTGTGGCTGTTTATCGGCAGCAGCGCCAGCTCGACGTTGATTTGTTACAGCTTCCCGGAGGGCTTCCTGTCGGCCCGGAGGATACCAGGGAGCTTTCGAGTCGTCTTAATGAACTGCCGGCCCAAACACAAGATTTCCTTCTGGTCCGCGCCATGCGCAGCGCAATCGGTCGTTTTGCCGCCACCCGTAATGTGCAGGATTCGGCCACCGCGCTTCGCAGCGTTTGTGACTCCGAGGGGGATCGGCTGGAATCGGAACTGTCCACGATCCGCTATATTGCCTGGGCCATTCCATCGGTGGGCTTCATCGGCACGGTGCGCGGCATCGGCGCCGCCCTTTCCCAGGCTAATCGCGCGGTGGAGGGCGACATCACCGGCGTCACCCAGAACCTTGGCGTTGCCTTCAACTCCACCTTCATCGCCCTTGTTATTTCCATTGTCCTGATGTTTTTCATTCACCAGTTGCAGCTCATGCAGGAGCGTCTTGTGCTTGATACGGAAAGTTACTGCGATCAGAGCCTGATTTCCCGGCTGCGCATCCATCCCGATAATTAATTGTAACCGTTCACCAGAGACTATGAATTGCGATAACCACCTGATTGTAACCGTTTACAATTAATTGACGCCATGTCCGCACACAGGCCTCGCGAATCTTCCTCGTTCAACCTTGCCTTCCTGGACATCATGTTCTGCGGTTTTGGCGCCGTGGTTCTGCTTGTACTGTTGATTAATTCCAATACCGTTAGTTTGCGGCGTGAAATCCATGAGGACCTGCGGGCTGAAGTGATGCGGCTTGAGCGCAAAGCCGAGGCGGGACGGGAACATCTGCTGGAGATAAAAAACAGCCTGGAGCAGACCGATGAAGAGGTGCTGGTAACCAGGGGCAGGGCCGAACGGGTGCTTGCCCGTATCCGGGAATTGACCGAAGAACTGACCAACCTGCAGAACCGGACACTTGCCCGGAAAGAGCATGTCAATAAGCTGCAGTCGGATTTGCAAACTCTGGACACAACCCACCGTCGTATGGGAGCGGAAATAAAAGCGGATCAGGATCGGGGCCGACATGTGCGTCGCTTTGAAGGCGAGGGCAACAGGCAGTATCTCACCGGCCTCAAACTTGGCGGCAAGCGGATACTGCTGCTTGTCGATACATCGGCATCCATGCTCGACAGCAGTGTTGTTAATGTTATCCGTCGCCGCAACATGGATGATGCGTCCAAACGACTGGCGCCCAAGTGGCATCAAGTCAGGCAGACGGTTTCCTGGATGACCGCCAATGTGCCCCCGGCATCCAGTCTGCAGATTATTTCTTTTGCAACCAGGCCAAAGTCGCTTGCAGAGGCGTCATCTTCGGGTTGGATTGGTGCCACCGACAAGACGAAGGTCAATGGGATGATTAAACGGCTGAATCAGATAGTGCCTGGAGGCGGAACCAGTCTTGAAAATGTATTTGCTGCCGCGGCATCACTTTCGCCGCGACCGGATAATATCGTCCTGCTCACCGATGGACTGCCCACCCGGGGCAAGGATCAACCCCGTAGGAGTACTGTTTCCGGCGAGCAGCGGGTTAAGCTTTTTGAGCGGGCCATCAAAAAGCTGCCACGTAATGTGCCGGTGAACACGATCCTTTTTCCCATGGAAGGTGATCCCCTTGCCGCGGCCCTGTTCTGGAAGCTGGCCGTGGATACCAGGGGGTCCTTTTTTACACCCACGAGTGATTGGCCATGAGAAAGCAGCGGCGAACAATCACGGTTTTCAGCCTGTCGTTTCTCGATGTGGTTTCCTGCGGCTTTGGCGCTATCATCCTGCTGCTTGTGATTTCCAAGATCTCCGAGCCCATGGTGATTGAAAAGATGGGTGTGGATCTCACCGGACTGGTGGCAAAGTTAGAGCAGGAGATTCATGAAATTCGTGGTGAAACCACTGTGCTGAACCGGGATTTGACAGCAGCTCAAACTCAACTTTCCGAGGAAGGGGAGAAGCTTGCCCGTCTGCAGGGTGATCTGTCTCTGGTCGAGGGGCAATACAGGGCAGCGGACATGGATCTTGCCGCCCAAACCCGGATTGAGGCGCAGATGCAGACTGCCCGCCAGAGCCTGAGTGAGGAAATGCGGCGCCTGCAGAAGGATGCTCCTTCGCCTGTGCCTGACAGCGCCATCGGCGGGGTTCCCGTGGACAGTGAATACATTATTTTTGTCATCGACACCTCCGGCTCCATGCTCCGCTTTGCCTGGCCCCTGGTACGTAAAAAGATGGATGAAATACTCACCATCTATCCAAAGGTGAAGGGCATCCAGGTTATGAACGACATGGGGGATTACATGTTCTCCCAGTACGCCGGTCGCTGGATTCCAGACAGTCCGTCCCGGCGCAAGTCGATTCTCAAGCGGCTTGCCACCTGGGCGCCTTTTTCCAACTCAAGTCCGGTGGAGGGGGTGACCCGCGCTATCCGTCGTTTTCACAGCCGTAGCAAACGTATCTCCATCTATGTCTTTGGCGATGATTTTTCTCGGGGATCCATCCAGGGTGTGGTGGATACCGTGGATGCAATGAACCGGAGCAGTCGTCGTGGTGAGAGACTGGTACGTATCCACGCGGTGGGTTTTCCCGTGCTTTTCAGCCAGGGGGGCGCGGAAATAAACGTGGCCCGTTTTGCCGCGCTGATGCGCAGACTTGCCGAGGATAATAACGGCAGTTTTGTCGGCTTGAATTCCTTAAAGTGATGACGAATTATCGTTCACACAGAACGAGAAGATAATATTTGAATCATCAGTGCCGGAAAGTAAATATTCGGCAGCTTCCCTGCAAGTTCAGCGTGGTTATAATTTATAGGAAGAGGAGTAAATCGATGTGACTTGATTTCTTCCTGCAGATTATCCGGAGCTTCAAGTTTACCAAGGTTCTTTTTGATACCAATCTCCCAGATTGAAACAGAACTGACAAAAACCATATTCCGGGCACGGGTGATGTTGCTTCTGGCGTTGGTCGACAAGGTAGGATTATTTTCCAAAGCCCATATCAACACATGAGTATCAAGGAGGATATTCATGACTCATCCGGGAATAGAGATGAATTGTAAAAACTATCGCTAATCTCTTCATCAATTGAATCAAAATCAGCAGACATCTTCACCTTACCTTCCCAGCTTCCACCCAGTTGACGAGGTGATGCGTTTTTTTTGTACGCAGTAAGAACAGCAACAGGCTCCCCTGCTTTACCTATTATTACAGGTTCATCTGTTTCTTGAACCTTCTTTATCAAATAAGATAAACTGGCCTTTGCTTCTGAAATATTGGTAATTTGCATGGAAGACTCCCTTTTATAATCTTTTTATAGCAAATATAGTTTTATTAATCTTTTCAAGAGAATAGCCTCAATATTCCACCGTGAATCCTGAAGATGTCTCTTGTTGTCTCTATAATTCGCCTATCTCTACAGAACATTTATTGGCCGCTTTTACGAGTTTTTTGTCAAGCGTTAAAAGTAATCCATTATTTCTCCTGGCTATTACCAGATAAAGCATATCGTAAACCGGATGGTTTAATGTACAGCTTAATTTGAATGCCTCACGGTACAGATCCAGCTCATTGATAAAATCATCCGGTAGTGTCAATGCCTGCTCAAGGGCTTTTTCGCAGGAACGATACGGAAAATCTGCAAACTTCTGATATTTCCACACTGTATTGGTTACTTCAGAAATGAAAAGAGTCGGTGCAATAACCCAGTCTGCTTCAACGACGTATTTTGATAATTTTCCTGCTAAATTCCGCTGTAAAACAATCTCTATTGCTGCACTTGCATCTAAAACGGCAATCATCTATCACGATCCTCCCGTAGCATATCAACAGGATCGAAGCGTAAGACTGACTGGTCAACAGCAGGATTGTCGGCGATCTTTTGTAACAATTCCATTCGACGATTCTTTTGGGATAGTGATGCCTCCAGGCCCTTGGCTAAGGCGACAACGGCCTCCTGGGCAAGACTGCGATGTTCTTTTGTAGCCTTTTCCTGTAATAAACGGTAAATATTTTCCGGTAATTCACGAACCTGTAAAGATGGCATCATCAACCTCCTTAGGAAGGATAAAATAGTATTCCTGAGCGTATTTAAAGAATAATGCATTTTTCATCATTTTGCAAGCAAGGTTGTGGTGATTTAGGGACATCTTTAGTCCCTTATGCCCCACTCGCCCTGTTGTCAGAGAAACCCTCTATGGTGAGCCATTTGATGACGGCTGGCCCAACCTGGCGATGAGTTGTTTATGGATGAAGTTTGCCCGGATTAATCTCCCGGTGCGAATTGTCTTTCACGTCGTATAGGATTCCTTTTGCCTTTTTCTAGTTCAAGTCGAACTGAAACTGGTGTTGGATGCCAATTTGATACTATCACCAGTTTAAAATTACAGTTGACACTCTTCTGACGAAAAAGTAATTGTCGAACTAGAGGGTAATGGGGGTACAATGGCGTACTTTTCACGTAATTGTTCACCAGCATCTCATCTTCGCCCATTTTTGCCTGCTTACATAACACCAGTATGCTACGCAGGCCCAGGTAAGCGAGGAACGAGACTCCGAATGAACGACGAAGGCACTGGTAACGATTACGGCTATGTATGTAATTTACCGAAATACGTGCGCCTGGTGAACGGTTACCTTTTCACCATTCCCTCTCATCTCATCTATCATCGGATTCTCCTATAAAAAAAATAAATCCGGAAAAGGCAAAAAAGGTCCTCGCAAAGGCCGCAAGGGACATCGCCAGAAGCTTATGGTTCCCACCGAAACACACGAGGTGAAGCCCGCTCCGTGCTCCTGTGGTTGCCAAACCTTTAAGAACCTGATTCCTTATTATACGCATCAGCATATCGAATTCCCGGAGATCGTCATGACGGTCATCCACTTCATTCTCTATAAGGGAGAATGTACAGCATGCGATACAATGAGTAAGGCCATGTGCCGGCCGAGCTTTCCACCGGTTTTGGTGTGAGGTTTTCTGCGCTCGTTGCCGAGATCGGCAGTGCGGTAGCGGAGTTTCACTTCGTTCACTTACCTTCGGTGCCTGTGATCGCTTACGTATAACTATTTGCCATTATGCGGGAAAAACAGGACAAAAATGTTGTTATTTGGGGGGATCATAATAAGGCATGGAGTAATGAACAAAAACATGGTATTAGCAATGAGAAAGCCTGTAGTATATCTGCAGATACACTCTTTACTGACAATAAAAATAATTTTTTATAAAAATAAAGGTCAAGGTGAGACTTGACCCCTTTGTGACCCTTTAAACTGTGGAGTAAAATAATGTTGCAAAAGTACTTTGTCTTTGCCTGTTGTCTTTTGACCCTGCTCATGCCAATAGCTGCCAAGGCAACTGATGTGGGAAAAGAACTCCCGGCTTTCATTGGCCAGGATATGGATGGAAAATCGGTTGATCTTGAAAAGATTATCGGCACCAAACCGCTGATGCTTATTTTCTGGTCATCCTGGTGTGTAAACTGCAAACAGGAAATTCCTAAGATCAATGAACTGGTTAAAAAATACCAAAAGCAGGGTATGGAATTTATTGGCATTAACGTGGGCATGAATGATACTGAAAAAAAGGCTCGTCAATATATAAAGGACTACAAAATTACGTATCCGGTTGTTTTTGATAAAACAGGCGCCCTCTCGGAAAAGTATCAGATACCAAAGGTTCTTACTGTTCTTGTGGCCCGCAAGGATGGAAAGGTGGTCATGAAATATTTCAATGCTCCTGAAATTGATGATATGAACTTCAGGGGGCTTCAGCAGCTTTCACCTTCAGCAGCAGAATTGAAGATGGAGTTTCCGGTTCCTCCCGTACCTCCGGTTCCACCTGTTTTAGATGAAGTAAAAACAACACCGCCGGTGAATTGATAG
>JAOZOY010000148.1 GCA_029933005.1 Deltaproteobacteria bacterium
GAGGCTGAGTAAACTCCTCAACTTTTACCCACACGAAATGGAAGAGAGCCTTTTTAATTTTCCTGTTTCAACATGTCTGCAATGGGGTGGAGTAATCGAACATAAGAACGTAATGAATTTATTGCTGGTAGTTATCTGTCTATGTCTAATGCTCATCCCAGTGGACTTTGCTGGGGCAACAACGCTGGTTGACTCTCTCAACAAGCAGTTCAAGCGCTTCGACTATCCTCACGAAACCGTTACGGCTCGGATCACCCTGCAAACGGAAATCCCTGACATTGTTGGTGACCAGCTGAAGGACTCTGTTCTCTTGGCATATAAGACACAGGCCAAACTGGTTTCTGTTTTTAAGAAAAGTGGCTGGCAGCTCGAAGACTCTCTTCTTGCTGATGTGCTTGATGCTGGACTTGTCGAATTGGAACTAGGCAAGGGGATGAATCTCAAATTTAAAGAGACGCTCAGACTCAAAGCTTTTGTTCATCAATGTGATTTTCCGATGCGAAAATATCGCGGAGGGAGTATAGAGAAGTTTTTTGAAGGTCAGGTTCTTGAAAAAGCAGAGGAATGTTTTACTGCTGCTGAAAAACTACAGGGAAAGAATTATCCGTATTGATTCAGGAGGTTCTGTTGAAAGGTGTTTTTCTACTAATTATTGGTGTGATTGCAATGTTTGCTGTTTATTCATTCCGTCCACCATCTGGATTTGGTGATGCCATGATGATGATGGGGAGTGGCAGAAACTATTATCTAAAAGAGCCCATCTATCTTGGCCTAATGGCTATATCGGTTATTTGCTCAGTACTCGGGCTTGTTCTTACCATAAAAAGCAATAGAGATTAAGTCTCCCGTAAAAAGATAGCTCCTGTTGAGTGCTGGTAAGTAGTATTTGTATGTACGAAAAGGAGGATCAGTATGGAATCATCCGAATCTCCACAGTCGACTAACACAACCAACTTCACCATGATTGGATTGATTGTCGGTGGTGTATTGGGATATCCGCTCAGTTATTATTTCCAGCCTGGGGCGTTGCAAGCAAAGCTTTCACTTGGCGGTTATATCCAACATTTTTCTGATGTTATTGGCGATAAGGATTTACAATCCGCAGTTGTTTTAGGTTTTGTTGTTGCAATCGTAGTTTGCACAGCAGCAGGATTCATGATTGACCGAGCTCAACGTCAGAAAGCATAGAATGTTCCGCCCAAGATGTTGTTGTCTGAGAAGGCTTATTTTTTGTGCAGTACTTGCGCTGGTTGCAGGTTTACTACCGTTCCATATTTATGCTGGGCAAGGTGACTTTCCGAGTTCTGACAAAATTCAACCTGGAGATGTCGTTTTCATCCGTGGCAAGTCGATCCGTAGTGCAGTCGTTAGTTTCTTCGAAGGTGGTTACCGCGCATATTCTCACGTTGGACTAGTTGTGTTGGAGAACGGCCAACCTTTCATTATCCATGCTGACCCAGCTGGTGGTGCAATGACTGACAGGGTCATGAGGGAGCCTTGGTATGCTGTCATCTCACCAAAGCGCATTGCAGCTGCAACAATTTTTCGTATGGAAGATTCAAATTTGGCGGATGGTACTGGTATCCAGGCATCCGCTGTCGCTCAGAAATTTTGGAAGGATGCATTACCGTTTGACCACGAATTCGACTTGACGACACCACAGAAGCTTTATTGTACGGAGTTGGTGTGGCGAGCTTACATAGCTGCTGGAGTTGATCTTCTCAGTAACTCTTTCGGCTTAGACCGCAAGTATTTGCTCCCGTCAGATTTAATTAAGTCAGGGTTTCTTCGGGAGGTTATGTAGCTGCCCACCAGTTTTTAGTAGAGTGAAAAACAAACTATTGCCACTCAAGTTTTTAAATTGAGATAAAGGGAGACCTTTTATGGAAGAGATGAAAAAAGTGATTGTTTAATTTCTCGTCAATTAATTGCAAACTAGTGAAAGGAGTTTGAGATGATGTACTTGGTTGTAGTGTTCTGCCCACCAATTTATTTTTTAGTCAGGAAGAAGTGGGGTGGTTTTGTTTTAAATAGTATTTTGTTGATTATTGCTTTGTTTACCATGCCGATATTTGGCATAGGTGTAATTTTCTGGGCTCTGGCTGTTGGGCATGCGGGTTGGGAATTACGCAAGGAAGGAATGCAAGAGCAGGCCGAGCTTATAGCTAAAGAAATGGTTAAGGCACAGACAGAGGCAAAAAAACAAGAGCAGCCTCAAGTAGGTTAATGTTGCTTATACACAAAAAGAGAGCAAATGGGTTCTGGGGGCACCATATTCAACTCCGCCTATTAGCGCCGACAGCGAAGTCGAGGCGCTATTAGATAGATATCCTGTCCCGAATGGTGGAAAAGTCATCTTTGAACCAGTTGGAATGACGCTTTCAAATAAAAGATATAGGGGATGGATACTGCTTGATAACACCAAAAGGGAGAAAAGGGAAGATGCAAGTATTTAGTAAGACAAGGTCTAAAACACCCTCAATAGTAAGAACAATAATTTTAATTTTGAGTTTATTGCTTCTTTGTTCCTGCGCTTCTACTTCACAAAAAAGTGTGCAGCTTGCACAACAAAATCTTGCAAATGATAATTTTGATGCGGCTTTTAATCAGTCATATGATGCATTAAAGGAAGACATTAAAAATAAAGATGCCATAGCTATTTTTCCTTTATCATACGAAAAAGTTGTTCAGTTTCATAAAGACAAAATAGCGCAAGCGAAACAAGATAATTCGTGGGCAACAGTAGCGGATGAATATGATCGTGTAATCGAAGTGAACGATGATGCTAAAGAAATTGTGGACTTAATTCAACATAATTATAAAGATAAATTATCAAAGGATAAAAAGGATATTGCTGTTATTTCTGCATTGACCTCATCATTTTCTGCTAAAAAAGAAGATTTAGAAATAATTGCAAACCTGGATATACAAAATTTTTCAGACAAAAAAAATGATGCTCATGAAAAAGCAAGCAGCCAATTTTATGAAGAAGGGCAAAAGCTGATTCAGGAAAATAATTACAGAGATGCTTCTAGTAAATTTGGACGGGCGTTGTCTTATGTCGCCGGTTACAAAAATGCACAAGCATTAAAAGAAAAGTATACAAAACTGGCAGATGAGGTTGATGCCAA
>JAOZOY010000086.1 GCA_029933005.1 Deltaproteobacteria bacterium
ATAGTTCGAACCATGGCCCCGCTTCGAGGGGTTTGAGACTTGAACCAAAAGCCAAAAAGATGATAGGACAATACGGTTCGAACCATGGCCCCGCTTCGAGGGGTTTGAGACTTCCTTTTGACTAGGAATTAAAACTGTTCCTAAAGTAGTTCGAACCATGGCCCCGCTTCGAGGGGTTTGAGACTAAAGTTCGCAGTCTATAAGCTCCTCTTTACTCTTTGTTCGAACCATGGCCCCGCTTCGAGGGGTTTGAGGCATCTACAGACTTTCTGGCCTTCTTAATTCACTTCGAATCAGACCCCGTTTTTTTTAGCTCGGTCTCTTCCCATCGTATTTGTTTTTCAATTCCGCTATTTCTGACCATAAATAAGCAGCAGAGATGAAGGCTGTATTTTTCTATTCCTTTCATTGTTGAGCTGCGTGTATGGAATCACTCTACGTCATAGAGCCGGGCAGTTATCTCCGCAAGGATGGTAATTGCCTGAAAATAGTTAAAGATCGATCCGTGCTGACGGAAATTGCGGCCGGAGGTCTTGAGCGGCTGACCCTGGTGGGAAGGACCTCTTTTTCAGGGGCCGTGCTTGATTTTCTCATCAAAAACAGGATTGACACCGTCTTTCTTACGCCCACCGGCCGTTTCCGCGCCAGATTGCTTCTTGATGAAGCCGGTCATGTTCAGCGCCGTCGGGATCAGTATGTCAGCCTGGCAGAAGAACAATTCGCCCTGCAGGCGGCCAGGGTCATTGTTCGCGCCAAACTGGAAAATCACTGCCGTTATTTGCGTGAAAAAGGGCGAAGATACAAAATTGAAGTGCTTGGCAAGGCAGCGCTCCAGATCAGGGCTGTAAGTCAACAACTGGAGCGGGTCTCTGATTTGAATATCATACGCGGCCTGGAAGGGTATGGTGCCAGGCTTTATTTTTCCGTTTTCAATCTGCTGATCCGCAATGCTGATTTTGAATTTAAGGGGCGTAACAGGCGGCCGCCCCGTGATCCTGTCAATGCACTGCTTTCCTTTGTCTATACAATGTTGACCAATGAAGTGATTTCCGCGGTGAGCAGCGCCGGGCTTGATCCCTACCTGGGAGCGTTGCATGAACCAGCTCCCGGCCGGCCGTCACTGGCTTGTGACCTGGTCGAGGAATGGCGCATCATCGGTGATCGGCTGGTTCTGGCTCTTCTTAATCGCAAGGTGATTCATCCGTCTGATTTTATCAGGAGAAGCCGGGGACAGTCCGGCCGGCCGGTGGAGATGAAACCCGCCATTACCAGGGCGCTTATCAGCAGTTATGAACGGCAGATGCAGACTCGTGTTAAAGATTCGGCCACTGGAGAAAAAATTGTGCTGCGTTGGCTCCTGCATCGCCAGGCCGGCCGGTTTGGTAAATGGCTTGGCGACCGCAAGGCTGTTTATCATCCCTTTTCGGTTTCCGTATAGACGCTTGGTGATATCTGATTTTTGATTTCGTGCGGAATGCGGATTTCGGTTTTATCACTTTCCTTCAGCCTTTAGCCTTCGTACCCCTATGTATTACATCATCTGTTTTGATATCAGCGATAACCGTGTTCGTTACCGGGTTGTCAAGGAGCTGAAAGGCCTGGGACATCGGGTGCAGAAATCCGTATTCGAGTGTTCTGAGCTTACGGAAAAACAACTGCTGCAACTACAGGATAAATTTTTTACCCTGATCGACCACACAACCGACACTATCCATTATTTCCGTATCTGCCGGGCCTGTGTCGAAGAAATTGAGTGGGTTGGACTGGGAAAGGGGCCTCAAAAGGAAAATTTTGCGGCGTTTTAAAAAAAATTTTTAAAAAAAGGGTTTCAGACCATATCCAAGGATAAAGACAATTTAAAAAATGCAGGAGGTCAATCATGCAAAATGCGGCAGTACGGAAAAAAGAGACGGAAGTCATAGAAAAAGCTCGGATCGTCGGTTTGGTTCCCTTGGAACAGCTCGAAAAAAGATCGGAATTGCCGCTTGCGGATAATGATTTTCTTATGCAGGAAGCAAGTAGTCCCTGGAGCGGTGAACAGCTTGCCCGCCAGGAGAAAAGGCTGCTTGCCGAGGCCGAGGAACTGCTTACGGCCTGCAGGTGGGAAGATATGGTCGCCATGTTTTATCCCCTTGAGGAAAAAGTGCCGGAACTGGTGGATGCGGGCCTGGATACGGATATCAGGCTTAAGGCCGCCTTTGCTTTGGACCATCTGGGCCGGTTCGAGGATGCCTTAAAGCTGCTCGGGCCGGTTTGCCGGGAACAGGCGGATCATTATCTTGCTCATTACAACTATGCCTATGTGGCCTACAATGCTTTATATAATGCGAAAAATCGGCGTATTCTGCTTCATGGGGCCCGGAAAAAAGAACTTGTCAGCCAGGCCCACCGTCATTTTCAGATATGCCTGCGGCTGCGGCCGGATTCCGTAACGCCCTTTTATCGGGAGGGCGTCCTTTGGCAGGATATTGAAAACAATCCGGGTAAGGCCATGTCCTGTTTTGGCAGGGCTATTGCCAACTGGGAGAGACGTTCTGTCGAAGACCGGCGGGAAAAACATCAGGAACGGCCGAAATATGTTCGCGCCCTTTATCATCTTGCCGGTTGCTGCCTGAGCAAAGGTCAGGTCGGCCGCAGTCGTTCTTTGTATGAAAAGGTCATCAGGGTGGATGAAGGACGGGATTTTATCGCGCCGGTCTATAAGTATTACAGCCTTGGCAAGGCGTTGCATGAACTGGGCCGGTCCGATGAAGCCCTTGAGTTTCTGGAAACAGCGGCACAGGCGGCGGAGCAGGACCAGGACACGGATTTTGTTTATGAACGGGCGGCCCGTTGCGCCCTGGAGTTGGGCAGGCCGGAACAGGCGGCAGACTTTATTGACCGGATTCCTCAGGGTAAGAGACGACATTATGTCCGCTGGACCGAGGCTGATGCACTGGCCGCCCTTGGTCGACTGGACAAGGCAAAACAGATCCTGTTGCGCAGCGCTGAAAATGATCGGCGTTCGAAACATCGGGCATTGCTGCGACTGGCAAAAATCAGTTATCGGCAGGGTGAAATGGACAAAGCCCTGGATTATGCGGGCCGGGCAAATCAATTTTGTCTTCATACCTTTGGCAATGAAAGCCGTGAGATTACGTTCTGGCAGGCTGCTTGTTTCTATCGTCTCGCCAGATATGAAGAGGCCATGGCCAGAGTAGAGGAATTGCGCGGCGGTCCCCGGCGCCATCCACATCTGAACCGGCTGGAGCAATTGATCAGGAAAGAGTGGGAGAAAAAAGTATGACACAGGGTAACAGCGAAGCAGCCGTGCAGGATTACCGGTTGCTGCTTCATCAACTGGAAAATCTTTCTTTTGATAAGAAAGGAAATGAAAAAGCCGCTACTATTTTGGCGGATCGTTCTTTTTGGCAGTCTCTCGCGTCTGAAGATGTACAAAGCTGCGTGCGCATCGCCCAGATGCATGGCCTGGTTGAAAAGGCCCTGGAGATGCTTGACTGGTTTCATAATGCCAATCCGCAGTGTATGGTCGCCTGGCAGGAACATGCTGCCGTGCTCGGGATGCTGGGACGCGGGGTTGAATTAACGGGATTGCGGGCCAGGGCCGCCCTGGTTCTGACGGCGGATTGTTTAGAGGAAATTTTCAGCCGGGACAAGGAGGTTAGGTCGGCAGCAGATAAGGAGGATGAAGAGTGGCTTGGCGCGCCTTTTGAAAAACTGCATCGTGAAGAAGAGCAGATTGATCATTACATGCGTCTTTTTTCCGGGCGTATGGATGTTTTTGCCAGGCAATGGCGTGACAATAAGACCGGGGGGCAGGGGTATGTGCCGGTGCGAAGGCCCATGCAGGTTTCCGATCTGCGGGATCATCTCAGCGGACGTCGTACCTATGGGATTTATCTCATGCAGCCTGGAAATCTGGTCTCCACCGGGGTGATTGATATTGATCTTGTCAGCCGGTTTCGCGACAGAAAGTTAAGCGCTGCCGAGCGGAACCAGTTGCGGCGGGAAGGAGTGTATATGCTTGGCCGCATCAAGGAGCTTGGCGTGGAAAGAAATATGGTCGGACTGGCGGAGTTTTCCGGCGGCAAGGGTTATCATTTCTGGTATCCGGTCAGGGAACCGGTTCCGGCCCAATGGATGCGCGGAGCGTTGCGGTCATTGGTGAATAAAGTCAAAGATGATATCTCCTGCTTCAGCATGGAGATTTTTCCAAAACAGGATAAAATATCAGGCAAAGGGTTCGGTAATCTGGTGAAACTTCCTTTGGGAATACATCGAAAAACAGGCAAACCTTCCTGGTTTCTTGACTGCAAAGACAAGAACACGGAAACTCAGCTTGAATTTTTATCAGGTTATGATGGTATTGATCCTGCCGCGATTGAAAAGAGCGCCCGCAAACCCAGAGCCGAAGTTGAGGTGCATCCTCGCCATCGTGAATGGGCCGATAAATATCCGGAACTTGCCGTTCTTGAGTCAAAATGCGTCATGCTGGCCCAGATTACGGCATCCCTGCGCCAGTCAAAATCGTTAAATGTCAGGGAGGAGAAAATTCTGCTCGGCATCCTGGCCCATCTGCCCAGGAGCGGCGTGCTTCTTCATTATCTTTTTTCCGGCCTGCCAGAATACAACCGGCCCCTGCTTGATTACCGGATTTCCAGGATAAGGGGAACCCCTTTAGGCTGCAAACGAATTCACAGCCTCCTGGAAGATGGCGGCGCGGTATTGCCATGCCGGTTTGAGTCTTCACTTGGTTATCCTCATCCTCTGCTGCACCTGCCGGAATTCTCTCAAAGCTGTCTGCCCAGGTCGGAAAAAATTGAAAATTTTCAGGATGCGGTTAATAATTTAAAAACAGCGATTATTGAATTTGAGAGATTTCTGCCCCGTCCGCCCGGGAGCCGAGGTGCGTCCTGAATTCGCTGATTTCATTCATCCGCAAGTTCGGCCGGCACCATTATCCGCACCATTAATTTAAAAACTTCTCTGGAACAGTTGCCCTTGGAAAAGAGGGATTCAGGCGGCGCGACCTGGGCTGAAAACCGGATTTTCACCTTGAAGCAGGCAGATCAGCTGATCTTCAACTTCTTCATCTTGCGCCACAGTGTTGTTTTATGAATCCCCAGTTCCTCTGCTGTTTTGCGCCGGTTGCCATGATGCTTTTCCAGGATCCGCCTGATCAGCCGTGCCTCGTTTTGGGCCATGGGATCGGCTTCAGCCGAGGTTGTTATGTCTGAAACAGAGGACTGCGCATTGAGAAGATCTGCGGGCAGATGCATCATTGTAATTTGATTTTCCCGGCAAAGAACAAAGGCATGTTCGATGATATTTTCCAGCTCTCGGATATTACCGGGAAAGTCGTGTCGCATGAGACAACTCATGGCCTCCTGACTTAATCCCTGGATGTTTTTCCCTGTCCGGATGTTAAAGCGATGGATAAAATGTTCTACCAGCAGCGGGATGTCTTCCCTCCGCTGAGCCAGGGTGGGCAGGCTGATTTTAACCACATTGAGCCGGTAATAGAGGTCTTCCCGGAAAATTCCCCTGGCAACCAGTTCGTTTAGTTTTTTATTAGTGGCAGCAATGATCCGGACATCCGCCTTAACCGTTTGAGTAGCTCCCAGGGGTTCATATTCTTTTTCCTGCAGGACACGGAGCAGCTTGACCTGCAGTGCCGTTGAGATATCGCCTATTTCATCAAGAAATATCGTGCCTCCCCGGGCCAGTTGAAAACGGCCCGGCTTGTCTTTTTTTGCATCCGTGAATGCTCCCCTGACATAACCGAACAGCTCAGATTCCAGTAAGGTATCAGGCAGGGCACCGCAGTTGATTGCCACTAATCTTTTTTGCTTCCGCCCGCTCAGGTTGTGGATTGCCCGGGCAAAGAGCTCCTTGCCCGTACCGCTGGCGCCTTCGATCAGCACCGTTGCCTCACTGGTGGCAATATCCGGCAGAACATCGAAGATGCGTTGAATAGCATCACTTTTACTGACAATATCGGCGATAGTAAATTTGTTGTTGATCTCTTTCCTGAGTTGTTCCACAGTGGACAGATCCCTGAAGGTTTCCACCCCGCCGATAATTTTTCCCTCTTCATCTTTAAGCATGGCTGTGCTGATGCTGATGGGAGTCACCGTGCCGCTGCTGTTCAGGATATTAATGCGCTGATCAATGAGGGGTTGCCCGGTTGCCATAGTTTTTTTGAGGGCGCAGTCCGACTGGCAGATATCGGCCCGGAAGACGTCAAAGCATTTCTGGCCGATTGCCTGATCTCTTGAAACGCCGGTGATTTTTTCGGCCGCCTTGTTGAAAGAGGTAATATTTTGGTCTTCATCCACGGTGAAAACCCCATCGGCAATGGAGTCAAGGATGATTTCTGTTTTTGATTTTTTTTTCAAAGTTACGTTTTGAGAAGAAAGTGGTTGTCGAGTTGCGCACTTACTGATAAGTCAACTTACAATGTAAGACACTCATGGCTAAATTACAGTATGGTTTTTTCTTTTTTAAGAAAGGTGACTTTGAAAAAAAATCAAAAAAGGATAGATAATATGGAAAAAAATTGTTTGAACTGCAAGTTTTATAAGGTGGAAGATGAGTTCAGCGGCTATTGCCGGAAACAATCCAGCGAGGGAGAAGCAGGTCAAAAAACGTATCAGATGGTACGGACCGACGATGTCTGTGAAAACTGGATGGACGCCGGACAACAGTACTTTATCCGTCTGGGATGGATAGAGGCCCAGAAAAAAAAGCAGCAGGATGGTGAAAAGGATAAATAAAAAAACAGGGTTAAATGATGCTGGCACTGGTGTCAGGTTTATGATAATTTGTAAATCCATGCAAAGAACGAAAACGTTTGAGGTCACTGACAACAGGAGATGGAGTTAATGCGACGGTTTTTTTATTTTACAGCTGTGCTGATCCTGATGATGACTGCCGGCTGCGGCAAGTATTATCAGGTAGAAGACCCAACCACAGACAAAATTTACTACACGGAAGATATAGATCAGGCAAGAAGCAGCATTACATTTCAGGATTCCGTCAGCCGGAAAACCATTATTCTGCAGAATTCCGAGGTGATCGAAATTTCAAAGGACGAGTTTAAAGCTAAAACCGGGAAATAAGATAAAATAACCTTGCCTTGCAACCTTCCTGCCGGAAGACCCGGCTCAGTGTCAAAGGCCGAGTAAACGGTAAATAGCCTTCATGTCGATTTGGCTGCGGACGGTTGCGGCCAGCCGGTCAAAGGCCGGTTCCAGGTTGTAAGAGGTGATTTTACCCAGGGGCTGAAGTGAGAGACGGCTCCGCAACCTATCGATGAACCAGCGCCTGAACTCATCGCTGTCAAAGATGCCGTGCAGGTAGGAGCCCCAGATTTTTTTGTCTTCTGAAGCGGCCCCGGCTTTTTCCTTTCCTTCCAGTTCAAGGATCTTATTGGCACCAGTCGTTTCCGTCCGGCCATGATGGATTTCGTAGCCCCGCACCTTGCAGCCTGAATCAAGATGAATTCCTTTTCTCAGGGTCAGAGTTTTATCCTGATCAAGCACGGTTTCAAGATCAAGCAGATTCAGGCCGCTGATCGTGTTATCGGCAGATTCAATTCCATGCGGGTCGCGGATGACCCGGCCAAGCATCTGAAAACCGCCGCAGATACCGACAATTTCGCATTTCTCCCCCCGCTCCAATTCAAGAATACGCGCTGCCAGGCCGGATTTTTTTAAAAATTTCAGGTCGCCCACCACATTTTTACTGCCCGGTAGCAGGATGGCGGTAGGATTTTTGAGATCGTCAGGAGAACGTACCACGGTGATTCGTACATCCGGTTCAGTCAAAAAAGGCTCGAAATCCGTGAAGTTTGAGATATGGGGCAGATCAATGAGGCTGATTTCGATTTCAGCGGCCTTTTTTGACATGTCGTCAAAGAGGCCGTTTTTAAAACTCACCGAATCCTCTTCCGGCAGGCCAAGGTCATGGATATAATCAATGACCCCGAGGACTGGTTTGCCGGTACGTTCGAGGGTAAAGGTCAGGGCATCGTCAAGGAGAGATTTCTGGCCCCGGAAGCGGTTGACAATGAATCCGGCCACCAGATCCCGTTCCCAGGGATCAAGAATTTCCATGGTTCCCAGGAAGGAGGCGAATACGCCTCCCCGGTCAATGTCGCCGGCAATCAGCACCCTGGCCCTGGCGTAACGGGCCATGGCCATATTGACAATATCATGATGCTTGAGGTTGACCTCGGCCGGACTGCCGGCCCCTTCAAGAACCATGACATCGTATTCCGCCGCCAGGGAGTCATAGGCCTCCCTGGCCGCCTGAAAGGCAGTGGTTTTATAGCGTACATAATCGGCAACATTCATGTTGGCCACCGGCCGACCATTGACAATGATCTGGCTGCCTGTATCGCTGTTGGGTTTTAAGAGAATCGGGTTCATCCGTACATCGGGATCAAGGCGGCAGGCCTGGGCCTGTACTACCTGAGCTCTGCCCATTTCATGGCCGTCATGGGTAACATAGGAGTTCAGCGACATGTTCTGGGATTTAAACGGGGCCACGGAAAGTCCGTCCTGGAGCAGAATACGGCACAGGGCCGCGGTAAGAATGGATTTACCGGCATTGGAGCAGGTTCCCTGGAACATGATGGCCGGGATGTTGGTTTTGGAGGTTTTGTTGGTCATGGGATGGTTTTTTTCTCTCACAGAGACACAGAGAAAAAAGGGTCTGTTATTTAGTATGAACGATTACAAAAAAGAAAAACTCTGTGAGCTCTGTGCCTCTGTGAGAGATCCGTTTTTTAAGGTTTTCTCGAAAATAAACACAATTCTTTCCGCACCGGAAAAGGGCAAGCGCCACTCGGTTTTTTCCACCAGCTCATAGGGGCTGTCCGGTCGTTTTTCGCGCCAGTCAGCGAGTTCTTCCTCTGCCCTGGCCCCTTTCATGCAAATTACTTTGCCGCCGGGCGGGCTGAATGATTCGGTGAGATCAAGAAAATTACTGACTTTACTTAAGGCCCGGCTGGAGATGAGCGGAAAGGTTTGTCCGTTAAACAGTGTTTGGTCACCGGCCTCAAGACGGGCTTCTCTGACCTGGAGCTGTTGCAGGCCTAAGGTGCGAATGACATGTTTCATGAACGTGACTTTTTTTCGCCGCGGTTCCACCAGGGTCAGATCCAGCTCCGGGTGGCAGATTTTTACCACCAGGCCGGGAAAGCCGCCACCACTGCCAACATCAAGCCATTTTTTTTTCGCCTGATTTTGCATAAAAGGCAGCAGGGTGATGGAATCGAGAAAATGTTTTTCAATGATATCTCTCTCTCCGGCCCGGGCCACCAGATTGATCTTTTTATTCCACTTGCAAAGCTCCTTGTAATATCGGCATAACAGGTCAATGGCTGGAGCGGGCAGCTTGATGCCCATGAGGTCGCTGCCCTGGATAAGGAGTTTTATATCGCAATTTTGCATTACATTTTTACATGTTCTGTTGAAAAGAATGTCTCGCGGATTTTCAATCAGCCTTCAGCCTTATATCCTTACTTCCCCAGGACCCGGCTCAACACCTCCTGCAACAGGCTCAGAGTATATGGCTTTGAGACAATATCCTTGAAGCCATATTCCGTAAAGTTTGCCATAATCCGGTCATCGGCATAGCCGCTGGAAACTATACATTTTGCTTTTGGATCAAGGATAAGAATTTCTTTAATGGCTGCCTCGCCGCCCATGCCGCCGGGGATGGTCAAGTCCATAATCACTGCGTCAAAAGGCTCACCTGAATCCAGGGCCTGGCTGTACATCTCAATAGTCTGTTTGCCGTCCTCTGCCGTTTGAACCTCGTAGCCGTTTTTCTCCAGTATTTGCACAGCAATATTGCGGATCATTTCCTCATCATCCATGACAAGTATTCTGGCGTTTTGTACGGTGGCTGAAGGTTTGGCCTTGGCCTGCCCTGTTTTGGGCAGCCGGTGTGCCTCGGAAGCGGGTAGATGGAGAGTAAAGACAGTTCCCTTGCCGAGCACTGATTCCACGCTGATGTGGCCGCCATGTCTGTTGACGATTGAATAGGTTGTTGCCAGCCCCAGGCCGTTGCCTTCCTGTTTGGTGGTAAAATAAGGGTCAAATATACGCTCAAGATGCTTTTGGCCAATGCCTGTTCCTTCATCCCGCACTGTAACCTTGATATATTTTCCAGGCTTGAGGTCAAAAAGAGATTTCTCAGAGAGATCCTCGTTTTTCATGTTGATATAGAGCTGTCCGCCATCAGGCATGGCCTGGTTGGCATTGATTGTCAGGTTGGAAAAGACCTGCTGCATTTGGCCCTTGTCAACTTTGGCCGGCCACAGGTTGGCGGCCGGCTCGAAAACAGGTTTGACATTGCTGCCAGAAAGGTCAAAACGGACAATGTCCTCCACAAGTTCGTCAAGGGGGACATTCTCTTTTACCGGTTCTCCACCCCTGGCAAAGGTGAGCAACTGGTTGGTCAGACGTGTTGCCCTGTTCATGGATTTTTCCGCTTCGTTAAGAAATTTTAAGGCCGGATGATCTTTATTCAGCTCTAACTTGGCAATAGAAATGTTGCCGAACAGGCTCATGAGGATATTGTTGAAATCATGGGCAATGCCTCCGGCCAGGGTACCCACACTTTTAAGTTTCTCCATTTTTTGCAGTTCTTCTTCGGCTCGTTTGCGTGCGGTGATGTCCAGGTGCGTACCGGCAAAACGGACAGGTTTGCCTTGTTTGTCACGCGTCAGCACCTTGCCGGTATCTAAAATCCACTTCCACCCCCCTGACTTAGTGCGCATACGAACTTCTGCCTGATAGATGGGGGTGCGTCCCTCCAGATGATCGGTCACAATAGACATAACCGCCGGCAGGTCATCCGGGTGCACCAGTTTTTCCCAAGTGCTCAGGTGTGGGTCAATTTCATCCAGCCTGTAGCCCATCATCTCCGCCCAGCGGTCGTTGAAGACCACATGACCGGTAGGAATATCCCAGTTCCATGTGCCAAGATCCGCCCCTTTCAATGCCAGTTCCAATTGTTCTTTGTTTTCCCGCAGATCCTCTTCCGCCTGCCTGCGCTCGGTGATATCCCGGATAAACTCAACTATGCCTGTAATTTTTCCGCTCTTATCGTCTTTTATAGGAAAGCTGTAGAGTTCGACCCACTTTATTTCAGATCCAGGCAATCCAGGCACGATATTCATTTCCGTCTTACCTGATTCGAGACAACGCAGTGTTGGACAGGGATCGCACGGCTTGTTTGTGCCATGATA
Organism: Deltaproteobacteria bacterium; assembly: GCA_029933005.1. Taxonomy (GTDB): domain Bacteria; phylum Desulfobacterota; class Desulfobulbia; order Desulfobulbales; family SURF-16; genus JAGHCC01. The sequence continues at coordinate 11,264 of JAOZOY010000086.1, forward strand.
ACATGAGAAGCATTTTTTCCCCTCAAGAGGAAGGTTGCTGGCATACCATTTGTTCATAACTCCGTTCACATGACGAATGGTGAGATCTGGATTCAGAATGCTGATGCCGTCCTGAATGCTTTCAAAAATGCTGTTTAAAAATTGTTCGTTATTAAGCAGTTCCTCACGCATTTTATACTCTTTGGTCACATCCCGGAACACCAGCACCACGCCGCTGATCTTGCCTGTGCTATCTTGAATGGGAGCGGCCGAGTCGGCGATCTGATATTGAGCACCATCTTTGGCAATGAGCATGGTATGGTTGGTAAGACCAATAATTTTTCTGTGCTTTAGAACCAGAGCAACAGGGTTTTGGGCCTTTTTCAGGGTCTTGGCATTGACAATAGTAAATATTTTGTTGAGGGATTGGCCCTTCGCCTCTGCAAGTTTCCAGCCGGTGAGCTGTTCCGCCACTATATTCATCAAGGCCACCCTTCCGGACGTATCGGTTGCGATCACAGCATCGCCGATTGAACGGATGGTGACAAAAAGCCGCTCTCTTTCACCTAGCAGCTCTTGGCGGGCATGGATCTTGTCCCGCAGCATTTTGTTGGCGTTTTCCGCCATCCGGTCAAATTCAATAAATTT
>JAOZOY010000028.1 GCA_029933005.1 Deltaproteobacteria bacterium
CCGTGGGGTGCTGCTGAATAGTTACGAAAAACAAATTATCATGAAATTATGACGCCGACGCAACAATTTTGCAAATATCTGCAAATTCACTCGGATCCAGACTCGCCGCCCCAACCATTAATCCTGTCACACCGGCAATCCGCAGATAGTCGGCGGCATTATCTTTGTTCATTGACCCACCGTACAGAATCGGTTTATCCGGAATGATTTCCAGGATCTCCTCTATGACCGCGCCGGCTTTTTCAGGCCGTTGGGGAATATTGCCGCCAATGGCCTCAGCCGGGCCATAGCCGATAATCAAATCGTTGAGCTCCACGTCGTTTAAGGCAGCAATCTGCGCTCTGGCATATGGCTCATCCACACAGACGATGGGTTTTATCCCCGCAGCCACCGCTTCGCTCAGTTTATTGGCCACATCCTGATTTGTTTCGTGGAAATAGCGTCTCCTCTCAGAATGTCCAAGAATAGCATATTCTGCCAGATCGCTTACCATATCAGCTGCCACCGCGCCGGTGTAGGGACCAAAGGGGAATGACGAGAGGTCCTGGGCAGCCAGCTTAATGTGCTGATCTGCGCCAATTTTCTGTAACATCTGCCACATGAGCACAAGGTAGGGAAAAGATGGGGCGATAATGACCTCCAGCCCCGACTCTGGATGATACAACTGACAGAATGTCTTCATCCATGCTTCTGCTTCGGATAATGTTTTATGTGATTTCCAGTTTGCCAGCACAATAGCCATGACTTTCTCCTTATTAAATTATTTTATCTCAGGGTCCTGTCTTAATGTCATTAACTTAAGCTTTCTCACTCCTTTAGTAAAGATGGGCCGGCTTTTAAATCTCTCCTCTTCAAAGTCTCGCTTGTCGACAGGATCACTGTTTAATCAGAGCAAAATGGCTCTGCTTCGGCTATAGTTTGGTGGAACATAACAGGTAACCAAATGAGAAGGAATTATCATGTTTGACAACAATGACAGCCACAGCAAGACCATAGGATATATCCTCTGGATTTTCGGTTTTACCGGTTCCCACCGGTTTTATTACGGGAAGCCAATTTCCGGCACCATCTGGCTTTTCACCCTGGGACTTCTTGGGGTTGGCTGGCTCATTGATCTGTTTTTGATTCCGGGAATGGATGATGAGGCGGATTTACGTTATCAGGAAGGTCCTCTGGATTATTCCCTGGCCTGGATTCTTCTCACCTTTGTCGGTATCTTCGGGGTGCATCGCATGTACATGGGAAAATGGTTCACCGCTATTCTCTATCTTTTATCCGGCGGCCTGTTCGGCTTTGGTGTCCTCTATGATTTCTGGACCTTGAATGAACAGATAGATCGTATACATGCCGGGGAGTAGATGGATTCTCTGCTTCTCATCTATCCACCCCTGGCCAAAAATTGTGAACCGCCGGCAGGCATTGCCGGGCTGGCAGGATTTCTACGCACAAATGGTGTCAAATGTGCGACCATGGATGCCAACAGGAAAGGGCTGGATTACCTGCTCGGTCTCGATTTTCACAAAACTGACACCTGGACGACACGGGCTCAAAAAAATTTGGCGGCAAATATTACAGGACTGCAAAATTCACATTTTTATACCAATTTCGACCGATACAAGCGGGCTGTTGCCGATGTCAACCGGGTGCTGTCAGGGGTTGGAGAAGCCCATGGAGTTGAGTTATCCCTGGCTAATTATCAGGATCTGTCCTCCCCGGTGCAAAGTGATCATTTGCTGAGAGCGGCACAAGAATATAGAAAAAATCTGTTTTATCCATTTTTCAAGAAAGAAATCAGCCCGATTATTGATAAGGAGCAACCTGATTTTGTCGGAATTTCCATTTGTTACTTAAGTCAGGCCATTCCAGCCTTTGCCCTGATCGGCTTTATCAGGACCGGATTCCCTGGGCTGAAAATAATTCTTGGTGGCGGACTTATCACCTCATGGCTGCGCAGTCCGTTATGGAAAAATCCTTTTGACGGATTGGTGGATGAATGCCTTGCCGGCCCCGGCGAACAATCCCTGCTCGACATGCTATCTGAAAAAAAAAGGGTGGGTAATCCCGCCCCCCCGGAATACGATTGCATTGACTACCTTGCGCCGGGATTTATCCTGCCCTATGCAGCGTCCAGCGGCTGTTATTGGAATAAATGTCTGTTCTGCCCGGAGACTGCTGAAGAAGCCCCATACCTTTCCCTCGCCCCAGAACAGGTTCTGGTGGATCTACAGATCCTGCAAGCCCGCCACAGACCTTTACTTATTCACTTTTTAGATAATGCCCTAAGTCCGGCTTTGATGAAAGCACTGGTCGAAAATCCCCTGGGAGCTCCCTGGTATGGTTTTGCCCGAATAAGTTCTCTCCTTGCGGATGAACAATTTTGCCGGAGTCTGCGCCGCTCAGGCTGTGTCATGCTGAAACTGGGGATTGAATCGGGAGATCAGCAGGTTCTGGATCAGATGAATAAGGGAATTAATCTTGAAATGATGAGCCAGGTGTTACGGGCCCTGAAATCGGCAGGAATTCTCACTTATGTCTACCTCCTTTTCGGCACACCTTCCGAAGATGAGGCCAGTGCTGAAAGAACCCTTAAGTTCACGACCCGCCATCATGATGAAATCGGCTTTCTCAACCTGGCCGTATTTAATCTGCCCCTGGCCGGTCCTGAGGCGTCAGCCCTTGCGGTTAATGAATTTTATCGAGGAGATCTTTCGCTGTATACTGATTTCAGCCATCCGAAGGGATGGTCACGCCAGAAAATTCGAACATTTTTAAGCAAAAAATTCAAACGCCATCCCGCCATTGCCCCGATTATCCAGCGTGATCCGCCATTTTTCACCTCAAACCATGCAGCGTTGTTTCATTCGTCGTTTTTTAGTCGGTCTTGATGGTAAATCCTTGCTTGGTTCCAATCTCCACCACTCCCTGTCTAAATTTTTCAAGCAGTTGCAGATTGTGGCTAAATTGCTCGGTAAAATCAGGATGCTTTTTCATTTTATTTTGTACGACCAACGGGGCGATGTGCAACACTTCCAGCTCTGCTGGAGGCTGAATAATAGAACGAAGTGGTTTTGTATTCATCTTGTAATCATGTTCATTTTATGTGAACAGCAAAAAGCGCTGAACGTGTTTATGTAAAGTGGAAGTGGGCTTAGAATTTATCAGGACTCTTTTCAGTACTCGCTTGACGGGTATAAGTGCCTTGTCAGTAGATATAACTACCTTGTTTCAAAATAAATTTCTGAGTTTCTTGTTTTTTATGACAGCTTCTCAGGAGTAAGGCACTAAAGTTATTTTTGAGATTATTCGCTTCTCAAAATGTTTACCATTTTTCGGATACCTGATACAATCAGGCCTATTCTCGGATAGCCCCCTACCAATGTTATTGTAAAAATTCGCTACTTTAAATTATCTTAAGCTACACTATGACTGCGACAAACCCCGAGCTTGAACTCGCCAACGACTTTGTTCAGTATACCGACTGTAACATCTTCCTGACCGGCAAAGCTGGCACCGGCAAAACAACCTTTCTGCACAATCTGAAAAAACGCTCGGCCAAGCGGATGATTGTCACCGCCCCTACCGGGGTGGCGGCCATCAATGCCGGCGGAGTAACGCTTCATTCCTTTTTCCAGCTACCCTTTGGCCCATTTGTGCCGGGCAGCGACACATTTGAACGAAACAAACAGCGGCTGTTCAGATTCAGCAAAGAAAAAAAACAGATCATTAAAAGCCTTGATTTGCTGGTAATCGATGAAATAAGTATGGTGCGCGCTGATTTGCTTGACGCAGTTGATGCCGTGTTGCGTCGCCACCGCCGCAACAATCAACCCTTTGGCGGAGTGCAATTATTGATGATTGGCGATCTGCACCAGCTCTCTCCGGTGGCAAAGCGCGACGAATGGCAACTTTTACAACAGCACTACGAATCGGTTTATTTTTTCAGCAGTAAGGCGCTGGCCCAGACCGAACTTATTCCCATTGAACTGAAACATATTTATCGCCAGTCAGACGCCGGTTTCATCAAACTCCTGAACCAGGTGCGCGATAACCGACTTGATGAATCCACCCTGACCAAACTCAACAACCGTTATCTCCCCAACTTTGCTCCTGACGAAGACCAGGGCTACATCACCCTGACAACCCATAACAGCAACGCTGACTCCATCAACCAATCAAGGCTTAAAAGCTTACGCAAAAAAGAACACCGCTTCCAAGCTGAAATCAGCGAAGATTTCCCTGAACATATCTACCCCACAGCAGCCACCCTTCTACTTAAAGAAGGGGCCCAGGTGATGTTTGTCCGCAATGATTCTTCGGCCGACAAACGCTATTACAATGGAAGAATCGGCAAAGTAAGCAAAATTTCAAACAAAAATATCAGGGTTATCTGCCCCGGTGACCAGCAGGAAATCGTGGTGGAACCGGTCACCTGGGAAAACATTAAATACACGGTTGACGAAAAAACCAAGGAAATCGATGAGAACATCATCGGTAAATTCAGCCAATACCCCTTAAAATTAGCCTGGGCCATTACCATCCATAAAAGCCAGGGCCTTACCTTTGAAAAAGCCATCATCGATGCCCAGGCCGCCTTTACTCATGGTCAGGTCTATGTGGCCCTGAGCCGCTGCAAGACCTTGGAAGGTATGGTGCTCAACTCGCCCATCTCCGCCAAAGGGGTACAAACGGATAACGCCATAGCGGATTTCGATGAAACCACCAGCCAAAATCCACCGTCCGCCGAACAGCTTCAGGCAGCCAAAATCAACTACCAGCAGCATCTACTGCTTGATTGTTTTGATTTTCATCTCTTGGCTAACCGCTTAAATTATCTTGTCAGGCTTTTACTCGGCAACGCCGGAGTGGTTCAGATAACAGGCATCCAGGATATCCGTCAGATCCAGAAACAAACCCGGCAGGACATCTTGAATGTCAGTGAAAGCTTCAAACACCAGCTCAACACCCTTTTTTCAGAAACACTGCCCGGATCAGACCCGGTTATTCTGGAACGAATTGGCAAGGCGTCAATCTGGTTTCAGGAAAAATTCTCCTCTATCTTTGGGGAGTTGACGCAAAATATGGGGATGGAAACTGATAATGCAGATATTCGTAAAAAAACAAAAAATGCCCTGAATAATCTAAAACAGGAAATCAATGTAAAATTGGCGGGAATAAGAAACTGTGAAAAAGGATTTTCGCCCGCTTCCTACCTGCGGGCTGTTTCAGCAGCTGAAATTGACTTTATCCCGGACAAAATAAAAAAACATCAGGCCCCGGTCTACAGTGAATCCGATGTCGGCCATCCGGAGCTTTTCCAAAGCCTGAAGGACTGGCGCACGGCAAAGGCAAAGGAGGAAGAGATCGCCCATTTCCGAATTTTGCATCAGAAGGTCCTCATCCAGATAGCCATATTTCTGCCTGACAGCATTATAACTCTTCAAAAAATCAAAGGAATCGGCCAAAAAACCGCGGAAAGATACGGCAAGGAACTGGTGGCGCTGGTTACGGATTACCGCCAACGACACAACATTGAAAAGGTCATCCTGCCGGAGCCTGCAAAACATACGATAGAAAGCGAAAACGCTCTGGTAAAAGATCAGGCCCCCCGGAGCGACACGAAACAAACAAGTCTTGCCATGTTTAATTCAGGATTAACTATTGACCAAATTGCCGGCGAACGGGGCCTGGTAAACTCTACCATTGAAGGCCACCTGACCTGGTTTGTGGCAAAAGGCGAGTTGAATATCAACAAGCTGCTTTCAGCTGAAAAACAAAAAGCCATTGAGAAAAAACTCGGTGAAATGCGAAAAAACAGTTTAGGCGAAGTAAAAAACGCGCTAGGAGATGGCTACTCCTATAACGAAATCAAAATGTTCCTGGCCCACAGGAAATACCTTGGTGAAAAAAAAGCACCTAACCCACAATGAGCTAAGTGCTTAAAACAACTGGTGCGCCCAGCAGGATTCGAACCTGCGACCTACGGCTTAGAAGGCCGGTGCTCTATCCAGCTGAGCTATGGGCGCATTAATATTTTGTAATTTTTTTCTGGCCGGGATATGATCCTGCGTTAAAAACGTTTTCTAGCATGACAGCCGCTAATTTGCAACTCAATTTTAGTCCCCCGACATGACAGACGCGACAAAGAAAAAGAAGAACTATTTCTCCGGCAAGCCAAGAATGACGCGGGAATACAAAACCATTAAAACGATGATCCACATCTATTGCCATAATCATCATGGGACGACAAGATCTCTCTGCTCCGATTGCCGGGAGCTTCTGAATTATGCCCGGTTGCGCCTCACCCATTGCCCTTTCCAGGAAAAAAAAACATCCTGCGGCAACTGCACGGTTCATTGCTACAAACCGGCCATGCGGGAAAAAATCAGAGAGGTGATGCGCTATGTGGGGCCGCGCATGATCTTCCGCCATCCCATCATGGCGCTCTTCCATATCCTGGACGGTTTGCGGAAACAGCCGGGCAGACCGGCAAAAAAACATACCTGATACAAAGCCATCTCAAAAAAATGTCGGATTTTCAACTGGCAGACGACTGGCTGCTGGTGTAAGTTTAAATTTGATGTCATTTACTTAAGCTTTGGATATCTCCCTAGTACTGCCCTTTACCCACAAGTTTAAGCACACAAGGAAACATTAATGCCTGTTTATACGTTATTTTGCATAAATTGGTCCTCTTGGCACCTCCTCCCCGAATATATTTATCGGGGATCCAGAAGATTTTTAACCCTGATGGATCCCCGATAAAAGCACTCGGGAATGATGATAGCGGCGATGACTCCTGTATTATGACTTATGGGTAAAGGGCAGTCCGAGTCAGCAAAATTCGGAGAAATCCTTAAAGAAAGGACATTGATCTTCAGTCAAAAAAACATAGAATAAGTATCCAACATCATGCAACTGAGCAAAGATCAGACAATCGCCCGGATTTATTCCTTTGAAAAACGGATCAAGGTCGTGCGCCCCCTCTTTTTAAGCGGCGTCTCAGCAGGATTTCCATCGCCGGCCGATGATTATATCGACCGGGATCTTGATCTCAACGAACATCTGATCACCAATCCAGCCGCCACATTTTTTGTCCGGGTGGCCGGTGATTCCATGACCGGGGCCGGTATCAACAATAACGACATCCTCATTGTCGACCGCTCCATTGCACCGATTTCCGGCAAAATCGTCATTGCGGTCATCAACGGCGAATTGACGGTAAAACGACTGATCAAGACCGAAACCAATTGCCGGCTTGTCGCAGAAAATCCGGACTATTCCGACATTGAAATCAGCGGAGAGATGGAACTTGAAATTTGGGGCGTAGCCACCAGCGCCATTCATGCCTTATGATAAGCATTCACCAGCACCTCACGGAGTCTTCGCTTACAAAACGAGGGTTTTCGTAAAGTTGTATTTCCCAGATGAACGGTTACGCGTTATGAAAAAAAGGATCTTCGCCCTGGTGGACTGCAACAACTTCTATGTCTCCTGCGAACGGCTCTTTAACCCGAAACTCGCCCACAGGCCGGTTGTAGTCCTGTCCAACAACGACGGCTGCATCATTGCCCGCTCCAACGAGGCCAAGGCGCTGGGAATCAATATGGGAACCCCCTATTTCAAGGCCAAAAACTTCCTGCACCGCCACCGGGTCAAGGTCTTTTCCTCCAACTATCCCCTCTACGGAGACCTGTCCCGGCGGGTAATGACCACCCTGCAACAGCTTGAACCGGAGATGGAGATTTACTCCATTGACGAGGCCTTTCTCCGATTGCCTCCGGATTCCGGCATGAATCTGAACATTCTGGGCCGGCAAATCCGGACCACGCTGAAACAACATACCGGCATCCCGGTTTCCATTGGCCTCGGTTCCACCAAGACCCTTGCCAAAATCGCCAACCGCTTTGCAAAAAAATTTCCTGAATACAACGGTCTACTCGACTTGACCGCTGTTGATCCCGATCCATTTCTGAATCGCTGCGAGATCAACGATGTCTGGGGCATCGGCCGCGGTCATGCCGAACGACTGAGAGCGCGGGGTGTGCATACAGCCCTTGATCTTACCAGGCGTGATGACGGCTGGATACGGAAACAACTCACTGTCACCGGCCTGCGCACCGCCATGGAACTGCGCGGCATCTCCTGCATCAGTCTTGAAAAAGAAGGAAAGAAAAAGTCGATTTCAAGCTCGAAATCCTTTGGCTATCAGGTGGAAACGCTTAACGAATTACGAGAGGCATTGGCCACCTATATCACCCAGGCGGCGGTCAAACTTCGTCTTCAGCAATCAACGACCGGCTGCCTGCAGGTCTATCTGACCACCAACCGCTTCAGTAAAACTCAAACTCTTTACGCGACCAGGGAAACAATCAACCTAGCCGAACCTACTGCGAATACCGGCACATTAATCAAACACGGACTGGAGAGATTGCAAAAAATCTACAGACCTGGCCTGCGTTACCAGAAATGCGGAGTTGTGCTCACCAATCTGGTTCCGGCCAAAAGCCGACAGCTCAATCTCTTTTTTAAGCCGGACAAAAGACAAAGCGAACTGATGGCCGCAGTTGACAGAATCAACACGCGCTGGGGTCGGCATACCATCCAGCACGCGGCAGCCGGTTTTACCAAGCCATGGCAGCACCGGCAGGAGAAAAAATCTCCGGCATATACAACACAATGGCAGGATCTGCCGATGGTCAAGGCCTCATGGCCCGATTCCCTGCTGCCAGATACTTTCAGGTAAATCCAACCAGGAAAGTCACGTCATGAAATCCCGCAATCGCTCATTCCGGGAAATCCTTGTCCCTCTGCTGCTGGCAGTGACCATTGGTGCTCTGGCCGGACTGGGCGCGGTTTTTTTTCGCTGGCTCATCTCCTGGGAAATGGATTTTCTCTGGCCCGCTGGTGAAAATTTCATCAGCCGCCTCAACAATACCTCCTGGTTCATGCGGCTGCTGATCCCAACAGCGGTGGGGCTCATCATCGGCCCCATTATCACCTTCTGGGCCCAGGAGGTGCGCGGCCCCGGCGTGCCTGAAGTCATGGAGGCCCTGGCCCTGCATGGCGGCCGCATCCGGCACAGAGTCACCCTGATCAAAACCTTTGTCACTGCTACGTTGATCTCGGCCGGCGCCTCGGTGGGTCGAGAGGGTCCCATTGTCCAGATCGGCGCCTCCATCGGCTCCTCTCTGGCCCAACTTTTAAAAATCGGCCGCGACCATCAGCGAATGGCGGTGGCCTGCGGGGCTGCGGCCGGCATTGCCGCCACCTTTCAGGCCCCCATGGCCGGCACCATGTTTGTCGCTGAAATCCTGCTCTTTGAGATTGAGACAACCTATCTCAGTCACATCGTTATAGCCGCCGTCACCGGCACCCTGGTCTCCAAAGCCTGCTGGCACGAAACAGTCGTCTTTCAAATTCCCCATTTCACCCTGGGCCACCCGGCTGAACTGCTCATTTATTTCAGCTTGGGGATTGCCTCGGGCCTTGTTGCCCTGCTGCTCATGGGCGCGGTTTTCGGTCTGCCTAGATTCTGCCAACGCTGCCATATTCCCCTCTGGCTCACTCCGGCCCTGGGCGGCCTGGGTGTGGGGCTTGTCGGTCTACTGCGTCCCGAAGCCCTGGGAATCGGCTATGAAACCATCAATAATGCCTTAACCGGCAATATCACCCTGACGCTGGCGGCCCTGCTGGTGTTCGCCAAGCTATTAACCACCGGCCTGTCCATCGGCAGCGGCATGAGCGGCGGCATCTTTGCGCCTTCACTTTTTTTCGGCGCCATGATCGGCGCGGTCTTCGGCCATGCCGCTACTTTTCTATGGCCGGGCACAAGCCTGTCAACGGCCCATTACGCCTTAGTGGGTATGGGAGCCATGGTCAGCGGCACAACGCTTGCGCCCATCACAGCCATCCTGACGATTTTCGAACTGACCTATAACTATGAGGTAATCCTTCCCCTGATGGTGGCCTGCATTCCCAGTCTGATGATTGTCCAGACTCTGCACGGCTATTCAGTCTATGAAACAAAACTGCTGCTGAGAGGAATCAACATTGTCCGCGGTCACGATGTCAATCTGCTGCGTGAAATGCAGATCAGCCAGCATATGGACCGAGAGTTTCAGACGATCAGAGAGGATACTTCGTTGCACGGAGTTGTCGAACTGATGGAAAAAAGCACCTTTCCCCATTTTGTTGTTGTTGACCACAACGATTTTCTGGTTGGTGTCGTGACTCTGCGGGATCTGCGGGATTTTTTTGCCCATCCGGAAAAATACGACTGCGAGAGTCCGATTATCCCGCTCATGCAGAAAGAAGTCATCACCGTCCAGGCCGATCAGAATATGGAATCCGCCTTCCAGATCTTCGCGGAAAAACCCATCTCATTTCTGCCTGTTGTCCAGCCTGGCTCAACTCGTCGAGTACTGGGCCTGTTGAAGAAAGCCGACCTGATATCAGCCTACAATGAGCATATCCTCAAGGAACGTATTCTGCCCCCCCTGAACTGGGTCTGCTCCATGCCTCCGAAGGAAGAAAGCAAGGGGCAAAGAGGCAAAGGGACTAATGATGATAATACTTCATCGCCTCGGGAATAAGAGAGCGGATGCTCTCAATGCGCTGCCGGTCGGAGGGATGGGTGCTGAAAAATTCAGGGGTAGCCCCACCTTTTTTTTCCGCCAACATACGCTGCCAGAAATCAAGGGCAACATGGGGGTCATAACCGGCCATGGCCATAAAAATCAGACCGAGATGATCGGCTTCCTTCTCCTGCAGCCGACTGTAGGGCAACGCGAAGCCATACTGGGTTGACACCCCGAAAGCCGTCATCCAAAGCTCCTGGGTGGCGGCTGAATGCTCCCTGACCGCAGTGGAAAGGGCAACGCCTCCCATCTGCACCAGGAGGCTGTGACTCATACGTTCGTTACCATGATTTGCCACGGCATGGGCTATTTCATGCCCCATTACCACAGCCAGTCCAGCCTCATCTCTTGTTATCGACAAAAGCCCGCTGTAGACAACAACCTTACCGCCGGGCATACACCAGGCGTTTTTTTCCTCGCTGTCCACCAAGTGAAATTCCCACCTGTAGCCGTCCAGCCGATGCGCCATGTGCTGTTGACGAAAATACTGTTCAACCCCGTGCTGAATCCTGCGACCCACCCGTGTCACCATTTCATTGGATCTGCTGTCTGTGCTGATGACATTCGAGTCAAGAAACTGGCTGTACTCCTGAAAACTCATGGGAAAAATAGAGGAATCAGGAATCAGGTTCAACTGATTGCGGCCGGTAATGGGGACCTGGGCACAAGACATCAACAGCAGGCTGACGATCAGAAAAAAAAGCAGGATAAATTGTTTCTTTTTCATTTTCATATTCTTGTCAACTGCCGATACTTGATGCGATGAGGTTGATCAGCCGCGCTTCCCAGACGTTTTTTGCGGTCAGCTTCATATTCAGTGTAATTTCCGTCAAACCAGACCACTCGGCTGTCTCCTTCAAAGGCAAGGATTGAGGTGGCAATACGATCGAGAAACCAGCGGTCATGACTGATGACCACGGCACAGCCGGCAAAATTATCCAGAGCCTCTTCCAGGGCTCGCAACGTATTGACATCAAGATCATTTGTCGGTTCGTCAAGCAGGATAACATTCCCTCCTTCCTTGAGCATGCGGGCAAGGTGAACCCTGTTGCGCTGACCGCCTGAAAGCAGGCCCACCTTTTTCTGCTGCTCGGCTCCTGAAAAATTAAAGCGGGCCACATAGGCCCTTGAATTCATCTCCCGGTTTCCAAGCTCAATGGTATCCAGGCCGTCGGAAATAACCTCCCAGATACTCTTATCAGGATCAAGGGCATCCCGGCTCTGGTCAACATAAGCCAGCTTGACGGTCTCACCGATGCGGATCGTTCCTTCATCGGGTTTTTCCAGGCCGGTGATCATCTTTAGCAAAGTCGTTTTACCGGCGCCATTGGGACCAATCACACCGATAATCCCACCCGGGGGCAGGGAAAAAGTCATCTCATCAATCAAAAGCCGGTCGCCAAACACTTTACGAATCTTATCCGCTTCAATTACCAATTTTCCCAGACGCGGTCCCGGCGGTATATAGATCTCGAGCTCGCCGGCCCGTTTCTCCCCTTGGCTGCCCAACAGCTGTTCATAGGCCTTGATCCTGGCCTTGGACTTTGCGTGTCTGGCTTTAGGTGTCATCTTGACCCACTCCAGTTCCCGCTGCAAAGTTTTCTGCCTGTCTGACTCTTTCTTCTCTTCAACCTGCAGACGTTTACGCTTCTGGTCAAGCCAGGACGAATAATTTCCTTTCCAGGGAATGCCGCGGCCACGATCAAGCTCAAGAATCCAGCCCGCCACATTGTCGAGAAAATAGCGGTCATGGGTAACGGCTATAACGGTTCCTTCATAGCGATGAAGATGATGTTCAAGCCAGGCAACGGTTTCTGCATCCAGGTGGTTGGTTGGCTCATCAAGGAGGAGGATGTCCGGTTTTTTCAGCAGCAGCCTACAGAGGGCCACCCGTCGTTTCTCGCCGCCGGACAGAATATTAATCACCTGGTCGGCAGGCGGACAGCGCAGAGCATCCATGGCCATGTCAAGGCGGGCATCAAGATCCCAGGCGTCAAAATGATCCAACTTTTCCTGAACCTCTGCCTGGCGGGCAATGAGATTATTCATCTCATCGTCCGACATTGGTTCGGCAAATTTTTCATTGATCAGGTTAAATTCATCCAGCAGATCGACCGTCTCCTGCACACCTTCCTCAACGATTTTCCTGACTGTTTTATCATCATCAAGCAATGGTTCCTGCTCCAAAAGACCAACCGTAAGCCCGGAGGAAATTGAGGTTTTGCCGACAAAATCGCTGTCCATCCCGGCCAGGATTCGCAGCAATGAACTCTTACCCGAACCGTTCAGTCCCAGGACACCGATTTTTGCGCCATAAAAATAGGAAAGATTGATATCCTTTAAAACAGGCTTCTTATCATAAAATTTGCTTACTCCAATCATGGAGTAGATCACTTTCTTTTCTTCAACAGCCATAGGTTCATCCTGTAAATGAATTAATCGAGGTATTGCCTGTCTTGCTGAACAGTTACAGTCTGGAGTAAAGTATAATTTCCAGCCTATACTTCTAAATATCAAGATTGACGAGTATCCTGTGTAAAAACCGCAGAATCAGCAAGATAAGTTAAATTTTCCACTCACGTCATTCCCGCTAAAAACATGCAGGAATGACGATATAATTCTCTTGTTACTTTTATAATAAATGCCGGAATCCCCACCCCGGTTTTCTTCGCTGAATAGTTACTTTTAACTAAAATTTTGATTAGAATCAAAGCAAATTGTTCGAATAACACCATAATCAAAATTAATTAAAAAGATCTGTGCATTGCATTTTTGAATCAAAGTTGACAGGACGGATCATCTTGCCTACATTTGATTTAAACAGACAAAAATAAAAAAACTATCATGTACCTCGCCAGAAAAACAATTAACAGGAAAATTCATTACTCCATCAGGCAATCCTATGATGACGGCGACGTTTTCCGCAACCGTGTTCTTTTTGAACTGGGTCCTGATCCTGAAAATTATTTTGTCTATCCGGGAGAGAATTCCTTTTACGTTGCCGAACATCTGATCGAATCCCTGGAAGCTTTTGTCGACGGGGATGTGGGCGATAAACTTGAAAACCTTCTCTGGCCATTTATCGATCCGGAAATTCGCATCAAGATCGAACCCTTTTATCGCCGCCAACAGCAGTTTCAATCAAAAAAAATCACTGTCGATGAACTAGCGGCTATTGAACGTCAGGTTCACATATTTGACCGAAGGCGTCTCCACCATCTCCGTTACGGAGGTCTGGATCAGAGTCGAATCTGGAAAATGCCGGCTAAAATACTCCGCGTTCTTCTCAACAAATCCCGGGATGAACGAGAACAATATTTTATGGAACAGGAACGGTGCCTTGGACCCTCTGATTTCAAATTGTACATCTACGTTATTTTCGACCTGCAACGTCATTTCAGCGAGCTTATCGCTCGGGCCATGCCCCAAGGACTGAACCAGAATTTGGTCGATAAGCATTTTCTCGATGATCTCTGCCGGCTGGATCGGGACGATTTTTTCTGGGCCGGAATGATGCCTGAAAACAAACTCCACGATTATCTGATTCGATACCTTCTCCTGTTTTTTGATTTTAATTATGGGACAAGCACTTTCCTTGATGACTACATCAGACAGTTCATGAACAGTCACCGCAAATTCAGCTTCCCGGAATCAAAAAACACAATCAGCATGGAGGATGCCGAAAATATCCTTAATGTTTCGGCAAAAGATTTGAACGGAATGTCGAAAAAGGAGTTAACACGTCTTTACCGGAAAAAAGCAAAGGATCTGCATCCGGATACCGGCGGTGACCATCAAACCTTTGTCGAACTCAGCGAGGCCTATGAAAAACTGCTTTTAAAGGTCAAAGGATAGATTCCTACAAATATACTACTCAACAACTGGCTTAATTATCTTCGTGATGAAGGGGGCAATCCCATACCGGCGGAAGAAGATTTTGCTGCAGTTCGAATATGCGACTCATGTTATCAATCCATCCGATCATACAACTGGATAAAAATTGATTAGTGGAATTTACAAAAAAATTTGACAAATAGAGCACAGACATCGTTTAATCAAAGGTAACTATTAAGAAGCACCTTAACTTTCCACTATATAAAATCACCGAATTTGCAAAGAAAGGACGATCAATGAAGGCTGATTTCATCAATCCATTCCTCAACTCCACTAAAAATGTCTTGGAAACCATGTGCCAGATTCATGCGAAGTCGAAAAAACCTGAATTAAAAAAAGGAAATAAATCCTATGGTGAGGTAACAGGACTCATAGGCATGGCTTCCGAAAAAGTAAGCGGCTGCATGGTGGTCAGTTTTAGCGAAAGCTGCATACTGAATATCGTAGGCAACATGCTCATGGAGCCGCCAAAAAAAAAGATTGATGACGACATTCTTGACGCCGTAGGGGAATTAACAAATATGATCTGTGGAGGAGCCAAGGCTCAGCTGGCAAAGCTGGATCATAAATTCGACCTGGCAACACCGACCATGATCAAGGGAAAGGGAGTAGAAATTTCCTATTTTTCAGATGCACCAACCATTGTCATTCCATTTGAAACCGAAAATGGAAATTTTGTCATTGAGGCTAATCTGGGAGATAAATAAATTTGCACAGATTTATTTACAAAGCGCACAAATAAAAAAAAAGCCGCACAAAAGTGCGGCTTTTTTTATATCTATAACAAATAAAACTATTTGTTTTCAGCAGTCTTAATTCGGGCAATCGCACGTTGAAGAGCTGCCTCGACTCGAACCATATCAATCTTTTCTTTCTGTGATTTGGCTTCAAGCATTCTTTTCTCAGCCCGCTCTTTAGCCTTCATGGCACGATCAACATCAATATCAGCGCCCTTTTCAGCGGCTTCAGCTAAAAAAGTGATTTTATTATTGGACACTTCACAAAATCCACCACTGATCATCAATGATGTAGCGGTTCCACCCTGTTTATAGATCAATGTGCCAATTTTTAGAGTGCTGAGAAAATGTGCATGGTTAGCCAGAACACCAAACTCGCCGCCACCACCGGGTGCGGTGACAATATCTACAGATTCACTCACCACAGCTCCGGTAGGAGTTACTATTTCAAGTTGTATACTTTCAGCCATTGCTTACTCACCTTATATCAATCGATTAACAGCATGAATCAACACCAATAGATATCAACTCATGCTGCTTCTTGATATCTGTTTTTTTTATGCGGCAGCTTTTTCCTTAGCGGCTTTTGCAACAGCCTCATCAATACCACCGACCATATAAAAGGCTGTCTCAGGCAGATCATCATGTTCGCCGTCAAGGATCGCCTTAAAGCCGGCAACGGTATCAGCAACCTTGACATACTTGCCGTCCATACCAGTGAAAACCTCGGCAACGGTGAAAGGCTGGGACAGAAATCTCTGAATCTTACGGGCCCGGCCAACAAGCTTCTGATCCTCATCAGAAAGCTCATCCATACCGAGAATCGCAATAATATCCTGCAGAGATTTATATTTCTGCAGAGACTGCTGTACACGCTGAGCAGTGCTATAATGCTCTTCACCAAGGACATTGGGATCAAGAATCCTGGAGGTGGAATCAAGAGGATCCACCGCCGGATAAATGCCAAGCTCAGCAATCTGACGGGAAAGAACAACCGTACCGTCAAGATGAGCAAATGTCGTAGCGGGAGCAGGATCTGTCAAGTCATCAGCGGGAACATATACGCACTGTACAGCGGTAATGGAACCTTTGGTGGTTGAAGTAATACGCTCCTGCAGGGCGCCAAGGTCAGTTGCCAGGGTAGGCTGGTAACCAACAGCGGAAGGAATACGTCCGAGAAGGGCAGAAACCTCAGCACCGGCCTGGGTAAAACGGAAAATATTATCAACGAAGAAAAGTACGTCCTGGCCTTCTTCATCACGGAAATACTCAGCAGCAGTCAAACCGGTCAAAGCAACACGAGAACGAGCTCCCGGAGGCTCTGTCATCTGACCATAAACAAGAGCAGCCTTAGGCAGTACGCCCGACTCCTTCATCTCCATGTAAAGATCATTTCCTTCACGGGTACGCTCACCAACACCGCAGAAAACTGAAATACCACCATGATGCATGGCGATGTTGTTAACCATCTCCATCATGATAACGGTCTTACCACAACCAGCGCCGCCGAACAGTCCCATTTTACCACCCTGTGGGAAGGGAACCAGAAGGTCGATGACCTTAATACCGGTCTCAAGGACATGAACCTCGGTACTCTGATCGGTAAAGGCAGGGGCCGGTTTATGGATAACGGATGATTTAGGTGATTCAATAGGACCTTTACCATCAACCGGACGTCCAATAACATTCATAATGCGGCCAAGAGCCGCCTCACCGACCGGGATCGTGATAGGCGCTCCGGAGTCTCTTGCTGCCATTCCACGAACAAGACCATCAGTCTGATCCATGGCAACACAACGGCAGACATTATCACCGAGATGCTGAGCAACTTCAATTACAAGATTCTCTGCCTCATCACTAATGGCTGGATTGCTCACAAAGAGAGCATTCATAATAGTAGGAAGCTGGCCCGGCTCAAACTCGACGTCGCAGACAGGTCCAACAACCGAGACAATTTTACCAACATTTTGATCACTCATGAAACTTTTGCCTCCTCAGCATCTTTTTAAACAAGCCGAAATTTTTATTCCGGCTTAAAATTAAATTCTTTATCCTTTAAGGGCCTCGGCGCCACCGACAATATCCATCAAGTCGCCGGTAATAGCCGCCTGCCGGGCCTTATTGTAAATCGATGTTAACTCATCGACGATATCAGAACATGCGTTTGTCGCATTATCCATGGCCGTCATTCGAGCTGCGTGCTCACTGGCACCGACTTCAAGCATGGAATGGTAAATCATGACATTCATGTATAGGGGCAGCAGAACACCCATTATTTCAGCAGGACTTGGCTCGTAAATATAATCTACACTACCGCCAGCTGATTCAGCGGCCTCTTCCCCCTCAACTTCAATGGGTTGAACAGGCAAGAGGGTTTGTACGGCAGGTTTCTGGATACCTATGGAAATAAAATGGCCATAGATGATTTTGACCTCGTCAGCCTCACCGGCCAGAAAATTTGCGGCAATATCCTGGGCAATGGCCCGGGCATTAAACATTTGGAAATTGCCCATGATATCGTCATATTCCTTTCGAACGGTAGCTTTTTTCGCAAAATATCTCGCACCTTTCTTGCCGACACAGGTGAAAGTCACCTTTTTTCCCTCTGCCTCGTACTCAGCCTTCATCTTCTCGCCCATTATCATAATATTGGCGTTGAAGCTGCCGCAGAGACCACGGTCAGAGGTGATAACAACAATTTCAGCTGTCTTGACTTCACGCTTTTCCATTAAAGGAAAGGCGCTGGAATCCATATTCCCGGCCAGACTTCCCATGGCTTCATTGAACTTGGCAGTATAAGGACGAAACTGCTCCATCTTTTCCTGGGCGCCACGGAGCTTAGCCGAGGCAACCATGTTCATGGCCTTGGTAATCTGGGAAGTCTTCTTTACACCTTCTATCTTGGTTTTAACTTCTTTTAGACTAGGCATTTTTAAGCTCTATCCCTTTAATTATTTGATACCCTTTGAAGCCTTGAAGGATTCGCCAAAGGCAGTAAAGACCTGTTTCATCTTCTCATCTAGAGCACTGTCGATTTCCTGTTTTTCTTCAAGAGTATCAAAGATGTCAGCATGATTAGATTCTATGTATGAATACATTTCCTTCTCATAATCAGCCAAAGTATCCAGAGGCAGAGTGTCAAGATAGCCCCTGGTGCCGGCATAGAGAATACAGATCTGTTTCGGCATGACCAGCGGGTTATACTGGGGTTGCTTGAGGATCTCAACAAGACGAGCGCCACGAGTCAACTGTGCCTGGGTGGCGGCATCAAGATCGGAACCGAAACCGGCAAAGGCGGCCAGCTCACGATACTGGGCAAGATCGAGGCGCAGAGTACCTGCAACCTGTTTCATGGCTTTACACTGGGCAGCGCCACCAACCCTTGATACGGAAAGTCCAACATTAATAGCCGGACGAACACCGGCAAAGAACAGATCCGGCTCCAAGTAAACCTGGCCATCGGTAATGGAAATAACGTTTGTCGGAATAAAGGCGGAAACGTCACCAGCCTGGGTTTCAATAATCGGCAGCGCTGTCAGAGAGCCGGCGCCAAGCTCGTCATTTACCTTGGAGGAACGCTCAAGAAGACGGGAATGGTTAAAGAAAATATCACCGGGGAAGGCCTCACGTCCTGGTGGACGACGAAGCAGCAGAGACAGCTCACGATAGGAGACGGCCTGTTTGGAAAGATCATCATAAATGATCAGGGCATGCTGGCCTCTGTCACGGAAATACTCGCCCATGGCGCAGCCGGTAAATGCGGCAACATACTGCATCGGCGCTGGATCGGAGGCGCAGGCGGCGACAA
The DNA here is from genome assembly GCA_029933005.1 of Deltaproteobacteria bacterium. Classification (GTDB taxonomy): domain Bacteria; phylum Desulfobacterota; class Desulfobulbia; order Desulfobulbales; family SURF-16; genus JAGHCC01. The sequence continues at coordinate 19,077 of JAOZOY010000028.1, forward strand.
CCGTGGTATAATCCATGGCGTTATTTTTACGCAGATTTTCAACAACCAGGGCTACGGTTGATTTTTTCTGACCGATGGCAACATAGATGCAATGAACATCCGTCTCGCGCTGGGCAATGATGGCGTCAACGCAGACAGCTGTTTTACCAATCTGGCGGTCACCAATAATCAACTCACGTTGGCCACGGCCAACAGGGGTCATGGCATCAATAGCCTTGCTGCCCGTATAGCAGGGCTCGTGAACACCCTTTCTGGCAATAACGCCTGGAGCAATAACTTCCATCCTTGCAGATTCTTTAGCATTAATGGCTCCCTGTCCGTCAATAGGGGCGCCAACACCGTCAACAACGCGGCCTTCACACTCGGGGCCAACAGGAACCTGGGCAATCTTACCGGTTCGTTTAACGATATCGCCTTCTTTAATTCCTGATACATTTCCAAGAATAGCACAACCAACATTGTCGGTTTCAAGGTTCAGAGCAAGACCCAGAATACCACCGGAAAACTCCAGGAGCTCCATGGCCATGCAGTTTTCAACTCCATGGACACGTGCAATACCGTCACCTACGGAGATTACGGTTCCGGTTTCACTCAGATCAACTTTTGTTTCATAGTCCTTGATCTGTCCCTTGATAATTTGACTAATTTCTTCAGCTTTGATCTGCATTGCTTATTCACTCCCTTTTATGGACTCTTTTAAACCGGCAAGCTGGGTCTTAATGCTGCCGTCAAACACGAGATCGCCGACCTTGGCGACCATTCCGCCAATAATGGCTTCATCAACCTCGGTGTTCAAGGTGACCTGCTTTCCTGTTATCTTTTCCAGTGTTTCCTTAACCTTTTCCTTCAAATCGTTATCAATTTCCGTTGCCGTTACGACCAGACCCTGACAGACGTTATGCTCTTCATCAACCATGGACTGAAAGGTCTCGGCGATATCCGGCAAAACATCCGCTCTTCTCTTCTGGGCCAGCAGATTCATAAAATTGGCCATAACACCGGTCAGGCCGGCTGATTTCACCAGCGCCGCCATGACATTTTCCCGGACATCCTGGGGATAAATAAAATTCGTCAACCCATCAAGCACTTCGGGTATTGTGGCGTACATCTTGGCAAATCCGTTCAAGGCATCGGTGTATTCGTCAAAGGCATTCTCTTCCTTGCCCACCGCGAATAATGCCTTGGCGTATCTTTTGGCTAAAATTGCATTTTTCATTATTTCAAGGCTCCCACTTTATCAAGGTAATTTTCTACAAGTTTCACCTGATCAGCATCCTGCAGGTTCTTTTTGATTATTTCTTCCGCCATGATTGCCGCTTTATCGGCAATCTCGTCCTTCAGCTCTTTTCTTGCCTCGGACAAGGCGTTTTGAACTGCATTCTCGGCCTGACGTTTAATATTCTCGGCAGCCTGATTCGCCTCTTCAATAATTCTTTTCTTTTCTACCTCACCCTGGGCAATGGCATTGTCGATCATCTTATCAAGTTGCGCATCCATGCCGGCGATTTTCGCTTCATATTCTTTGTATTCCCTCTCGGCTTCACTTTTCTCGGCCTCAAGGTTATCAAACTGTTCACGAATTCCTTCACGCCTGCCCCGCAGTCCATCAACAAGAGGCTTAGCCAGAAATTTGACCAGAATGATCATTAAGGCAGCAAAGTTCAGAGTTCTCCAGAGTAAATCCTTAAGCTTGGCCGGAGACAGACTATCGTGAACTTCATGACCGCCGCCATGCTCTCCACCCGAGGCGTACAGCAACCCTGCCATTGACAGCACACTGATTACCGCAATGGTTGTTATACCGATTTTTTTCCATTTTCCCCTGCTGTTCATCTTAAACCGCCCTCCCAAGCACCTTACTTGCCATCTCATTAGCAAAACTATCCAACTGACCGCTCAGCTCTTTCCGGGCGGTTGCAAAATCAGATTTAACCTGGCTGAGCTGGCTGGACTTGGCAGAATCGGATTCACTGCGAATCTTGGCCAATGTCTCATTTCCAGCCGTCTGAGCCTCGTTGCGTGCATCATCAAGCTTGGCCTTGGCTTTCTGGCCGACTTCAAGAAGTTTTTTATCAAACTCCTCGCCTCTCAGTTTGGCATTTTTACGATAATTTTCAGCCTCGCTTTCCAGATCAGCCAATTTCTTCTTGCGCTTCGCCAGAATCGCCAGCACCGGTTTATACAAAACCGCATTCAGAATCACGATCAGAAAAAGGATATTCACGATCTGAATCAACATTGTGATATCTATATCAATCATCTACGCCTCCTCGTTTTGCTGCGTTTACTGGTAGAGACAGGAAAAATGAATGTCCCCTCATAAAATTATGGCGATTTCTACTACATTCCTATGGGCCTGTCAACTTTTTTTCTAGATAATAAGGCCTAGAAATTTGTTGTTTTCCTTACGTCTTACTATCGACCTATTTTAAGTTGCGCCGCAACAATGGTGGCAACCGCTTCCAAGGCCGCCGGAAGTTTATCAACCATAACGCCGCCGGCCTGGGCCATATCCGGCCGGCCGCCGCCGCCGCCACCTACCATGACAGCTACTTCCTTGATTATTTTACCGGCCTGGAGCCTTTTCGTCAGATCCTTGCTGACAATGGCCAGGAGCGAAACCTTATCGTTCAAAACCCCGCCCAGCACAGCAACGCCCGAGCCCAGCTTATCCCGCACCCGGTCACCAACCTCGCGCATGGTTTTTGAAGAATCAAGTGTTATCCGGCCGGCGACGACCTTTATATCCTCCACCATTTTGCCGCGGTTGATCATCTCATCCAGGCTTACAAGCGACAATCTGGCATTCAACAAACTGATTTCCTTTTCCATCTCCTTCTGCCTGGCCTGGAGATGTTTGATCCGATCCACAGTTTCAGCAGGAGTTGAGCGGAGTAGTTCGGCAACATCGGCAAGAACCGCGTCCTCTTTCTGAAACAGCTCCAGAGCCCCCGCTCCCGTTACTGCCTCAATCCTGCGGATACCGGCGGCAATCCCGGTTTCCGTCGTAATCTTCATCAGACCGATTTCACCGGAGGCCGTAACATGGGTGCCGCCGCAGAGTTCCCTGCTGAACCCGGCAAGACTTACCATGCGCACCGTCTCACCATATTTTTCACCGAACAGGGCCGTGGCTCCGGCTTGAATCGCCTCATCACGGCCAAGAAGCGCGGTTTGTACCGGGCTGTTCATCCGTATCTCTTCATTGACCCTCTTTTCCACCGCCCTGATCTCTTTGATTGTCAATGGAGAAAAATGGGTAAAGTCAAAACGCAGCCGGTCCGGAGTCACCAGGGAACCCGATTGCTTGACATGATCACCAAGCACTTCTTTCAGGGCGGCCTGGAGAAGATGAGTGGCAGTATGATTTGCGGCGATCCGTCGCCGTCTGTTCTCGCCAACCTTCAACTTCACCTCCGCGCCTCGGGCCAGCCGGCCCTCGACAACTTCGGCCTGATGCAGAATCAAACCGTTGCCGATGGAAACCGTATCAAGCACCCGGGCCTGTCCGCCTGACACAACAATCTCGCCCTGATCACCCACCTGACCGCCTGACTCTGCGTAAAACGGTGTCTCTCCACAAATAATGGAAACCCTGTCGCCCTCTGCGGCCTCGGTTACCAGCTCACCGGTCTGGTTCAGAATTTCTTTTATCGTCGATGAAGCCTGCCACCTTTCGTAGCCGACAAAATCGGTTTTTTCTTCCCTGGCAAGCAACTCCTGCATACCCTTTGTCTTTTCCGCAAGACCGCTCCCCTTCCATGATTTTCGGGATTGTTCCCGCTGCTCCGCCATGGCGCGGTTGAAACCGTCTTCATCGATCTCCAGATTGGAATCCAGACCGATATCACGGACAATGTCCACTGGAAAACCGTAGGTATCATAGAGTTTGAAAATAAATTCACCGCCGATGACTGCCTCTCCGGCGGTCTTCATGCGATCGATTTCCTCCTCCAACAAGGCCAATCCGTGATCAAGGGTCTCAAGGAAACGCTCCTCCTCATGGTGTACAACCTTAACCAGAAGTTCCCCGGCATCAAGAAGATGGGGATAGGCCTGAGCCATTTCAGCAATCACCTCCGCCGTGACAGCAGACATAAAAGGCTTTGTCAGTCCGAGAAAACGACCAAAACGAATAGCGCGCCGCATGATGCGCCGCAACACGTATCCCCGGCCCTCATTGGAAGGAAGGATGCCATCGGCGACGAGAAAGGTGGTGGCCCGACTGTGGTCGGCAATAACCTTCATGGCCGTATCACGGCGGGAATCCTCTCTGTATGATATCTTGCTGATTTCAGCAATCTTATTGATCAGACCGGTAAAGAGATCGGAATCATAATTACTGTGTACTCCCTGAACCACGGCGGCAATGCGCTCAAGTCCCATACCGGTGTCAATGCTTGGCCTGGGCAGGGGCGTCAGTTTGCCGTCCTCACTGCGCTCAAACTGCATAAAAACCAGATTCCAGAGTTCAAGATAGCGGTCACAGTCACAGCCGACCTTGCAGTCAGCCCGGCCGCAACCCACCTCCGGGCCCTGGTCAATATGGATCTCGGAACAGGGTCCGCAGGGACCGGTATCACCCATGGCCCAGAAGTTTTCCTTTTCACCGAGTCGGACAATATGACCTTCAGGAACATCCTCTATCTTTTCCCAGATCCCATAGGCCTCGTCATCATCCTCAAAAACCGAAATCCACATCTTTTCCGTGGGCAGACCAATGACCTTGGTGAGGAACTCCCAGCCATAATGAATGGCGTCTTCCTTGAAATAATCGCCAAAAGAAAAATTCCCCAGCATCTCAAAAAAAGTATGATGCCGGGCCGTATAGCCGACATTTTCCAGATCATTATGCTTACCACCGGCCCGCACGCAGCGCTGGGAGGTTGCGGCCCGGACATAATCCCGCTTTTCCTCACCGGTAAAAACCCGTTTGAACTGCACCATGCCGGCATTAGTGAAGAGTAATGTCGGATCATCCTTGGGTACCAGGGCGGAACTTTCCACCACTGTGTGACCCCTGTCGGCAAAATAGTCGAGGAACTTTTTTCGTATCTCTTTTCCAGTCATGATTATTTAGGATATTGAATTTGGGATTGGGGATTTAGGATTGCGGAATGCTGAATTCGGAATTTGGCTGAAAGTTCTCGATCCAGCATAGGCTCGAAATGATTTATACTTACGATCAGTTTTTAAGGCCAAAATCCAAAATTTTATTATTCTGATTTGACTTCCGCCTCTTCCTCTTTCTCTTCGCCGGAATCAACCGGCAGACCAAAACCGAGCCGCACCTTGCGCTCAATGTCAACGGTCATCTCAGGATGCTCCTTGAGAAACTCCTTTGCATTCTCGCGACCCTGGCCGATCCGTTCACCCTCGTAGGAGTACCAGGCTCCGCTTTTATCCACGATGTCCTGGCCCACAGCCAGATCCAGGGTATCTCCGACTTTAGAAATCCCTTCGCCGTAAACAATATCAAACTCGGCGATTTTAAAAGGAGGAGCCACTTTGTTTTTGACAATCTTCACCTTTGTCCTGTTGCCGATGACCTCCTGGCCATCCTTGATCGGTGTCTGCCTGCGGATATCAAAACGCATGGAAGAATAAAATTTCAGAGCATTACCGCCAGTGGTGGTCTCGGGATTTCCGAACATGACGCCGATCTTCATTCTAATCTGGTTGATAAAAATGAGGGAGGTATTGGTCCTTTTCAGGATACCGGTCAATTTCCGCATGGCCTGGGACATCAACCTGGCCTGTAGGCCCATGTGGGAATCGCCGATATTGCCGTCAATCTCCGCCTTTGGCACCAGGGCAGCCACCGAGTCAATGACAATCACGTCCACAGCACTGCTCCGGATCAGGATCTCGGTAATCTCCAAGGCCTGCTCACCATAATCGGGCTGGGAAACCAGCAGATCATCCACGTTAACCCCGAGCCTGGATGCGTAAGCCAAATCCAGAGCATGCTCGGCATCAATAAAGGCGGCAACACCGTTTAGTTTCTGGGCTTCAGCGATGACATGCAGGGCCAGGGTGGTCTTGCCCGAAGATTCCGGGCCATAGATTTCCGTTACCCGCCCCCTGGGGAAACCGCCCACTCCTGTGGCAATGTCAAGACTCAGGGCGCCGGTAGGAATGACCGGAATAGCCTGAACCTCATCGGTGCCAAGGCGCATGATCGAACCTTTACCAAACTGCTTCTGAATTTGAAATATTGCCGAATCCAGTGTTTTCGTTTTTCCCTCGGCGATGGCCATATTACTGTCTCCTGTTTGAACTGATTTATATTATTTTTTGTGTAAAACGTCTATTCAGGCCGACAGGCTGTAGGTAAAATGAACTCGTTACCTCGTAGGCTTCGAAAACTAATAGCCTTTAGCCTACAGCCTGATCACCTGATTAGTGAAACCGTTCACCGGGGTCTACAAAATTACGAAAACCACGATCTGTAATCGTTTACCAGTGCCACAGATTCGGAGTCTCGTTCCTCGCTTACCGGTTCATTCGGAGTCTGCGCTTACCTGATTTTGGCAGACACCGCTTCGCTGTTATAGCCCCTCTATACGACAAGGCTCAGGTAAGCGAAGACTCCGTGAGCTGCTGGTGAACGATTACAAATAAGTTATTGCAAAACAAAAAATAATACCCGATCTTCTCATTTCTTCCCATGATTAAATGAATCAATCCGACGGCAGCTCCAGCTTAAGCAGATAACGCCGAACCAGATCAAGGCCGGTCATGGCCGCCCTGGTTTGGATCATGACCCGTTTGCCGTGGAAATGAAAAAGAAAATCAAACGAGTCCTCACCAGCTGCCAGCCCAAAACAGACCGTACCCACCGGCTTTTCTTCCGTCCCTCCAGTGGGACCGGCAATACCGGTCACCGAAATACCGATATCACTGCCCGTGGCCTCGCAGATACCCAGGGCCATCTCCCGAGCCGTCTGCCGGCTCACAGCGCCATGCTTAACCAGAGTTTGTCTGTTCACCGACAGCAGTTTTTCCTTTAAATCGTTGGAATAGGCCACCACTCCGCCGAAAAAATAGTTGGAACTGCCCGGAATGGTAGTGATCCGGTGCGCCATCAAACCGCCGGAGCAGGATTCAGCCACGCTGATTGTCAGCTTGCGGGCATGGAGAATCTGGCCGACAACCCCTTCCAGGCAGGCGTCATCTTCGCCATAAAGAAAGTCTCCCATGGTCTCTTCAATGACCCTTTCTATCTGCTGAAACAATTTCTCTGTTTCGGTATGGCTTTCGCCCCGTACAGTGAGACTCACATGCACTTCGGTAGAAAGTGGATAGTAACCGATGCGGACCTGGCTGTGGCTGTTTTCAACCGACTCCAGTCTCTTGTTAATTTCCATTTCGGAAAGACCGAAAACTTTATAAACCTTCTGCCGGACCAGACTGGTCTTACCGCCTTTCCAGGTCGCAAGGCGGGGAATCACCCGATCAAGCATCAATTCCCGCATCTGGTTGGGAACACCTGGGAGGAAAAAAATCGGCTTATCATTATAAATGAGCAGATAGCCTGCCATCCTCTCACCAGGCTTTAAAATCTCTGCCCCCGAAGGCAGCCAGGCCAGCTTTTCCAGAGAAGGCATACTGGCAAATCGCCTGGATTTTTTGATCTTATCAAAAATCTCGGGATACAGAGTAGTCGGCCGATCCAGGGCCTGGGCCACTGCCTCATTGGTCAAATCATCACTGGTAGAACCCAGGCCGCCGGTGACCACGACAAAATCAGCCCGGTCAATGCTGTCCTTGATGGAAGAACCAATTATTTCCGGTTCATCGCCAATGGTGAACATGGCGGAAACCTCATGGCCGGCCCCAAAAAGATGGCTGGCGGCAAAATAACTGGTTGAGTTCAGAATCCGTCCCGAGGTCAACTCGTCGCCAATGGAGATAATTTCACCGATCATGTCTCTCTCTTTATTCAGAAGTCAGAAACCAGAGGACAGAGAACAGAAAACGAATGTCGCTATCAGATATTCTCTCCGGTATATTCCGCTGATTTCATTGTTTGTTATGCCCGTTACGGAACAATTTCACCAAAAGCCATATTTTCTTCCAGCCGGTCGATCCTGACGTCACAAATCCGATTACTCAACCCGGCCGGAGCCGAAAAGTAAACCGGGATATAATTCTCCGTAAAACCGCGCATGAGATTAAAACGGTTTTTTTTGTTTTCGGCCAGCACCCTGTGGACCGTGCCTGTAAAACGACTATAAAACGCCATCCGTTTCTCCTGGTCCAGCCGACGCAAAACCGCTACCCGCTCCTTCTTGACCGGACCCGAAATTTGTCCTTCCATCCGGGCGGCAAGGGTGGCGGGCCGCTTTGAATAGGGAAAGACATGGAGATAGGAAATCGGCAGACCGGTCAGCAGATTTCGGGTGTTCAGGAAAGCCTTTTCATCCTCACTGGGAAACCCCACCAGCACATCGGAACCAATGCATGCGTCCGGCAGCAGGCTGATGGTTTTCTCAACGGTACGCGCATAATCCTCCGGCGAGTAATGCCGATTCATCTTTTTCAGGATGCCACTGTCACCGCTCTGAAGCGGAATATGAAGATGGGGCATGATATTCGGAGAGGAGCCAATCAGAGCAAGCAGATCATCATGCAGTTCTCCGGGTTCCAGGGAACTGATCCGAAAACGAATATCCGGCTCCTGCAAAGCCAGTTTTTCCATCAAACCGACCAGGGTGAAGGATGACTCAAGATCAGAACCGTACTTCCCCACATGAATGCCGGTCAAAACAATTTCCCGATATCCCTGTTCCGCAAATATGCGGGCCTGCTCCAAAACCCGATCCAGCGGCAGACTACGGCTGCGTCCCCTGGCATAGGGAATAATACAGTAGGAACAGAAGCTGTTGCAGCCATCCTGAATTTTCAAAAACGCCCTGGTCCTGCCGCGAAAACTTTTTACCGGCAAATCACAGATCTCACTGACCTTGCTGATATCTGTCATGTACATCTCGATATCGCAATAATCATCGGCAAGGGTATAGTCAACCAGCAGATGCTTATAGGCATTGCCTACCAGACAAACCGGCTGATCAACAAGATCAAGAAGTTCGCAGCCGGCCATCTGCGCATAACAACCGGTCACCACGATCCTGGCATCAGGATTACTCCTGTAGGCCCGACGAACCATACGGCGGGATTCGGCTCCGGCCCGGGCCGTGACAGCGCAGCTGTTAATAATATAAATATCCGCCTCATGGGAAAAAGGCACAATTTCAGCGCCTCTTGCCTCCAGAGAAGAGATAAAGGACGCCGACTCAAACTGATTGACCTTGCATCCCAGGGTCGTCACTGCCACCCGCTTACTTTTTGATTTCATCCTGCAATCTCTCTACATTTCACCAAGGGCTAAAATCCTTGGGGGAACTCCGTACTGTAAGTTTACCAGTATCCCAGATGTGCGCAAGCAGGCTGAGAGAACTATAGTAGTATTATGTGAACCAGCCTGATCGGGTGCTGATGAGCTCTTACACAATCTCTCCACAGCCTATAACCTGATTTCCATCATAAAAAACCGCAAACTGGCCCGGAGTTATGGCCCGCTGCTTCTCCGCAAAAACAACCTCGGCTCCATCGTTTCTCCGGTTCACCTTTGCCCGCTCCCCCAAGTGGCGGTAACGGATCTTCACATCAAAAATCGCAGGGAGTTCCGCTGGAAAACCGCTGGTCCAGCGCATCTTTTCCACAACAAACCGGTCATGCCATAAATCCTTTTCCTTACCCGCCACCACCTGATTTTTCGCGACATCCAGCCCAATCACATACCAGGGCGTGGCATCGCAAAGACCAAGTCCGCGCCGTTGGCCGATTGTATAATAAAAAATCCCCTGATGTTCGCCAAGATGACGGCCCATTGAATCGACAATCTCTCCTTTTCCAGGAAGACCCAAATCCTGATCCACGAAAAAATCGGCTATACTCCGACTTTCAAGAAAACAGACATCCTGACTCTCCCGGCCATGGAAATCCGAAAATCCCAACTCCTCGGCCCGCAGGTAAACCTCCTCCTTGCTCAAACCGCCAAGGGGAAAAACAAGGCTGGCCAACTGACGCTGACTCAGACCGCAAAGAAAATAAGACTGATCCTTGCCGATATCCCTGCCTTTGAGCAGCCGATAATGGCCCTGCCCGTCGAAATCGATCCGGGCATAATGGCCCGTGGCCAGCTTATCGGCCGATTCCGGACAGACCGCGTTCAGCAAATATCCACATTTTATTGCAGGATTACAAATGACACAAGGATTAGGTGTCCTGCCCTGCAAATAACTGTTGCTGAAATAGTTCAGAACCTCTTTGCGAAACTCCCGGCTCAAATCGACAATTTCAAGGGGAACATCCAACTTACGGGCCACCTTCCTCACCCGGTCAAGCTGATCTTGAAGATCCGGCTGGGCCAGGATCATGAAAACCCCGGAAACGTCATATCCCTCTTGTTTAAGGATGGCAGCGGCCACGGTACTGTCCACTCCGCCGCTCATAGCCACGCTGACTCTTTTATTCTTTAAAGTCTGCACAAAAATTTTGAAAAATTGATGACGATTTCAGGATTAAGGTTTAAGTTATTTTATTACCCCTCATAATTACCATGCCGGCCGAAGAAGGTCAAAAAACAAAATAAATCCGTAAGCTGATACACCAAATAAAATGTTCGAAAATTTACTCAAACTCTATCAATATGTGGATCAGACCATGGAGCTTGTCCGGCAGCGTTTTCCGGAGGAGGTGAAATGCAAACAGGGCTGCTCCGACTGCTGTTCAGCTGTTTTTGATCTCTCTTATATCGAGGCTGTTTATCTCGCCCACCGCTTCAGTCTGCTCGAAGACGGAATCAAGGCGGAAATTCGGGAGCGGGCGAAAAAGGCTCTTCAAGAATGGCGAAATCTCGTTGCCGCAAAAGACGATCCCTCCACGGCCCGTATCCGCTGTCCCCTTTTAAACAATGAGGAACAGTGCGACTGCTACGAGGCTCGACCGGTGAACTGCCGAACCTACGGCGTCCCCACGGTGATTAACGACTGCGGCCATGTCTGCGGCTTCTCCGGTTTCATAAAGGGCAAACCCTACCCTACCCTTCATCTTGCCCCCCTGCAGCAGAGTCTCTATGACTACTCCATTGAACTTGGCGGCAAAAAGCTTGGTGAAAAACGCCAGCCCGTAGGCGCCGTGCTGCTTTCCCCAGAACGATTTCAGCCAGACTCAAAAAAATGAGTCATCCCCGCTGTGAACTCCTGGCCCCGGCCGGCAGCCTGGAAAAACTGAAAATCGCCATCCATTATGGCGCTGATGCGGTCTATCTTGGCGGCAAACGATTCAGCCTGCGGGCCCAGGCCGCCAATTTCAACGAGGATGAACTTCGGGAGGCTGTTGCCTTTGCCCACCAGCACAGAGCCAGGGTCTTTATCACAGTCAATATATTCGCCCATAACCAGGACTTTAAAGGTCTTGCCGACTATCTGAAATTTCTTGCAAAAATCCGGGTGGACGGACTCATTATTTCCGATCCCGGCATTCTCGGCCTGGCCGGAAAGATCGTGCCGCAATTAAAAATCCACCTCTCCACCCAGGCCAATGTCACCAACGGCGAAAGCGCCATATTCTGGGAACAGCAAGGTGTCAGCCGCATCAATCTGGCCCGGGAACTGACCCTTGCGGAAATCCGCGAAATCAAAAAAAAGATCAGTGCCAAAATTGAAATCTTTGTCCACGGCGCCCTCTGCATCTCCTATTCCGGCCGCTGTATGCTCAGCCTCTATCTCACGGGGCGGGACGCCAACAAGGGACTGTGCGCCCATCCCTGCCGTTACTCCTACCGGCTTGAAGAGGCAAAAAGACCGGACTGCTTTTTTCCGGTGGAGGAAGATGAGCGGGGAACCCATATCTTTAACAGCAAGGATCTCTGCCTGATCAACCGATTGCCGGAACTGATCGCGGCCGGAGTGGATTCCATCAAAATCGAAGGAAGAATGAAGGGGATCTATTATACCGGCGGTATTGTCCGAATCTACCGGGCCGCTCTGGATTATATTTATCAATGCCTGGAGAAAAATCCCCATGAACCTGTGGTTATGGGAGAGGAGTTCATGAAGGAAATTGTCAAACTGGGCTCCCGGGGTTATACCGAGAATTTTCTTGACGGACCGCCGGATGAAGATGACATGCTCTACTCAGGCCCCCGCGTTGATCAGATCTATGTTCCGGCCCTGCTGGTCAGAAAAAAAGGATCCGGCACCCTCTTTGATATCCGCCATAAGATTGAACCGGGAGATCGACTGGAATACATGGCCCACGGTCTTGCTAATCTGAATTTCAAAATTAAAAATATTTATGCTCTGAACGGCGCAAGGCTGGACCAGGCCCAGCCCAACACACTGGTCAGGCTCGAAACCTTTCCTGAAATTGACTGGCAGGAAGATGGACTGGTTAGAAAGGTGCAAAATTAAAAATCTCGTAAAAACAACAAATTTAACACGGAGCGCCCAGAGCTCACTAAGGAGAAAGCTAATGACCATTTCATAACAAACTATAGAAATAGTAACCTGTTCGTTCGCAGTCTGCGCTTACCTGATTTTGGCACACCGCTTCGCTGTTATAGTCCCTCTAAGCGATAAGCGACAAGGCCCAGGTAAGCGCAGACTCCGAACGGGCGAAGAGGAGAGGCCTTTAACTTCCTGGCTGAGATTTTACAAAAAAGGGAAAAAGAATTATATGATGCATGAATAATTCGCTTAAACGCCGGAATACCGGCCCGACTCCCCAGACAAGACACAGGGGGCAGCAGCCATTTTCACAGTGAGCAAAATCGTGATTATTATCCCGTCATTCAAAGCGGACGCAGAGACACGGAATTTCTGATAATCTCTATGCCTTTGTGAGACTGTCAGGAAATCTCCACCAGCTCAATTTCAAACGTCAGCTCCTTGCCGGCCAGGGGAGGATTGGCATCCAGCATGATATGGTCATCATTGATCGCCACCACCACTACCATCATAGGCTGGCCGTTGGGACCTTGAAGCTGCAGCTTCTGTCCCACCTCAGGATTAATCTCCGCAGGAACCTGATTTTTGGGCACGGGCATGACCAATTCTTTCTTATACTCTCCATAGGCCTTATCCGCCGGAATCGTCACTTTTTTGGACTCGCCATGACTCATGCCGAGCACTGCCTCGTCAAACCCAGGAATCACCTGACCACTGCCAAGGGTAAACCCCAATGGCTCACGTCCGGCGGATGAGTCAAAGACCGTGCCGTCGTTAAGTGTGCCGGTGTAATGAATTTTAACACTGTCTCCTTTTGTTGCCGCTGCCATATTTTTCTCCTTATGAAATAATTTATATTAAAACTCAAAAAATAAAAAAACGGGAGCAACATGATCGGTGCTCCCGTTATACTTTTCACACCCGGTGAAACTATTTCTTTTTAATGAGTCACCCCCCTGACTTGCATCCGTCACCCTTCTTGTCGGACAAGGCTGATGCCGGACTCAGGACATTCTGACGGGAAACCTTAACCCGGATATTCTCGGCTATTTCCAGGGTCACCACCTTGTCGGTCAGCCCCTTGATGGTACCGTGCAGACCGCCGCTGGTAATCACGACATCTCCTTTTTTCAGGCTGCTCAGGAAGGACTGCTGCAATTTGGCCTTTTGCTGCTGCGGCCTGATGAGCAGAAAATAAAAGACCACAAAAATCAAAATCATCGGAATCAATCCGCCAAGGGGACTTCCTGCCGATGCGGCATCAGCCGCGTACGCTAAAGATGTCATGTAATAAACCTCCTCTTAGTGTTTACGCAAATCGTAAAATTCTTTTCTGAAGATCTCAAAGCGATCCTCTTCAATGGCCCGGCGGATACCGGCCATCAGGTTGACAAAATAATGCAGATTATGGACGGTATTCAGATGCGAGGACAAGATTTCCCGGGCCATATAGAGATGACGCAAATAGGCTCGTGAATAGTTCCTGCAGGTATAACAGTCACATAACTCGTCAACAGGTCGAGAATCGTCATGATACTGGGCGTTTTTTATAACAAGCCTGCCACGAGAAGTAAAGAGCATTCCATTCCTGGCATTTCTGGTGGGCATAACGCAGTCAAACATATCAATGCCCCGGTAAACCGATTCCACCAGATCCTCAGGTGTTCCAACGCCCATGAGATAACGGGGGGAATCCACTGGCAAAAGGGCTGCGCTCTTTTCCGTCATCTCCCGCATCATCTCGATGGGTTCGCCAACACTCAATCCCCCCAGGGCATAGCCGTCAAAGCCGATTTCCAGCAGCTCATCCACCGCCATTTTCCGCAAATCATCATACATGCCGCCCTGCACAATACCAAAAAGAAGCAGATCATTGTTTTTATGGACCGCCCGAGACCGTTTGGCCCAGCGACCGGTCAGCCTGGTGGCCTCAAAAGCCTCCTGCCGGTCGGCGGGATAAGGAATACAGGTATCAAGGCACATCATAATGTCAGAGCCCAGGTCTTCCTGGACGGCCACAACCTTCTCCGGACTCAAAAAGAGCATGCCGCCGTCCAGATGGGATTTGAATGTCGCCCCCTCTTCACTGATTTTGGCCAGATCCCGCAGGCTGAAAATCTGAAAACCGCCGCTGTCAGTAAGGATAGGGTGATCCCAATTCATGAAACTGTGCAGACCGCCGAGATCCCGAATCAACTCGTGCCCCGGCCGGACAAAGAGATGATAGGTGTTGGCCAGGATAATCTGCGCCCCAAGTTCCTTCAGGTTTTCCGGCGTAATGCCCTTTACCGTGGCCTGGGTGCCCACCGGCATAAAGATCGGGGTCTGAAAAATGCCGTGGGAAGTGCGCACCTCACCCCGCCGAGCCGCGCTTCGGGAAGAGGTGCAATGCAGGGTAAAAGGAGAGCTCATTTTGTCTGGCTCTCCAAGGCCAGCAATTGTCCAATTCCCTGCCGGGCCAGGTTGGTGAGTTCATCAAATTCCGCCTGGGCAAGGGGTCTGCCCTCGGCCGTGCACTGCACCTCGATCAGGCGACCGTCTCCGGTCATGACAAAATTTGCATCCGCCTCGGCAGTGGAATCCTCCCCATAATCAAGATCAAGCAAGGATTGGTCGCCAACAATACCGCAACTCACTGCGGCCAAAGGTAACAGATCAATTTCGCCCAGAACACCTTTTTTCTGGAGCATGGCCAGCGCATCCCCAAGAGCCATGGCCGCGCCGGTGATGGATGCTGTCCGTGTGCCACCGTCGGCGTTCAGCACATCACAATCTACCCGGAAGGTCCTCTCCCCCAGTTTCGCCAAATCAACCATCATCCGCAGGGAACGTCCGATCAAACGCTGGATTTCATAAGTGCGGCCGGATCGACCCCGCACCGCCTCCCGTTTCATTCTTGAATTGGTGGAACAGGGCAGCATGCCGTATTCAGCGGTGATCCAGCCCTTGCCCGTATCCTTTAAAAAGGATGGCACGCTCTCTTCAACCGTGACGGCGCAAAGGACATGGGTATTGCCCATTTTGATCAGAACCGAAGCATCGGCCTGGGGCTGGAATCCCCTCTCGATGAGCACGGGCCGCAGTTCGTTATTTTTTCTATTTTTTTTTCTCATAATCTCTTTAAATAATCATTTCATTATACAGGAGCAACATAAAAAAAGAGCAAACTATTTTTGTCCATATTTGCAGAATGCCATTTTATTGATAATAATTCATGGTTGCTTTATTACAGAACTTTACTTTTTTCCATATTCCCTTGCTGTCATAGACGACAAGTTAAAGAAATAACAACATATTAGCTAGTTA
>JAOZOY010000149.1 GCA_029933005.1 Deltaproteobacteria bacterium
CTAAATGATTACATTCATTCTGTACCATTCATAATCGATGATCAATCAAATATTGTCTTAAAAACAGCGTATCCCAGCCGAAAGCTGAACAAGAAATATAGGGGGTGAAATTATGAAAACAAAATTAGATAACTACGAAAAAGAAATTGAAAAAAATATTTCGCAATTCAGCCTTGTTAGTACTCAAAAAAAAGAATTGATTGAAGGCATTATTGACAAAGCTAATGCTAAAAAAAGCATAAGCTTACGTCTCAAGGCGAATGATCTGGAATTACTTAAGCACAGAGCTGACTCTGAAGGATTACCTTACCAAACATTATTATCAAGTATTGTCCACAAATTTGTTTCAGATCAATTGGTAGATAAAAGAAGCATCATAAAAAGCCTTGAAATTCTAAAAGGATCATAATTGCCCAACGAAATTTTACGGAATGAATCTCTAATAGCTTGATGGAAAAACAGAATCATTTAAACTGTTAGCATCTGGAAATGACATAAAAAGATAACCAATAAGGGTAAATATTCGGCTTGTGTGAAAAAGTTTCAAAAAACTCGGCCTGTAAATGTTTGGATAGTGCCCAAGTTCGTTCAAGTCGCCTTGCGAGCTATATTAGTCATATGTGAGTAAGGCGAATCGGACGAAATTTGGGTGCTAGCCGAATATTTACCAATAAGGATTGAGTCAGATCCGCTTGCGGTCGGCTCAATCCATTGTTCAAGAAGCCCGGTTCGGGCAAGGGCATGTAGAAGGTATTATATAAGGGGATTGCTGTAATGGGAGGGGTGATGCAGCGGAAGCAGAATGGATTTTAGAGAAAACAGGATGTTTTTTTACCTGCTCTCTGCGCATTTTTACCATTAAAAGACATTCATGAAAATATCTTTTGATGGTCACAAACGGCTTTTCATGTGCAAAAAAGTCAATAAAATCAGGTGAGATACGCATTCATTCGGCCTGTCACGCAGGAGGTCGCCGGTTTGAGCCCGGTCAACCCCGCCACGATCATACAAGGACTTGGGAGAAAGCCCCAGGTCCTTTTTTTTGCGTGATCCCCTTTCGTCTCTTTTCCTTGATCTGTGATCCGGAATAAGAATCCATTCTTGCAACTTTTTCGTGACTCCGTTACTTTTGAAGGAGCTTATTGCTTTCAGACGATTCAGATGTCATCCCCAGAGGATTTTTACAAGATCAGTTTAGGAAGAAAGATCGTATGAATTTTAGATTTTTTTCAAGAATATCGCCCCGTCCCAAAGTTGCCGCCTCTTTTTTTCTTCTCGTCTGCGGTCTGATCCTGCCCTCATCGACTGCTTTTGCCATTCAGACCCATGGTTCGCCGGAAGGATTGTATATCCATCAGGTTGGGCATATTGTTTATGCCATTGCCATGGCGGGACTGGCATTCGGGATTTGGAAATCAGAGCTGAACTCGAAATCGGGCTGGCGGCTGTTGTCCTGGGGGGCAGTGTTTTTGACCGTCTGGAATATCTGGGCTTTTTGTGGACATTTTGTCGAAACTTTGATTCCTGCTGATCATTTTGCCGGGGTGATTGCCCACAGAAATAAGGTCGTTCTTATGAAAACATGGATAGATTATTGCTTTTTCATATTGAAAATGGATCATTTTGTCTGTGTGCCGGCTCTTGTTTTTTTCTATCTTGGTCTGAAACGGATGCAATCGCATTCTGGAGCGCACTCATCTGAAAAGAATGGGGTAGAGTAATGCAATTCCCTCTTTATCTGATCTGGGGAGTGGATATTGTCGGTTGCATTACCATGATCGTCCTATCCTCCGCATGTGTCATGATTACCGTAGACTTGCAGAGAGATGATCCTGAAAATGCCCTTAATAACTACTTGGTATGGTTGTTTACGGCCATCCTGGCTTTCTGCATTTCTCGGTCAATCGGCCATCTTGTCAAGCATCTCCTTTTATTTGCCGGAGCCGGGCAGGTGTGGAGATCAATCTCGCCCTACAGCGGCGGATTTAATACAATGACTTTTATTGTTATTTTTGCCGTGACACTTTTTTTTCGTGAAATGCGGATTATCATGACAAGGATGACCAGGGATAAGAACAGGATCAAAAAAACCAGCCGGCAGCTGCTGGAGTTGAATCAGGATATTGAAGCGATTGTCTCCGATCGTACTCACACGGAACTGGCCCTGCGCATTGCCCATGAAATCAGGAATCCGGTGATGATTATCGGCGGATTGTTGTGTCGGATGGCAAAAAAATCGACTGATAATGTAGAACGAGAACGTTTTGATCTTGTCCTGGATCAGACACGCAAGTTGGAATCGCTTGTTGATAAAATTGAAGATTTGCATCCGGCAATGGAAAAGCGTTTTCTGCCCATTGAATTGAACACTCTTGTCAAGGATATTATTGAGATTGTTGAACCTGAGATCAGCTTTAAGGAAATTAAATTAAATTTTGATCGATTTTCCGTACCCCTGTCATTCCAGGGAGATCAGCAGCTCGTAAAAGTTGCCCTGTTACATGTTCTTCGAAATAGTATAGAGGCCTGTGGGGCGGGAAATAGCATTGAGGTTGAGACAAGATTGAATGAAAAGGGGATTGAAGTACGGATAAGGGATGATGGCCCAGGGATTCCAGCTGAGATTGTCAAGCATATTTTTAAACCGTTTTACAGCACCAAGGAAGGATCAACGGGGCTTGGCCTTCCTTATGTCCGGCAGATCATAAAAGAGCACAGAGGAACAATTGACATTGACAGTACGGAAGGCAAGGGAACCTTGGTGCGAATAGTTTTTCCAACCCTTCTTGGGGAATTGAAAAAAACCGTTTTTTAGTGTTGCGGCGGGGCGAGTCTGCCGTCGGCCGGTTCCACCACGTCATCGCCAATCCGCCTAACCTGAATAATTTTTTTGGCAGCTTCCTTCATGACCGGAATATGGGCTGTACCGCCAGCCGCCAGTGATTTTGATTGGCCCCTTTGCCGGAGAAAAGGGGCGATTAAGATCAATTGGAGGAGATTTTTTCATACATTCTGATGATAACCACATCCTGTTTGGGGACGTCACCGTAATGGCCCGTGCTGCCGGTGGGGGTGGCAGCTATAGCGTCAACC
>JAOZOY010000150.1 GCA_029933005.1 Deltaproteobacteria bacterium
CTGCGCTATAATAATCGCGAAACAACAACGGGTTATGCCAAGTCGGAAAGTTGAGGCTTATAGAATAAGGAGTTACCTGAAAGCTTGGTGATTTTACCCCGTGATTGGTTACAGTAAAACTTTTCTTTGCTGATAAGCAGTGGCATAAAACAGAGCAAATCAATGGAAAATGGGCAACAGAGCAAGGAATCAACTGCCGTTATCTACAGAGAAGTACAGGTTATGCCGTTGGCAGCCCGTCGTGAGGCGCTGCTACTCATTGCAACGCTTATTATGGTTATTTTGCTGATGGCAGCCCGCTTTGCTGCAGTTCGCGCACCGGAGAATAAAATCACGCTGAAAATGTATCAACAACCGGACAGAGTACTGACAAATCAGGCACCCACGCTATATCGTTCCCTGAGCGGTGTGGCTGGGGATATTATTGATCTCAGGAAAAACAACGGAACATGGCCTGATGTTACCATGCTGGAAAATGAGGCTCTGCCGCCATTTGCCGATTACTTTCTTCCCGGCGGACTCAGGGGGTACGCCTGGTCACGTCATGAAGGTGATGGTTGGGTTGATTATTTTGGTGTAAATAAAGATGTTGAAATTGCCGAAAAACAGAATCTAGATCCCTTGGATGTCAGTTTTATGTTACGCATCATTGATCTGCAAAATAAGGAACATCCCCACCCTCATTTTGGCAGGGATAGTGATGTCAGCCGGCGTTATGTTTATCAGATATGGATATATCCAGGTATGCAGCAATACCCGGCAACAGATGTTATAAAAAAAGGATGGAAGTGGATAATCAGCGTGACTGACTCTGCTGATAATTCTGCTGGAATTGTTTCGGAATATCCTGGTCAGTAGACGAATATTTACATTTCGGTGGTTTTAACATCAACTTTGCATTAAGCCCGATATTTACGCAGGAGGCAGTTTTTAATGAAAAAAAACAGTAGGTTAACCTTTGTTGTAGTTTTTGTTGTCTTGTGTCTTATGGCAGGAAACAGCCTGGCCGAGCCCTGCCATAAACGAATTGGCATATCCCTGCATCCCTATTATTCATGGCTGAAAAATATTGTTGGTAGCTCCATGGAAATTGTTCCCATTATCAATCCTGACTCTGATCCGCATAGCTATCAGCCTTTGCCGGCGGATCTTGCCAATTTACAAAACCTTGATGCTGTGGTGATTAATGGTCTGGGGCACGATGAGTTCATTAAACCCATGCTGAAAACGATAGATAGCAAGCATCTTGTCGTTATTGATACCAGTAAAGGTTTGCCGCTGATTCCAGTTTTCAATTATGGCGGTTTTCCGGGAGAAAAGGAAAAAAGTAAAATTTCCTATAACAGTCATACGTATATTTCAATAACCGGATCAATTCACCAGATTCAGACGATTGCGGATGAGCTTGGTAAACTCTGCCCGGAACAGAGCAGGCAATTTAAAAAAAATGCTCGTGCTTACGCAAAACGTATTCGCTTGATGCTTGCGGAGACATTGGCAAAAATTGATAAAATCAGTCTGGATTCTCTTCGTATAGCTACAGTTCATGATGGCTATGCCTATCTTTTTCAGGAGTTGGGACTGGAAATTACAGCGGTTGTTCAGCCGCGTCATGGCATTGAACCAAATGCCAGACAGTTACAGGATACCATAAAACGAATTAAACGCGCCAACGTCAATATTCTTTTCACGGAGATTGATTATAAGAAAAAATATCTGGACATCATCTTTCAGGAAACCGGATGCAGTATTTACTGCCTGTCCCATATTTCCAAAGGTCAATACACAGCAGACAAATTTGAAAATGCTATGCGCCGAAATCTCAATACTATAATACAGGCGCTGACCATGACCAGCAAATCGCAACTATAAGGGCACCGATCGCTTACAGTAAATCTAAGCCACTAAAGTGAAAGAAAACATCAAATTTTCAGGACTCTTTTCAGTACTCGCTTGGCGGGTGTAAGTGCTTTGTCGTAGAGGCAGACAGCGAGCAAGGCGAGACCTTCGAATCCTTGTTTCAAAAGTTGTTTTCAGTTTCTCGGAGTCTTCGCTTACCTGTTTTCTTATGACAGCTTCTCAGGAGTAAGGCACTAATGCCAAAACAGAAAAAGAATAAGCCGGAGGAAATAAATCTCCTCGAAATTCGTGATCTTGCCGTGACCCTGGGAGGGAATGAAATTCTCAATCAGGTGAATATGGATGTGAAACATGGCCAAATTCACGCTCTTATCGGCCCCAATGGAGCCGGAAAAACCACATTGATTCGAAGCATAATGGGTGGAATGCCTCATAAAGGCACAATTCGTTTTTATTTCGGCGATACAGGTCGGATAGGATATGTGCCTCAGTTGCTTGAATTTGATCATTCCGTTCCCATTACTGTTTTTGATTTTATCTCTCTTATGCTGCAGCGGCTACCGCTTTTTTTTAGTCGGTGCAGTAATAAACGGCAAAAGATAACAAAAATCCTGGAGGCAACCCATTGTGAACATCTGCTGGACCGGTTGATTGGTGATCTGTCAGGTGGAGAGTTTCGCCGGGTATTATTGGCCCAGGCCCTTACCCCTGCTCCCGAACTGCTGCTGCTTGATGAGGCGGCCAGCAATGTGGACGAACATGGAGCGCTGCAATTTGAAAAAATGCTTGTTCATTTGAAACAGAATTACGGCCATTCTATCCTCATGGTCGGGCACGATATTCAGATGATGCTTCGTATTGCAGATCGGGTAACAGCGATCAATCGGACTGTTACCTTTGATGGTTCACCGGATGAATTAAAAAATCCGGAAAGAATTGCCGGTTTGTTCGGCATCAATGTCAGCACGGATCCAGAGTGTTGATATATAATCCTGATTTAAGCGATTTTTCATTCGATATGCACCAGAAAACACTCGGATCAGGATGATAATAAAATAATATGGAATGTATCTATGAAATAATAAGAGGCTGGGCGGTGGCAGGATTTCTGCCTGCCATCTTTGAGCATACCTTTATGATACGTGGTCTGCTTGCCGCGCTTATTATCGGTCCCCTGCTTGGCGCCATGGGAACGGTGGTGGTTACCAAAAAGATGTCTTTCTTTACTC